>CAYIIH010000131.1:0-20123 GCA_964363225.1 uncultured Verrucomicrobiota bacterium | reverse complement strand
AGGCGACGGCCAAGCACGGCAAGGTGGGCCGGTACAGCGACGTCTATGCCTTGGGTGGGATTCTCTACCACCTCCTGACGGCCCGCCCGCCCTTTCAGGCGGACTCGTTGGAGGTCATCGTCAGTCAGGTGCTGACCGCTGAGCCGGTCTCGCCGCGGTTGCTCAACCCGGCGGTGCCGCGCGACCTGGAGACGATTTGTTTGAAGTGCCTGGAGAAGGAGCCTTCGCGCCGCTACGCCACGGCCCAGGCCGTGGCCGATGAATTGGGCCGATTTCTGCGCGGCGAACCGATCCTGGCGCGACCGACGAGCCGGGCGGAGAAAGTCTGGCGCTGGTGTCGGCGGAAGCCGGCGTTGGCGACGGCACTTGGGGCAGTGGTGCTCGTGGCAGTCGTGGGCTTCGTGGGAATTCTCTCGCAGTGGCGACGGGCGGAAGCGCAACGGCGGAATGCGGAATCCAACGAGTTGCTCGCCCGCCAAAACGCCCAAGCGGAGCTTCGACAACGCGAGCGAGCGGAAGCCGGCGAATACGCTGCCGACATGCACCTCGCGCAACTGGCCCTCTCGGACAACAACCGTTCTCTCGCGGTCAGCTTGCTGGACAAACATCGGCCCGCCGACTCTTCACTCGCCACTCGCCACTCGTCACTTGCCACTGACCTCCGCCATTGGGAATGGCGCTACCTGTGGCAGCTTTGCCAGGGTGACGAGTTGTTCACGCTGCACAAGTATCCACGTTCTATCCGCGCACTGGCGGTCTCGAAAGATGGAACGGTATTGGCGCTGGCGTGCGGGGACCAGGTCGCGCTCTGGGATTTGACCACCAAACGGCCATTGACTGCGTTGCCCATCGCCACCACAGAAGCCCTGGCCTTCTCCCCCACTGGCAACCTTTTGGCCGTGGGCATCTGGAATGCGACCGGACAACCGGCGGTTGATTTGTGGGACGTAAGCGCAAGCAAGGTCACCAGGACGCTCACGCACGAGGCTCAAGTCCGATCCGTGGCCTTTTCGCCCGACGGCAAGCTGCTGGCGACGTTCGACAATCGGGGGAACATCAAGGTGGCGGACTGGGCGTCCGACCGAACGCTCACCAACTTCACGGTGCCGCCCCCACGACGCCGGCCCGCCGGTGTCGTGGTTTTCTCACCCGATGGAAACCGGTTGGCCATCGGAGAAGATTACGGCCATATTCAACTCCTCGACTTGCGGACGGGAACCGTGGTGCCTTTGCAGACGCAAAGCAGCGCAGGCGTCGTCGCACTTGTCTTTTCGGCGGACGCGAGACTACTCGCGGCGGGCCTGGGCAGCGCGGTTCGCCTCTGGGACGCCAACTCCGGGGAGCCTCGGGGGCAACTGACCAACCACACGGATTCGGTGAACGCACTCGCCTTCACGCCAGATGGCCGGCAATTGGCCTCGGCGAGCGGCGACGGAACGATCCGGATTTGGAACGCGGCTGACCACACCGAGCTTCGTTGTTTGCGGAGTTCCGGCGAAGGGCTGCCGGCCCTGGCTATGATGCCCGATGGCCGCACTCTGGTGACTGCAGGCTATCGTGGTTCGCTCTGCTTTTGGGACGCCACCGCCAGCAGCCGAGCCTCCGCCCACACCAATTGGGCCGTCGGCTTCGGGTATGACTCGATCGCAGAGCTCGAAACCTCGCAGTTCGCGCTCAAGACGCTCGACCCGAGGGCAGCGCCCCGGCTTGGCTTCGCGTTCACGCCGGACAGCCAAAGCTTCATCACGGCCGACCGCTACGGTTCACTCGCGCTCTGGGATGCCCGGTCGATCCGGGTTACGGAAAACCTGTCCGCGTTGGGCAGCAACCACTGGGGCGTAGCCCTGTCACCGGATGGCCGTTGGCTGGCTGCGGGCAAGACTCCGGGAATACTCACCATCTGGGATTGGATGGCCCGCCGTGCGGTCACCAACTTCACCGTTCCCTGCGAGTGGTACGGCAAGCTCGGCTTTTCTCGCAGTGGCAACTTCCTCTTCGCCGTCACTCTCAACAATGAGTGGGTGACCAGCACCCGAATCTGGCAAACCGGCGACTGGGAGGAGGTCGCCCTGAAGGGAAACCAATCTGCCGGTCTCTTGTCGGTGGACCTCTCGCCGGACGACCGGCTCCTGGCCGCCGGATACCAAAATGGGTCAGTGAGGCTGTTGCGCTTTCCATCTGGACAGCACGAAACCACGTTCACCAACCATCAAGCAATTGTGACGGGAGTGCTCTTCTCGCCGGATGGACGGGAGATGTTTTCAACCAGCTTCGACAGTTCTACCCGGCGGCTTTGGGATGTGTTTGCCCGGCGGGAACTGGCGACTTTGCGGGGCCATTTCGGCATGGTTTGCGGTGCCGCCTTGTCCCCCGATGGCCGACGGGCGGCCACGGGCGGATCCAGCCCAAGAGATGCCGTGAAACTGTGGGATCTGGTGGCGCACCGGGAACTTCTGACCTTGCAGGGCGAGGGACAACACTTCATGCACGTTGCCTTTTCTCCTGACGGGAACACGTCGGCTGCCGTATCGCTCGATGGTATTGCCCATCTCTGGCGCGCGCCGTCGTGGGAGGAAATCGAGGCGGCGGAGAAAGGAGCAGTGACGCCGTGAATACTTACAGAAGCGATTCCACCGACGGGATTCGGCAGGGCGCGCTCTGGCGTTACACCCAAAGCACGGGCCTTTACCGTTGCCCTTCGGACAAATCGCTTTGGCGCTACGGCGACCGCCAAGCATCGCGCCCGTTCAACGTGGCGCTGAGTTCGGCGATGAACGGCGGGTACAACGGTGACAACGGTCGAGCGATGCACCCGGTGGTTGTCGAGAGGCTGACGGAGCTGCGACGGCCCGGCAGCGTGTTCACCTTCATGGATGAAGAGGAGGCGAGCATGGCGTCGGGGGCATTCTTTGTGCAGCCAGACCAGACCGGCTTCTGGTACATGATTCCTGGCTACCGAGACAGGGGTTGCGGAGCGAACCTGGCGTTTGCCGATGGGCACGTCGGTTTCAAGAAGTGGCAATACCTGGGCCGCACACGCACGGGGCCAGAAACTCCTGTCCGCAACGAACAGGACCGCGCCGATCTGGCGTGGGTCGTTAGCGCTCTGCCCAGTGCCAGAGAGCCGTGAGGGCTGGGGAACTGGAGTGATGAGGTGTGAGGGGGTGTTGGAAAGGCCGACTGCTCCGCCACGGGCACGATGGAGGAGAGCGACGAACAACTGGGTTAACCCGGCAGCCGCCACAGAAACTCAGCGGGTTTGACGATTTCGATTCCAAACGGCTTGCCCAGGACCAAGAGGTCGTGGTCATAGGTGACCAAGCACTTGGCTTCAGCGGCGAGAGCGGCGGAGAGGTAAGGATCGTCCTTCGGGTCCCGGGAACGCTGTTTGCCCAAGGGTGCCGCGGTCACCCTGCGCACCCGGCTCAGGTACCACGTCAGCCGCCCCGCCGTGTTATGTTTGGGCCGTTTCTGCCGAATGAGCCGGACGGCGACCTCCTTCGTCTCCGCGAGGGTTTCCTCCGTGCCAAAGGCCAAGGCGTGCCGCCGGGCCAGTTTGACCAGGCAGAGATACGCCTCGCCGTCCCAACAGACTCCAGAGGCAATCACGTTGGCGTCAAGCACGACGCGCACGGGCGAGGTCCTTTCTGACCCGTTTCTGCAGCGTCAGGATTTCCTCGACGTCCTCGGCCGAGGGACCCGGAGCGGCGCGGCGCCGCGTGGATTCCAGAAAGCGGAGGTCTTCGTCAATCTCTTGCTTCATCTTCTCCCGAACCAGGGTGCGGAAGTACTCGCTGACGTTGCCGTAATCCCGATCGCACTGGGCGCGGACGAACGCCTCCATCGGTCCGGGCAAGCTGATGTTCAAGGTCGCCATCTTCATGGGACCATTCTCTGCAGCCATTATCTATTGTCAACCATTGGCAAATGACCCGCCTGGGTGAAATCACGCTGCTCTGGCGTGGTTTGTGAGCGCTCTGCCCAGTGCCAGAGAGCCGTGACGCGCGGCTAGCGACCGGCGTCAATCATAATATCCGTCGCCCAAATCACAAGCCCCTCCGTCGCCCCGGTGTCACAGACGATCGTGCCCTTGGGATTGACCACGCGGCTGTGGCCGTAAACCTGCACATGACCGACGGTGCCAACCTGCTGACTGACGACGTGCCAACGCTTGGATTGGACGGCATTCCCCACCGTAAACAGGTCCCAATTGTACGCGACGGAAGTCCACCAAGCCGAGGAGGTCACCAGCAGATCCGCGCCTTGGCCCGCCAAGGCCGGTCCGGGATAAAGAGCCATCTCAGCACAGATCATCAGGCCGATTTTGCAGAGTGGGCTGGCGAGAACTTCGAACCCTGAGCTGAGGCTCCAAATCGAACCATCATTCCCCACGTGGAATGTTTTCCGGTGCTTGCCAATGACCCCCGCCGGACCCAGAAAGACGTTGGCGTTGTAGAGCAGGCCCGCCGCGTCCTTTTCCGTCATCCCGAAGACCACAAAGAGGCTCAACTCCTTCGCCTTCGCCACCACGTTGCTGGTGCTCTGCCCCGGGATCGTTTCGGCGGTCTGTCGGGTGTAGGCCATCTCCTGGACCGATGGTGGCGAGGAGTTTTCCCGCCACCCGGGACACCCCTGGAGCGCCACTTCGGGGAAAACGATCAAATCCACACGATTGCTGGCGGCCCGCTCCATGTAGGAGAAGAACGTCTGAAGATTGGCCGCAGTATTGGTTTGTGATGTCATGGTAACGGCGGCGACGGTCAGCCATTTCTTGCCCGGCGCCGGCAGAATCAGCCGGTAGAACTTCTGGGCCGAAGCCGTCGCGGGTCGGTAGGTGCATCCCGCCGTCGTCACCATCTGCCAAGGTCCATTCGGAGTGGCTGCCTCCTGGAGTTGGCCGTCGAGGGCTTCCCAACTGAGGTTCAGGTATCTGCCGTCCAGCACCCCGCGCAGTTCAGCGGCCTCGGCGGCGGAGGACAGGAGCAGCAGGAGCAACAAGAGCGTCACGAGAACATTGACCATCCGACATCGGACCCGAAACATCGAAGTGTCGCTTGATTTCATTTCATTCGTTCTCATGGGTGTTCTTTCCGTTGTAAGTGCATTTGCCTCTTCTTGTGCTTTAAGCCAGTCCGTCCACCGTTTTGCTCAGGGTTGACCTGGGGCCAGCACAACCCGGAAACCGATGAGGCCGCTGTTGCCCCAGTCGTCCGGGTAGAGGTAGCGGCGGCCCGCAGACCGGCAGTAAAAGGTGTTGACGATCCAGTAGTACCAGCTGCCTCCGCGGACCACGCGGTTCAAGCCCGTAGCAGGCCCTTGCGGGTCGAGGGCAATCCCACCGGGATATAGGCCAAACCAGTCTTGGCACCACTCAAACACATTCCCATGCATGTCATACAATCCCCAAGGGTTGGGTAACTTCTGCCCCACCGGATGCGTCCCACCGCCGCTGTTGTCGCCATACCACGCGTAGTCCGTGAGGTTGGTATAGCCCGGGTCATCCCCGTAACTCAACCGCGTCGAGGTCCATGCCCGACACGCATACTCCCACTCCGCCTCTGTCGGCAGCCGATACACACTGTTCGTCGCTATCCGCCCCGCCGCCCGCTCCCGCTGCGTAAGTTGGCCACAGTAGTTCGTGGCATCATACCAAGTTACCGTCTCCACCGGGCGGGAAAGGTCGATGCCGAAATCAGTGTTAGTGCCCGGCTCGGGCCAATCTTGCCGAACGCCATTGAACGTGCTCGGATTGCTGCCCATCAATGCCAGATACTCGCCTTGGGTTACCTCATGCTTCCCCATCCAAAACCCCCGGCTGATCGTCACCGCCGTCTGCGGACCCTCCCTGTCCTCCCAGCGGTCCACTTCGTTCGTCGGGCTGCCCATCCGGAACGTCCCGGGCGGGATGAATACCAGGTTCGTAGGCGCTGCAAACACCACCGCCCGGTAGAACCGCTTGCCGGTGGCCGGGCCGGACTTGTCAGCCCACAGGTAAGGACTGGCGGGCAGTTGGAGAAACTCCAGACAGCGCCAGGCGCTCGCGTTGTTCGTTTGAGCCAAGTCCGTGACGTATTCGACCGAGTACACGGTTCCGACCGCACCGGTGACGGTCAGCCCCGCATATAGTTGAATGTCGAGTTTGGCCGGTGTCTGGGCAACGGCCCGTGGCTCCACTGCCCAAACAGCCAAGCACAGGACGGCCAGCCAGATAGCTTGGCCGAGTGGGTAAGATTTCGTTTTGGGGTAGTTCACGCGGCGGCGGCCCGGTGATTTCTGGAGCAATGTCTTCATGATGTTGGACTTATCGATTGATCGTTTGCGGCCAGTCGGTGCCCGCTGTCGCCGGAGCCTCACCCGCAGGAAGCCGACGTCACTCGCGCCGGCTCTGTCCGGAGGCTCCCGCTCTCACGGGTAGCACACCCAGCCGTCATACGCTACTGGGGAAAAAACGCGAAAAAGTTGCGCAGAAAGTGGCTCGACCTCGCCAGTAAGGCGCAGGGGTCAGTCCTCACTTTTTCCCGCCCGCGATCCCGGAAAAAGTGCAGTACTGACCCCGACGCCCCGCCGTCACTGACCAGTTACCCTCGCCGCCACCTCCTCCTTGTCTGAGCCGAATCCTCTGCTACGCTTTGCTCATGAGTTTTGTTGTTGAGTTTAACTCGCTCCCTTTGGGTGCGCTCCTGGAACGTTCCCGGACGGCGACCTTGCGGGATGTGCGAGGCAGCCTGGACAATCCGCATCCTGCACTGGCTGATTTTGCGCATCTCATTTCTCCGGCGGCGGGCGGGCAATTGGAGGAACTGGGCTGCCGATCCCAGGCCCTGACACAGCAGCGCTTTGGGAAAGTCATTCGTCTGTTTGCCCCGCTCTACTTATCCAACGAGTGCGTCAATAACTGCAAGTATTGCGGCTTCTCCCGCGACAATCCAATCCTGCGGGTGACGCTCAGCGTCGAGGAAGTGCTGCGGGAAGCCCATCTCCTCCAGGAACAAGGATTTCGCAATATTCTGCTCGTGGCGGGCGAGCATCCGAAATTTGTCTCCCACCGGTATCTCGAGGATTGTGTCCGTGTTTTGCACGAGGAATTTCCCAGCCTTTCGCTCGAGGTGGGTCCGATGGAGACCGAGGAGTACCGTCCGCTTTGCGCCGCTGGGGCGGAGGGCTTGGTGGTCTATCAGGAAACGTACGACCGCGCTGTCTATGCCCAAATGCACACGGCCGGACCCAAACGCAATTTCGACTGGCGCCTGGAAACTCCCGAGCGCGCCTACGCGGCAGGTTTTCGCCGGCTCGGCATCGGCGCGCTGATTGGCCTGAGTGATTGGCGTGGGGAAGCCCTGAGCGTGGCTGCGCACGCCCAATATCTGTTGCGGCATTGTTGGAAGGCGCAACTGACGATTTCCTTGCCGCGGCTCCGCCCCAACGCCGGCGAGTTCGAGCCGCTCACCCGGATGAGCGACCGGGAACTGGTCCAATTGGTCTGCGCCTTTCGCTTGATGTTTCCTGATGTCGGCTTGGTCCTTTCGACACGCGAGCGGGCTCAACTGCGGGATGGCTTGATTCCGCTCGGCATTACGCTGATGAGCGCCGGCAGCCACACCGAGCCGGGCGGCTACACGGGAGCAGGCCAGGAAAAGATTCATTTGACCCAGCGAGGGCGCATCGTGGAACTGGCGGCCAACGCCAGCGAATGGGCGCCACTTGAGCAAAGGCTGACCCGGGCCACCGGCCAGTTTGAAATATCCGATTCCCGGTCGGCCCAAGAGGTCGCGGCGCTCGTGCGACGTTTGGGGTACGAACCGGTTTGGAAAGATTGGGACGCGGCGCTGACGGCTTGAACCAGTTTCCGGAAGCCCGGATTGATTTTAAAAAGCCATTATGGCACAACCCTTTATCATCGCCAACGGCCGGTCCATCGCCGCCCAGCTTCCTTGCTCGATCGAGGAATTCCTGCTCTCGCAAAAGCTGCTTCCGCGCAGCGTGGTTGTGGAGCATAATGGCGAAGCGGTGGCGCCTTCCGAGTTTGGGCGGCGCCAATTGGCCGCCGGCGACCGCCTGGAAATCGTCCGGATCGTGGCGGGCGGTTGAATGAGAAACCAGTTTTATGAACGACGCAGTCACAGAATTGTTCGTCATCCTCCAAAAAATCCTGGAGTATCCTCTCGTCAAGCTGGGGCAAAGCCAGTTGACGTTGCTGGGGATTGTCAAACTCCTGGTTCTGGTGGGTTTGGTGATGCTGGGCGAGCGCCTGCTCCGCAAGCATTTTGTCCTGCATTTGCTGAAGCAGACGCGTCTCGATCCTCCCTTGCAGTACACCGTCAGCCGCATCGTCGGGTACGTATTCATCGTCTTCGGATTCTACGTGGCTCTGCTTATTGTCGGGATCGATTTGAGTTCGCTGGCCGTGATTGCGGGCGCGGTCGGGCTTGGTCTGGGTTTTGGCCTCCAGAACATCATCAGCAATTTCGTCAGCGGCCTCATCATCCTGGCGGAACGGCCCATCACGATTGGCGATCGGATCGAGGTCGGCAACGTGGTGGGACAAGTGACCAAGATCAGCTTGCGCAGCACCACGGTCGTGACCAATGACAACATCACGATCATCGTGCCCAATTCGGATTTCATCTCCAGCCGCGTCATCAACTGGAGCCATGGCGATCCCCGGGTCCGCCTGCGCTTGCCCGTCGGCGTGGCCTATGGAACAAACCTGGAACTCCTGCAGCGCGTTCTGCTGGAGGTCGCCCGGGATCATCCGAAAGTGTTGCGCCAGCCGGAGCCCGCCCTTCTTTTCATCGGCTTCGGAGAAAGCGCGCTCGATTTTGAACTGGCGGTTTGGACGTCCGAAATGACCTTTGCCCCGCGCCGATTTCGCAGCGAACTCTATTTTGCCATCGAGAAGAAACTCCGGGAAAACAACATTCAAATCCCTTTTCCGCAACGGGACCTGCATCTCCGCTCGGGAACGTTCGTCCTGCCGACACCGTCTCCGCCGCCCAGCGGCCCAAGAGAGCCAGGCTGTTAAGGAAAGGAAATGATTGGCTCCCGCTGGCGGACGGTCCAGCCTGGAGCCGGTCCAAGAACCAGCATGAACAATCTGATCCGCATCCAGGCCTTGACCGAAGACGAACTGGCCGATTTGGCTTACGCCAAGTCATTGCTGGAGAATCCCGGTTTGGCGGCCCGGCTGGCCAATCTGATGGGATCGCCCATTGAAAAAGGCTTTAAACTGCTGCCCAAAGGCTGGGTGGCGACCGTGCAGAAAGCAAGTCATGCCGCGCTCTCGAAAGCTTTGCACGTTGCGGTGCTGACCATCGACAGGAAAAGCCGTCCTCGCGCGGCCAACCTGATGCATAAAATCCTGGCCGGGGCCTCCGGAGGCATTGGCGGAGCATTTGGGCTCGCCGCGCTGCCGTTGGAATTGCCTATTTCCACCACCATCATGCTACGTTCCATTGCCGATATTGCCCGCAGCGAGGGGCACGAGCTGGATTCCTGGGACACCCGGATATCTTGTTTGGAGGTGTTTGCTCTGGGCGGAAGAAGCCCTCAAGATGATGCCGCTGAAAATGCCTATTGGATCATCCGGGCGACTCTGGCCAAAGCCGTCTCCGAAGCCGCGGCGTATTTGGCGCAGAGGGGCGTGGTGGAGGAAGGCGCTCCCGCCATCATGCGTCTGATCGCGCTCATCGCTTCCCGTTTCGGCGTGGTGGTTTCGGAGCAAGTGGCCGCCAAAGCCGTCCCGGTGGTGGGCGCGGCGGCGGGCTCCGTCATCAATGTCTTGTTTATCGATCACTTTCAAAACATGGCGCGCGGGCATTTTATCGTGAAACGGCTGGAAGCCAGATACGGCACGCCCACCGTCAGAAACATTTACGATTCAATCCGGGTGCGGATCAGGCCGTAACGCCGTTTCATCAAGGCGGACCAGCCTGATTTGCGTTTCTCAAAAACCTTGTTCTTTGACGGATTTCTCTTTAGACTGAGGCAGGTCTGGGAAACTTATTATCGGTTATGAATGCCTACCGTGCCTGCCGCCACCCCAAGCTGGGCGGACGGCGGGAAAAAGAATTCCCGGTTCTGGAAAGGCAGGAATGTTATGACGCAAGAAAAAGCGACAAAAAAGAAGCAAACCTTCTCCTATAACGCTCCGACAGCGCTGAGTGTCATGCTGGTGGGCGATTTTACCCATTGGCAGGAGAATCCCGTCCCTCTCAAAAAGCAAAAGAGCGGGGTGTGGAAAACGTCGGTGTCCCTGGCGCCGGGCACCTATCATTATCGCTTTCTGGTCGATGGCCAGTGGTGCGATGATCCGGAGTGCAGTCTCCGCGTGCCTAATCCCTATGGCGAACATAATTCGGTGCGGGAAGTGACTTGACGGCTTCGTTCTTTGGAGCGCAGTCCAAGATCATCCGGTTCACTCGCCATTTCAGAAAGCACAACCCCGCCCCTCCTCTCCTTGTCATCGGGAGAGGGGCGTGAGCCGAATCCTCATGTATTTTCTCAGGCGACTGGCTTTTTTCGTCCCGCTGCTCCTGGTGATCAGCTTTCTGGCTTTTATTCTGGTGCGCGTCGCGCCCGGCGGACCTTTTGACAGGGAGCGAAAACCGGCCTCGCCCGAAGTCGAGCGCCGGCTTAAAGCCAAGTACCATCTTGATGAGCCTCTCTGGAAGCAATACGCCCGGTATCTGGGTGGACTGCTGCAAGGGGATTTCGGACCGTCGCTCAAATACCGGAATCACACGGTCAATGACATCATCGCCCAGGGACTGCCCATTTCACTGTCGTTGGGAGCAATGGCCTTCTGCCTGGCGCTCGGAGTGGGTATTCCCCTGGGTTTCTATACGGCCGTGCGGCAAGGGCACTGGGATGAGTATGCGGGCAGCTTTCTGGCGTTATTGGCTGTCTGCGTGCCGGCGTTGGTGGTGGGTCCGGTGCTGGTGATGATTTTCGCCATTCAACTGCGGTGGTTTCCAGTGGCCTTGTGGGAAACACCAGGGCACGCCGTTTTGCCGATGATTACCCTTGGGCTCTACTATTCCGGGCGCCTGGCGCGGTTAATGGGCGAGGGCATGAAGGCCACTTTGCACTCGGAATTCATCAGGACGGCTCGGGCCAAAGGATTGAGCGAGCCGGCGGTGCTTCTGAAGCATGCCTTTCGCCTGGCCGTTTTGCCGGTGGTTTCTTATGCCGGGCCTTTGCTGGCAGACCTTTTGACCGGGTCGTTTGTGGTTGAGAACATTTTTCAGATTCCCGGCATCGGCGTGTTTCTGGTGAACAGTTCCTTGAACCGCGATTACACCATGATTGTGGGACTGGTCTTGCTTTACGCGGTACTGCTGCTCGTCCTTAATTTGCTGGTGGACCTTTCCTATAGCCTGCTGGATCCGAGGGTCAGATATGATTGAACCGGACGAATTGCGGAATCCAAGCCATCCAGATCAACCAGATGGTCCAAGAAGCGTTAATAGCGAAGGCGCTTTCCAGGGACCGGCTGCCCCCGGTCTCAGCCCCAACCAACGGGCTTGGCGGCGTTTTCTGCGCCATCGGCCCGCCCTCATCAGCGGCGTCTTCTTGATCGGGGTCATTCTCTTGGTTTTGCTTTGGCCGATGGTAACTCCGTATTCCCCTCTGGCGTTATCCGAGGCGCAGTTCGATCCTCCCAGCGCCCGGCATTGGTTTGGCACGGATGTTCATGGCCGGGATTTGCTGAGCCGGATGTTTTACGGAGCGAGAATTTCGCTTTTAGTTGGGGCCGTGGGCGCGGGCGTCAGCCTGGTGATCGGCGTTTTGTGGGGCGCCGTGGCCGGGTATTTGGGCGGACGCTGGGACAGTGCCATGATGCGGTTCGTGGACATTTTGTACTCACTGCCTTCGATTGTGTTCGTCATTGTGCTGATCGCGACTTTGGAAGGCTTGCTCAAGGATTGGCTCACAAGATTGTTCTCACCGGAAATCGGGGCCCGGACGCGGCTGCTCTTCCTGTTTGTTGGCTTGGGCGCCGTGTCCTGGCTCACCATGGCGCGCATTGTCCGGGGACAAGTTTTGTCGTTGCGCACACGCGGCTTTGTCGAGGCCAGTCGGGCGCTGGGTGCGAGCCACGCCCGGATTCTGTTGCGCCACATTTTGCCGAATGTGCTCGGCGTGATCATCGTCTATCTGACCCTGGCGGTGCCTTCGATTATTCTGTATGAATCGTTTTTGAGTTACCTGGGGCTTGGCATTCAGCCGCCGCAAGCCAGTCTGGGTTCGCTGATTGCGGAAGGGGCGGCGCAGATCAATCCGATCAGGATGTACTGGTGGATCATTGTTTTCCCCGCCAGCACCCTCGCCATGACTTTGCTGGCTTTGAATTTTCTCGGCGATGGATTGCGCGATGCGCTTGATCCTCGGGAATAGGGAAAACGCTCTCTATTCAGGCTCAGAACTGAGGCTGCAAAACAGAGTCACGCCTCTTCTTTGGGGTTTTGCGATTCGGCTTTGGCATCCGCTTCCGTCGCCTGGAAAGGATTTTGGGACAAGCTGATGGAGGCGGAGAGCCGCGGCAGCCGAAGCGGAGAGATCAAGAGATAAGCCCAGCCGGCGGCAATATGCAGCAAGCCCGCAAAGAGAAGGCCGACCAGCGGCAATCGGCCCAAGCCATACAAGAGAATCGCGCCGCTCATCAGTGCCGCGCCAGGCATCAGCGCCGCCGAACCCAATTTCCAGGCGGTGGCCAGGTTGACGTGGCGGTCTGCCAGCCAAGCCACGGCCAGGACCGGCCACAGATACGCGGCGGCCAAAACGCTCCAGCCAAAAAGCAAACTGCAAACGACCAACACACCGGCGCCAGCTAGGATGGCCGGCTCCCATGCCCCCCACCAAGGCTCAAATTCCGATCGGTTCAGTGCGATGATCCACCCCGTCGGGTAGGGAACCGATACGTAACCGAACAACGAACGAAGGCGCAACTCCTCTCCTTGAAATTCCCATTGCAGATCGGCCGTTTGTCCCATTTCCATGCTCGGGCCGGGATTGACCAGGATGGACAGAAACTTTCCTTCCGCGAGTCGGACCGGGGCGGTGCCAGGCCACTGCAATTTCCCCTCGCGAATCCCGCTTTGAGCCGGCAATTGTTTGACGGTTTGGCGGATGGCAGGAATCCAGGCGCTGGCCAGAAACCAGACGATGATGGCAGCAGCCAGAGCCGCCATCACGAATTCCATCGCCCATAATCGCGTCAGGGTGGTTTGAGCAAAGCGGGCCACGCCGCCAAAGGTGAGCGGCTGCCAAGGTGGCAACGCCGTTTCGTCGGGCCGGTCTATGTTCCCCATTGTTTTGAGCCGGCCGCAGGTTTTGTGCAATGAATCAAATCCTGAGGAACCCGATCAAGTCCCAGGCGCGTTGGCCGGCGGCGTTCCGGCGGGCGGCGCAGCCACGCGAATCGGCAACGGAAAACGCAATTTCATGACGTCGTCCACCAGGACTTCGATGTAATAAACGCCTTCCGCTTCAAAAGTCACCTGGCCAAAGACCGTGACATTCGTGGCGTTGTGCGAAGCGTCTTGCAGCGCGAATTTGACCTCGCTCTGGCGCATCACCGTCGTCTGGTCCGGAGCGATCAAACGTACGCTCTCGGTAAACGTGCCAAAGCCGGCCGTCCAGCGATTGAAAAGACAAATCTTGTGAGCGGTGATCGGCAGTTGCGGAACCTGGACGAAGCCAATGATTCCGAGCAGGATGAAGTTGCCGTTGATTTCCCGGCGCACCTCCTCACAAAGAACGGAGGCCTGCAAATCGGGAAGGATGCGAGTTGGTTGCACGATTTGACTCCAATTTCAGGTCACTGGCTGATCGCCGTCTCGGCCGCCTGCACGGTGTTCCTCATCAGGATGGCGATGGTCATGGGACCGACCCCGCCGGGGTTGGGAGTGATCTTGCCGGCGATGGGTTGCACCGTCGCAAAATCCACGTCGCCCACCAGCCGAGACCCGCTCTTTGCGCTCGGGTCCGCAATGCGATTGACGCCCACGTCCACCACCGCCGCGCCAGGTTTGACCATGTCCGCCTTCACAAAAAGGGGCACGCCAATGGCCGCGATGATGATGTCCGCGCGCCGGCAGTGGCTGGCGATGTCTTTCGTTTGCGAATGGCACAGCGTGACCGTGGCGCTGGCATGGCGCGCTTTCTGCAATAGCATAACCGCCATGGGCTTTCCGACAATGTTGCCTCGCCCGAGCACCACCACTTCGGCGCCTTGAATCTTGAGCTGGGATCGAATCAGCAGTTCGTGGACGCCCACCGGAGTGCAGGGGAGAAAACCGGTGGGGTCGCCCAGCATCAGTTTGCCCACGTTCAACGGGTGAAAGCCGTCCACGTCCTTGGACGGCAGGACCGCCGAATAAATTGCCGCCGAGTTGATGTGCGCGGGAATGGGCGCCTGGATCAGGATGCCGTGGATGCTTGGGTCCTGGTTGAGTTGCGCGACGAGCTGCAGCAACTCGCCTTCCGAAGTCGCCTGAGGAAGGACATGCGTGGTGGACGCGATGCCCAGTCGGGCGCTCATCCGCTCTTTCATCCCGACGTACACCTGCGAGGCCGGGTCTTCGCCCACCCGGACAAAGGCCAGTCCCGGCTGCAGGCCGCGCTGCCGCAAAGCGGCGATGCGAGCGGCGGTTTCGCCGTGGATCTGCTCGGCAATGGCGCGTCCGTCGATAAGATTATCCATAGGCATCATGGTGCAAGCTCCAGCGTTTCGATTTCAATGACGGGGGTATTAGGCCAGCGCGGATCAACCCCTTCCTCGCCGGTGACGATGATCCTCTTGCCTTTTAACGGCTTGAGTTTTAACCCGCTTTTCTCGGCGTGCAGATAGTTGATGGTCTTGCGCGTCTCCGGGCTGACCAATTCGTAATAAGTCGGCGCCTGGATGCTCACGGTGCTGCGGACGATCCCCTCGCGCCGGACCAGGCGCCTGGGCAGGGGCTCTTCCTTTGGAGGAACAGGCGGCGCCACCTCGGGCAACGGTTTGGCTTCAGCCGCCGGAGGAGTCTCGGTTTTGGGAGGAGCGCCGGGCACTGCTTCTTTCTTGGGCTGCGCTTCAGGAACAGGCACGGCGTCGGCGGGCTTGGTGTCCACCACGGGTGCTGGCGGCGCTTCCGTCTTGACCGCTTCCACGGTAGGCGGCGGTGGCGCAGGCGGCGGCGGTTCCGTGACGGGCGGCGGTGCGGCGGCTTCAGCGGGTGCCGGCTTTTTCTCCGGCTGGGCGGCCGCGGTCGCCGCGGGTTTGGAATCGGTTTTGTCTAAATATCCCGACGCCACGAAGGCGTAGGCATTGGCCGGTGTTTCAATCTCCATCCAATCGTCCACCGTCCGAATCTCTTTGACGGCGGTCCCTTTTTCCAAGCGGCCCAGGATGCTGAAGTTTTCGCCCGGCCCCGCGCGGACATTGAGCCGGCTGACGGAGATGGTCTTGGTGGCGAGGTCGAGATAGGGAACAAAAACCCAAACCGGCGTATTGGCCGGCATTTTGATTTTGGCCCACTTGGCCGGTTCATCCGGTTTTGGTTTTTCGACGGTGATTTCTTCCAGGATGGTGACGGTTTCACCCTTTTGGAGTTGCGTAACGACTTCACTATAGAGTGAGGCCTGGCCTCGCACGTTAATACGTTTTTGGTTTACCGTGGCCGTTTCCTCGGCGCTCACTTCGATGCCCAAAAGTCCGATGAGGATTAAAGCCAGCCAACCGAAGCGTGGATTTGTTTTCATAGCGTCTAGAAGTAGAGAATTTCTGGCCGTTGCTGTCAATCCTCGCGAAAGGGTTTCTCCGCCGCCCGCTCCCCGATGGAGAGCAGGGTCCTGACTTCGGAAGCGGTCAAAATCCGCCATTTGCCCTTGGGCAGCTCTCCGAGTTTGATCGGGCCGATTTGCGTTCGTTGGAGGCGCTTGACCTGCAACCCTTGGGACTCGAACAGCCGGCGCACTTCGCGATTCTTCCCTTCGCCCAGCTCCAGTTCCACGACGCTGGCAGTGTTGTTGGCCGTGAGGAGACGGGCTTTTTCCGCTTTCAACAGCTCGCCTTCGTGCCGCACGCCCTGGACGAAACGGGCCAGCACTTCCGATGCGACGCGTCCTTTGACCATCGCAATGTACTTCTTCCTCACGCCATAACGCGGGTGGGTCAAGCGCAGTGAAAACTGGCCGTCGTTCGTCAGAAAAATCAAACCTTCGCTGTCAAAGTCCAGCCGTCCCACCGAGTTCAGGTTGTGCCATTCCTTGGGAATAAGATCGCCCACCGTGCGGCGGTGCAGGGGATCCTGGCGGGAACAAACGCAGCCGGCCGGCTTGTGCAAAGCGAGATAGATCTTGCGTTTGCCTTTGACCGGCGTGCCGTCCACCGTCACGCGGTCATGGGCGGGATCGACTTTGGTGCCCAGTTCGGTGACGGCCACGCCGTTCACGGCCACGCGGCCAGAGACAATGATGGCCTCGCTGGCGCGGCGGGAAGCCACGCCGGCATCCGCGAGATACTTTTGCAGACGCACAGGCACAGGAGGCGGGCGCAGCGGGAAATGCGGAATGCAGCCTGGACGCCGCGGCGCCGCCGGATGGCATCGTCATTCCGGAATCCACGTGGCGCGTTGGATCAGGATTCCGGCTTGGTTTTGCGCAGGCCCGTGACGCGATCGCCCGGCTTCCATTGGCTGCGTTTCTTGAGCAGTTCGATCCGCTCGAATCGTTTTAAGACGTTGCGTTTGGCGCCCAAAGCGCTGGCGCCGCGAAGACTGCGATGCTGTGACATAAATCGTTATCCAATATTCTCCCCGCTCGGCTCGCAAGCGGGAGGGGACATTTAACACAGGCCAAAGGAAATGCAACCGGTTAATTTGTCCGGTTAATTTGTCCGGCTGCGTCATCATACCCGCCCGCATTGTCAGACGCCGATGCGGAGTAGATTCAGCCGTCACTGATTGTGCAGCCGATCTTCCTCCCGAAAATGCTCCCTGAAAAACTCCGCCAGCGGGCCGGGATAAACCGCCCGCTTGAGCTTCGACCACGTGCGCTGGTCGCCGGCACTGTAGTAGAGCCAAGTCTGGCCGCGAAACTCGATGAGGTCCGGGTCGGACGCGTTGATGCCGTCGCCGAGGCCGGGCGTGAGAATGGGATTAGAGGGGCTGAGTTCCCATGTCTTCAAATCCTTCGAGCGCGCCAGGTAGGTCTCGAAAAACCAGCGCGGCGTGCGGTGCTCCAGGTAGAGCAGGTAAAAGTAGCCGTTCGCGTAACGAAGGCAGGGGCAAGCAGCGTAACGGTCCGCGCCGAAGACCGCCTCCGGCACTTTGGACCAGCTTTCCAGGTCCGTGGACGTGGCGAACTTCACGGTGAACGGCGTGAATTTCGGATCATCCGATTCGTAAGCCATCACGAAGCCGTGGTCCGTCGCGCAGACAGAACTGTTGAAGAGATGCTCGCCCTCCTGCTGCACCACAACTTTCTGCTCCCACGTGTGAAGGTCTTTCGACTTGAACAAGGTTACGTCGTTCCAACTATCCGGCTCGAAGCGTGAGGCGAAGACATACAACGCGCCTCCCTGGACCAGTGCCGAGGCCAGGCTGTAGCCTTCGGCAAAGCGGCCCAGTTGTTTGCCGGACTCCACGTCTTCCAGCGTGAGGAAGTAGTCCGTCTTGGCGCCGCCGCTCGCCGGGCGAACGCATTTCATCAACACCAACCGGTCCTGCCAGACCACCGGCGTGGCTTCGCAGATGTCACCGAGGTTCGGCTGGTCGATGCGCAACGCGGCGCGGCGCGACGACGGCGCTGACACGGGCGGCAGGATGGTTTGAAAAACATCGACAGGCCAGTGGCCGAGCCGATGCATCCCTTTGGGCACGTCCTGCTGAAATTGCACGTAGGCCTTCACGTCGCCCTTGGTGCTGTAGCTGACCTCGCCTTTGCCCGCCCCGAAGATCTTGCAGCCCATCAGCGTGCAATCCTCCAAGTCAACATGCAGCAGCTTGCCTTCGATGGTGCTGTAGATGACCCCGGAGCCGGGCTTGCCCTGCGGCTGCGAGAAGTTGAACGTGACGAGCTGGCAATTCTTCAATCTGACGCGTGTGTAGCCGCTGTAGCCGGGGTTGCCGGCTTGGAATGCGTTGTCCGGACCGGCCAGTGTGCAATCCTCGAACACCGCGTCGGCATGCGGCGGCATTTCGGCGTGTTCCGCCCGCACATACGCGCCGGCCGCGTCGCCCCACCAGTCGAGGCACCAGAGTTTGCAGCGGCGATAAATGCTCGGCTCGTCAGGGCGCGACAGAATATTCGCCACGCCGCCGCCAAAGGCGCGGCCGATGCTCACGCAATCCTCGACGATGACCGTGAACGGCTCGGCCTTATCGACGAGGTCGAAGAACAAGCCGCCGTCGCCGCCAGCAGCGTAGAAATGCCGCAGCATCCAGCGGTCCCATCCAATCGCGGAAAACGTCTCTTCTGTATGCTCTTTTGACCAGCTCTTCTTGTAAGCGCGAATCGGCCCCCACCAATCGTAGCTTTTGAAACCTTTCTCGGCGTCGCCGGAATCGAGCACGACCCAGCCCGTCGTGCCGGAACCAAGGCGCCCATCGAAATCGCCTACCAGCAGATTGTAAGCTCCGGCAGCGCCTTTGTGCCTGGGAGAGAGGTTGGCCTCCATGTAGGTGTCCGGGCGGACGACAATGCGGTGTCCACCCTGCGCGTCAGGCACGGCGTGGAGCGCGGCTTGGATGGTGGTGAAGGCTTTGCCCCACGAGGAGCCGTCCGAATTGTCGCCGAGTTTGGAAACATAGAGTGTGGCTCCTTGGGGGTCTTGTCCGGGCGTGACCGCGCTTTGGGCGTCCGCAACCCCGGGCGAATTTCCACACAGGCAGAGACTCAGCAGGGCAAGCAGAAGCTGCGTCGTGTTCAAGCACTGCCAGCAGGAACTGAGTTGGATTTGATTGATCATCTGTTTTTCTGGGCTCCTGGCCGTTCAACCGGTCCGTGACGAGCCGAAGAGCAGCCGCAAACTGTTCATGACCACAATGACGGTGCTGCCTTCGTGACCGACCACGCCCACGGTCAAAGGAATGCTTCCGGAAAGCGCGAATCCGACCAGCACGACCACGGTGCCGAGAGAAAGGATCAGGTTCTGCCGGATGATCCGGCGGGCGCGCTGGCTGAGGCGGAAGGCCGCCAAAAAATTCTCCAGGCGATCGTGCATCAACACCACCCCCGCTTGCTCCAGGGCGGCATCCGATCCGCGCGCGCCCATGGCCACCCCGACGTACGCCGCCGCCAGGCTGGGCGCATCGTTGACGCCATCTCCGATCATGGCCACGCAGTCGCCGCGTTCGGTGAAGGATTGGATGACGGAGACCTTTTCCTGCGGTTTCAGCTCGGCGCGCACGTCATCCAGTTGCAGATTGGCTTTCAAGAAATCGGCGGCGGCTTGCCGGTCGCCGGTCAGCACCACGATTTGCAGGCCCTCCTGGCGCAACTCCTCCACCACCGTTTTCGCCTGGGAACGGATCGCATCCCGCAGCACAATCCGCCCCAGCAAATCCCCTTCCTCCAGCCAGACTTCCGCAAAGCCGGCTTCGGTCAACGGCACTTGTTGGATGCGCTCAGCATGGTGTCCCTGCCCCAGCCAATCACGGCGCCCCAGGGTGCAGGTTTGTTCTCCGCGCCGCGCCTTTAAGCCCTGGCCGGTCATGCATTCGAATTGGTCAAATGCGCTGGGAATGAGTTGATGCTGCTTGCCATACCGGGTGATGGCCCGGGCCAAAGGATGCGTGGACAGCCGTTCCAGAGAATAGGCCAGTTGGGCGATGTCACCTTCCCGGCCCGGTGGAAAACTTTCGATGCGATCCACCTGCAGTTCGCCCGTGGTCAGCGTGCCGGTTTTATCCAGGGCCACCACGTTCACCTCGGCCAGTTTCTCGACGGCGGCACCGCCGCGAAACAGAATGCCGCGGCGCGCGCCCCAGGCGATGGCGGCCAGCACGGCCGACGGAATGGAAAGCACCAAAGCGCAGGGAGAGGCCACCACCAGCAACGTCATGGTGCGGTAAAACGCCGTCGCGTTCGATTCCGCAGCGGTGAGAGGCGGCAACCCCAGACCCAGCCACCACACGAAA
>CAYIIH010000130.1:0-20149 GCA_964363225.1 uncultured Verrucomicrobiota bacterium | reverse complement strand
CCGATGCTGAACGCGCCGTAGCCTTCCTGCCACTCGAAGTCCCAATGCTCCTTGAACGTGTCGTGAATCCATTTCGACGAATTGCCTTTGAGAAGCTGAATGGACTTCGCCACGGAAAGCGTGGAGGGAATCGAGAGAAGGACATGCACATGGTCCTCCTGTCCGCCAACGACCAATGCCTTCATCTTGTTCTCACGCGCGATGCCGCCGAGGTAGGGCCAAAGGCGTGATTGCAACTCGGGTTTGATGAGCGGGCGGCGTTCTTTGGTCGCCCACACGCAATGCATCAGGCAACTGGTGAAGGAGTGCATAAGTTTTGGATTCGTTGTGTTTTAGTCCCGTAGGGACGACCGAAAATAGCCCACCGTTTCAACGGTGGGCAACCGATTCCCAAACGCGCACAAGCCCTGCAGAGGCGAAAGAAATTGTGTGGCAAGACGCGCGTGTTCTTTCGTCCCTGACGGGACTCGTTCCCATCTCGCCCGGAAACCCAGCGTTGAAACGCTGGGCTATTGTCTTTCGCCCTCACGGGCTGCGGAGAGTCCGCACTGATTTCAAATTGGAGGAACCCGTTCGCGCATAAAGCGTGAGGGTTCATAGGTCCACAATCACATCCTTGCCAAAGGACAATCCGGCAACTTCGACCGCGAGACGGATGATGGTTTTCTTGAGCACGTTGTTCATGTGCGTGGCGACGAACCAACCGCCGGGCAACGATTCACGCATGCCACGGAAATCCTCTCGATCTGGATAGAGTTCCTCCGGCGTTCGAGCGATGTAGCGGCGCGTACGGCCTTGGGCATCGGGATGCCGAGAGCAGCGTTCGAGAAAAGTGCCGTCCGTTTTGGCAAGTTCCCGAAGGACAATAGCCAGTGCTTCCTTAGCATTATGGTAAGGGTAAGCCTTGCCGAGAATAACCAATTTGCCGCTTCGAGCCGACTCGGATGTCGTGCGCGGCGAAATGCGAGGCGCGGCGACGCCCGCACTGCTTTCGCTTTGATCCGACTCCGATGTCGTGTGCGTCGGAATCGGACGTGAGGAGACAGCGGTAGCCGGCTGAGTTGTGCTGCCGCGTTGAGCTTGGAGGATGACCGGCTTGCCCAGCGCGACGAGGAAGTCCGCGACATCGTCAGCATCCGGTCGAACGCCGACCTTAGATTCAACGGCGCTCGTCAACATCTCAACGAGGAGTTCGTCGCCCTTTTCCACCAATTCCCGCCACGCCTCCGGGATGGCGGTTCTGGCCTGGGAGCGGCGGTTGCGGCTGCGGTATTCGTTTCGCGCAGCCTCGAGTGCTTCGCCCGATTCAACTCTGGCACGTTCGAGGTAGCGGTGGAGAATTTCGCCAGCCTCAGCAGGTGGGCGCTCGTAGAGGTCGAGCTTGTAAACGCGCCGGTCTTCGTAGCTGCCTTGTTCTGCTGGCAGATAAAAGCTCCACGTTCTGCCATCGGTCAGCACAACAAAGGGAACGCCAGCATGGAAAGCGTATTCGAGCGCTTGCCGCACAGCCTCCTCGGCTTTGCCAGGCTGTTTGACTTCGGTGAACACAGCCGGCTTTGAGGGAGGATGGCACAACGCGAAATCCGCGCGCCCTTCGCCGGTTTGGAATTCAGGCCAGACCACATTGGTATCCCAAGTGTCCCAGCCGAGTTCTTGGAATACGCGCAGAACGATGCCTTGTGAAATCGCTTGCTCGTTCGGAAATTTTCCTTGGCGAAGACGGGCCGTGATTTCGGAGCGTGTGGTTTCGAGTGACATAATTTTTTAGGCAGCCAGTTGCGTGCCGTCGAAGCAGTCGAACACGACGAACTTCGATTTGTTGATGTCGGGGCAAAGGCGCGTGCCGCGTCCGAGCATTTGCTCCCACAGGATGCGCGACTTCACCGGGCGCAGAAACACGATGAACTCCAGCGCCGGGATGTCCACGCCGGTCGAGAGCATGTCCACGGTGACGACGATCTTGGGATCGGGGCGGTTGCGGAACTCGCGGATGCGCTGGAGCGGGCGGTCCACGTTCGAGTTGCCGGTGATCTTCTTCACGAAATCGTCGCCCTGGTTGAAAACGTCCCGGCAGGTTTTGACGAGCTGGTCGGCGTGCGAAGTGTGCGGAAGATCGTTGACGGCGAAGAGGAGGATTTTCGGGAAGTGGCCCGTGGCCGCCTCGTGTTCGTAGGCGTACTTGGCGACTTCCTCGAGGATCTTGCGATTGCTATCGGGAGCGGTGATGTCGCGCTCGACCGACGCGGCGTCGAAAGCCCGCTCAACCTCCATCTCGTCGAGGGCTTTCTGGCCAGTGTCGGTGTCGATGCGCTCGATAGTTTCGCCTTCACTTAGAAACACGCCATTCATGCGGACTTCGGATTTTATGGCCACCGGCTCGTAGTCCACGGGCGAGTTTGCTTTCGAGCAGACGATAGATTTGCGTGACGGTCAGAAATGTTTTTCCGGTGCCCGTGGCGAGGGCGAGCAGGATTTCGCGACAGCCACGGATAATGGCCTGCTCCGTCGCGAGGTTGCAGCGGCGTTGGTAGTCGCGGAGGCGCTGGATGATGTCCGGCGGCGTTTCGAGCAGCCAGTCGTAGGCGGGCTTGGGATTGAAGGCGAACATGGCTTCGAGCGCAGGGCCAGTGCGGAAGTTGGCAATCTGGCGGGAAACGGGTTTGGCGCCCCGGGCATCGAGGAACCAGATGATCTCACCGTTGGTGGCGTAGAGGAACGGAACGCGATAGCCATTCCAGTTGCCTGGGCCGTTGAAGGCGCCCAAGCAATAGCGCTTGGCTTGTTCCAAGACATTCTGCGGGTTCACCGTCACCTTCTTGGCTTCGGTGATCCCGAGGAAGATGCCGTTGACGAACAAGCCGTAGTCGGCCGGCCCGTTCTCCGTGGGAATCTCAGTGACCGCGTGGCAGGTGAGCTGGGAGAAATCGAGGCCCTCGCGGTAGGGAACGATTTGCCAGGCCGGGTTGAGCGAGCGTAGCTTCGTATCAATCCGCTTTTTCCGAGTCAGCCATTCAGTCTCGTTCCCGCCAGTTGGCATGACGGCGAGTATGCACGGGAAATTGACTAGAGGCAAGCAATGAGGAAGTGCAATTCGACCCCTGCCGTCAGCAATTTGTTCGCATCGGCCCTCGCCGCGCCAGGTGCGACAGGGGGCATCAACGTTGGGGCCGATATCCCTGCCTGGCTTCCGGCAGCCAGTCCTTGATCTGTTGAATGCGAACTGCATCAACCGGATGCGTCCGCAAGAACCCCGGCATGCCCGCCCCGCCACTGCGCCGGCCATACTCGGCAAACCGTTCCCAAAAGGCGACCGCTGCTTCGGGATTGTAGCCGGCGCGCGCCATGTAGGTCAGCCCGATCCGATCCGCCGCCGATTCCTGCGTCCGACTGAACGGCAACAGGACGCCGACTTGCGCGCCCACGCCGTAAGCCATCTGCACCAGCGCCTGGGTGCGCGGGTCTGCTTTCGACAAGCTCAAGCCCAGCGCCTGCCCGCCGGCCTGCAACGCCATGGCATCGCTCATCCGCTCAGCCCCGTGATGCGCCGCTGCATGCGCCACTTCATGTCCGATCACCGTCGCCAATCCCTCCTCATCTTTGGTCACTGGCAGAAGCCCCTTATAAACTCCGACCTTCCCCCCCGGCAGGCAAAACGCATTCGCCTCCGGGCTGTCAAACACGACAAATTCCCATTGCGCATTGGGCAGATCGGCCACGGCGGCGATGCGCTGGCCCACCTTCTGCACCAAGGCGTTGGCCGCAGCATCCCGGCTGATCGGAGTTTCCTTTTTCAACTGCTCAAAACTCGACAGCCCAAGCTGCATCTCTTGAGCGGGCGCCACCAAAGACAGTTGTCTTCGCCCGGTAATCGGTTCTGTAATGCAGCCTGCCAGCACCAGCAGACCAAGCAGACCAATCGCCGCCACCGCCACGGACCCTCGCATCTTCAATCTCTTCATGACGGTATTAAACCATACCCGGCCTCATTAGACAACACCGACAACCGTGCTGCTTCCGGCAGCGGCGGGGCGGCCTGCTCCTGGCCCGCCTGCTGGCCTGCCTTTGTCTCCCAGCGGCGAGCACCCTGCATGCGGATGTAGAGTGGCCTGTCCTCAGCCGTATCATTTTGGGGACAGCCAACGCTACGGCGCACCCTTCGGTGCGTGCCTCCATTTCCGCCCATTCCTTCTTTCCCGGTCCGAAGATTTGCGAGACGACTTTTCCCGGAATTGGTTTAGTATTCGACCATGAAAGTGAATCTTGCTTACGGCCAGGGCTATTTGCCCGTCGATCTGCCGGACGACAAAACAACGGTCCTCGAACCGTCGCACACGGCCGCCCTCGCCGACGAACGCGCCCACGTCCTGGCCGCACTGTCCAACCCGATTGGCCCACGGCCTCTGCGCGATTGGATTCAGCCCGGCGACCGCGTTTGCATTGCTTTTACCGATCTGACGCGCGCGACGCCCAACCATCGGCTGATTCCCTGGCTTCTGGAGTATCTCCACGACGTTCCGCGCCGGCAAATCATGCTCCTGAACCAGCTCGGCACGCATCGTCCCAACACGCCTTCCGAACTGGAGAAACTGCTCAGCCCGGCAGTGGCGCGCGAGTACCGCGTCATCAATCACGAGCCGGAGAATCCGGATGCGCTGCGGCAATTTGGCACGACGCGCGACGGCACCCCCGCTCTGCTCAATCGCCACCTGGCCGAAGCGAACGTGCGCATCATCACCGGCTTTATTGAACCGCACTTCTTTGCCGGCTTCAGCGGCGGCCCCAAAGGCATCATGCCGGGCTGCGCCGGTCTCAAAACGGTCATGAGCAACCACGGCGCAAAGAACATCGGCGATCCCAAGTCCGCCTTTGGCATCACGGTGGGCAATCCGATCTGGGAAGAGATGCGCGACATCGCGTTGCGCGTCGGCCCCAGTTTTGTGCTCAATGTCGCGCTGAACGAAGCGCGGCAGATCACCGGAGTTTTTGCCGGCGACCTCCTTGAGGCCCACAAGGTCGGGATCGAATTCGTGCGCCGCTCCGCCATGCAAAAGGTGAAATCCCCCTTCGACATCGTCGTCACAACCAACAGCGGCTACCCGCTGGACTTGAATCTTTACCAGGGTGTCAAAGGGATGAGCGCCGCCGCCCGCATCATTCAGCCCGGCGGCACCATCATTCTGGCGTGCGAATGCCGCGAGGGTGTGCCCGCCGGCAGTCCGCTCGATCAACTGCTGCGCAGCGCCGCCAGTCCCGAGGAGATTCTGGCCAGGCTGGCCACGCCGGGTTTCGTGCGGCCGGAACAATGGCAGGCCCAAATCCAATCCCTCATTCAACGCACCGCCCAGGTCCTGATCTACAGTTCGTTGCCCGACGAAACGATTCACGCCGCGCACCTGACGCCGTGCCACGACATTGCCGCGGCTGTGCGGGATCGTCTCGAACAACTCGGGCCCGAGGCCCGCGTTGCGGTCCTCCCGCAAGGCCCCCTCACCATTCCATACCTGGCGTAAGACGAGTATCTGCGAGCCCGCCAAACGCGCGGTCAGACGCAAAGCAGTCACCCGAAGTGAATCAAATTGAGCAGGAAAGAACCGGCAAGCATCTCCATCCAACACCATGACCGCTGCCGAAATCCTCCGGCAACTCGAACCTCTTGGCCCGAAGCCACCCCGCAAAGCCCTCCGGGCTGCTGTTGCGCAAAAGGACGCCATCATCCCCGAACTCATCGCCGCCCTCGACCGGGTCACGGCGCAGGCTGGCGAATTGCTCAAGATTGACGGCTACATGCTCCCCATCTACGCCCTTTGCCTGCTGGCGGAATTTCGTGACCCGCGCGCGTTCGAGCCGATCCGCCGGTTCTTCTCCCTCCCGGGCGAACAGGCCCTTGACCTGACGGGTGACTTGATCGCAGGAACTGCTGCCCCAAATCCGCCGCGCTTACGATGAAGGACTGGTGGAGGAAGACATGGTCGGTTGCAGAAATGACGTGGAAAAGGACTTTGCCGAGCGTGGCGACGCCATGTTCCGGGACTTCGCCGAAAGACACCGCCCGATCACCGACACGCCGTCCTACTTTGATGGCTGGGCTTGCTTCGAGGAGCAGCGGGAGGCGCTGGCACGGAAGTCCGCCAAAGCTCCGCGTGATCCATCCCCGCCACGAGCTTTAGCTCAGCCGGAACCGGCGCCCTACGTTCCACCGCCCAAGCCGACGCCCTACGTTCCTCCGCCGAGGCCAACCTCCTACATCGCCCCGCCGAAAGTGGGCCGGAACGATCCCTGCCCCTGTGGCAGCGGCAAGAATTGAAGAACTCGAACCATAACGATTCAGTCTGGGGCTCAACCATCGAGTGTGACGTTGCGGTTCTATTGGTTCATTCCTTTGTCCCGCTACGGATAAAGAAGAACCAACCTGTTGGACGCAACAACGAACACCTGTTGGCCGCCAACCGGCTGCGAAGCCTCTTTTTCCCAGCGCAGTCTGGGAAAAAGCGTGTCCTGCAATCCTGTACGAATCCGCGCGCGCCGCGAGGATTTTCTGGCGTGGCGCAGGAGCGCCGACATTCTTGTCGGCCCGAATCGCGCGCCAGCGCCAAAGCCGACAAGAATGTCGGCGCTCCTTTGGTTGCGGCCCTGCCGCGCCGTGCTCCTTGCGCTTTTTTGCGGCCAATCCTACTGCCGAATCCAGGTTGAAAATGTGTCTTGTGGATTGTTTCGAAGTGGAAAGGCTCGACTCGCTTGCCTTTGGCGTCTTTTCGCGTGTTTGGCGCGATGAACTTCGGTTTTCTGGATGGCGAGTTGTACGAGGCGATAGGATATGTGCGAAAGAACGAACGCAAACGCGGCGGTCGCTCCGGCAAATCCAGCACGACTGCGTAGTCGTTAAAAGCACAGCGAAGACCGGCGGGCTAAACGCCCGGTGTTCGCTCTTGATTCATCCATCAAAAAGGCGTTCAATCAGGCTCAGCCATGGTTACTGACCTGAAGAATCCACACATTGTCTGGGCCTTCGATCTCGGCAAAGGCTCGGCAGGCGAAGCCGCGCTTCAGTTCTCCCCACGCGGCTACCAACCCTCACCCAACCGTATGAACCGCATCTGTCAGGGCAAGGTGACTGACGTGGAAATGCACAATCCGCACATCCTCCCCGCCTCGAACGGGGAGAGGAATGAGGTGAGGTGTCGAATTCCCATCAACCGCGAAACACGCCAAACACGCGAAATTAATTCAGGAGGCGCCGAATTGACCGCAAGATGAAGAAGCCACGAAAGAAATCCTTCAAACTGCGCCTGGACTTGTTGGAATACGTCACGCCGGAAGACCTCATGGAAGAAGTGCTGGCCAACAACTCGCGCTCTAGCCCGGAACCGTCGCTTGGGAAAACCGGTGTCGGCTACCTGCGAACGGCCACACCCGAAGAACGCGAACAGGAAATCGCGCGCAGCGCTGCCTTCATCAAACGAGTGAAGGCCCGTGCCGCGGCGGCCAAGAGAGCCAACAGAAAGAAGAAACCATGAACCACATCTACCAAGGCAAGGTCACCAACGTCGGAATCCTCAACGGTCGGCACGCCGACGGCCAAACGGAATCCTGACTGCCGGGCATCAGAATTATGATTCCCTTCTACACCCGCTTTCCCGAACTTGCCGCCCGCGAAACCCGCTGCGTCCACGTCGTCGCTCCCGGCAGCGCCCTGCCCGTCGGCGAATACGGATTTATTGAGTTCTACTGCGACGATCCCGGCTGCGACTGCCGCCGTGTGCTCCTGCAAGTCACCCAGCCGCAGGCGCCGCAAACCGCTCTGGCCACGATCAACTACGGCTGGGAAAGCGCCGAATTCTACACCCGCTGGATGCACGGCGACGCGCAAGCCGGCCGCGAAATCACCGAAGCCTGCCTGGACCCGCTCCACCCGCAGTCCAAATACGCCGACCCCCTGCTCGACGTGTTCCGCGAGCAGATGATGACCGACCCGGCCTACGTGGCCCGGCTCGCCCGCCACTACGAAATGTTCAAGGCCACCCAGCGGACCCAGCCGGAATCCACTCCTCATGAACCTTCCTGTGGCGGCGCAACGCGCGCAACCAGTTCCGGGTGGTCTCTCCCGAATTCACCTTCGACTCCTGATAAGCCGGCCACTCCGCCCATGACCACCGCCGAAATCCTCCGACAACTCCAGCGCGTCCCCGACAAAGCCGACTTCGCTCCCTACGAAACCGCCTTGCTTGCCGCCGGCGAGCAACGCGACGCCATCACGCCCGAACTGATTGCCGCCATTGACCGCGTTTCCGCCGATCCGGCCCACTACCTGAAAGACCATGAGGATTGCCTCCACCTCTTCGCCATCTACCTGCTGGCCCAGTTCCGCGAATCCCGCGCGCTCGATTCCTTCCTCCGCTTCTTCTCCCTGCCGGGCGACCAGGCCCTCGATCTGACCGGCGACATGGTCACCGAGCAAGGCGCGGCTGTCCTCGCCTCCGTGTGCGGCGGCGATCCCGCCCCGCTCCTCAAGCTCGTTCACGATGAAGCGGTCAACGAGTTCGTGCGCGGCCAAGCCATGGACGGACTGCTGGTGCAGGCCGTCTGGGGCGAACGCCCGCGCGACGCTGTCGTCGAAGACCTGCGCCGGCTATTCCACACCCTGCCCAAACCCGGCAATGGGTACGTGTGGGCCGAGCTGACCGGCCTGGTGTGCGATTCCCATGCTCCGGAACTGGCTCCCGAAGCGCGGCAGGCCTTCGCGGAACGCCTGGTGGATGAAAGCGTCCTGGACCTGACGTGGTTCGAGAAAGAATTGAGCTCCCAAGACGAACAGCGCCTTGAAGATTTCCACGAACGAAACGCCCCCATCAACGCCGTGGACCAGTGCTCCTGCTGGCTTTGCTTCCGGGATGAGAACGAAGACCTTGGGCCCTGGGACGACGACGAGGACCTTGACCAGGAAGAAAGCCCCGACGACGTCATTGATTTGCCGCCGGCTGACCTGGCCGACCTCGCCAGGCCGACACCCTACATCGCGCCGCCCAAAGTAGGCCGCAACGAACCCTGCCTCTGCGGCAGCGGCAAGAAATACAAGAAATGCTGTGGGAAATGACAACTCATTGGCCTTGGCTGTTGGTCATGTGCGACGCCCCGCTTCAAGTCAGTTCCAGACTGGCCGCGGAAGCGGCAATAGCCGATGACCAATTCCAAATGGCAACGGCCGTGCGGTCCAATGATTTCGTGGGTTGCCCAGCGGCGGACTGCGAGGTAAGCTATGAGCGATGAAACTGCGAACGGACCTACTGAAGCACCTGACGGCGGAGGACATCCTGGAGGAAGCCAAGGCGAACCAGCACCGCTACAAAGCCGAGCCCAGTTTCTCGAAAACTGGAACTGGGCATTTGTCACCCAGATCAATAGAGGACTCTGCGAACGAGGCCGCGCGCAGCGAGGCCCTAACCCGGAAACTCACGCGGCGGTTGCAGCAGAGTGGGAAAAAGTCCGCCTCTCCGATCTGACGCTGCTCGAGACCTTCCAGTTTCTCAAATCCTGTCATCGCCGCGCCCCCTTCCTTTTCTTCAACGGCAACACCTTTGCGGAAATTGGTCGCGCCCTGGCCACGGCGTTGTTCTCCGGCTTGCCTTTTCATCGGCGCAAAGAAGCCGCATCCGCCGTCGCCCACTTTATTACGGGTGTGCTGGCCGAGGATTTGATGGTGGAGGCGGTGGAAAGCCTGTCGCGCTCGTCCGACTTCAGACCCGGTGACCGCGTCAAAACCCTGCGCGGCTCGACGCGCGGAGTGATTGTCCGGTTGCTCGAAGATGGCCGGGTGGTCTGGCGACCTGAGGGCACGGAAAGTGAATGGACCGGTCTGCCCGAAACTCTGGCCTGGTCTTCGCCAGAGAAACCTGCTATTCAACCAAAGAATCTGGAAAGGAATGTATGAATGTGAAATCCAGTTGCTCAGATTTTCTCAACGGCCTCGTCTTCGGCTTCGATGTCGGCACCGGCTCGATTGGCGAGGCCGTTCGCAAAGGCGAGGACGTCAAAGACGTGGGCGTGCTGATTTGCCCGGAGGATACCAGCGATCTCAGCGGGCGGCGCGGATTGCGCCGTCAACGCCGCACACTCCGAAGCCGGAAATACCGTCGTCGGTGGTTTGCCAAAGAATTGGAAAACCTCGGCCTGCCCAAACCGCAATCGCAGCCGCATGATCCCATCACACTCCGCCTCCGTGCGCTCAATGGCGAAGAATTGAAACCGGAAGAACTTCACGCCGCGCTAGCTCATTTGTTCAGAAGGCGCGGTTACAGCAAAGTTCCCTGGGCGAATGTGGAGAAGGCGGCGAATGCAGCCACCAAGCCAAAAAAAGACGACGACGAAGGCGAGATCATTGAATCCGCCAACAGCATCAAGGCGGACATGGAGAAAAGAGGCTGCCAACATCCCTGCCAATATCTTGCGAAGCGCCGGGAAGAAGCCGGCAAAAGCCCCTCGGAGAAGTGGGGACGCAAAATCTACTGGCTGCGGGACTTGTTGGAAGGAGAGTTTCGCGACATCGTCCAAGTGCAAGCGAAGCGATTCGCGAAGCTCGCCGAGAAAGCGGACTGGCTACTGTATGGCGAAAGCAAGGAAGTCAAGCGGCCCGATGGTGAATACCACGTTTTCTTCAAGACCACTGAGGCACGCAATCCTGGTGTTCTCGGCTTGCGCTGGCCGCGTTTCGATAATCGCGGACCGGCGTTGGATTCATTTCAACCGGTGGACGAGCAAGGCCGGCCCTTTCACGTTGTTCGGAAGAACAAGGAAGCGTTCACCAAAGCCCAGTGGGAATTGGCGGTGATGAATTTCCGTGTGATTGAGATCGCCACCGGGAAGACGGTTCCTCCTGATACAAAAAGCATGGTTCGATTGAGGGAAATCTGGGAAAGCAAGAAACGCGGCAAAAAACCAAAGTCCGCAAACGCAGTCCCCGAAATACAACCTCCGAAAGTTTTGGAAATCTCAAAATCCGTTTTGGGGAAATGGGCGGAAGAATTCTCGAACCAATACAAACTGGTCGAAGGCCAGCAACCGCTCACGCCACAAACAGGAGCGGGACGGGCGCGCTATTCCTCTCCCACGCTTGAAAGGATCGTTTCCGGGGAGCGTTTTGATCCGCCCCAGCCGGTCTTGCGGCGCAACGGTGAAAATGCGGAGGAAGCTTTGAACCGCTATCTAGCCGACATCAAGCACCCGCTCGTTCGACACAGGCTCGTTTTGTTCCGTCGTCTGCTTACGGAGCTTGTTTTGCGCTTCGGCCAGCCGGACATGATCGTTTTGGAAGCAGTCCGCAGTCTTGCTCTCAGCCCAACAAAGAAGCGGGAGCATATCCAAAGACTTCACAACAACCGCGAAGAACGAACGGGCATTCGGGAAGAATTGAAAAAAGATGGCTTCAGCAGTTCAAAAAACTCCATCTTGCGATATCGGCTGTTCAAAGAGGCCAAAGGAAGATGCCCCTTCTGCCTTTGTCCTTTCTGCCTCAAGGAAGTGATCTTCAAAGAAGCAGAGATTGAACACATCGTTCCCCGCTCGCGTGTTGACTCCAACGAGTTCTTCAATCTGACCGTCGCACATCGTGATTGCAACCAGCACAAAGGGGAACGGACCCCGTGGGAAGCATTCGGCAACACACCGGAATGGGAGGGTATTAGGCAGAATGCAGAAGACTGCTTCGGGCTTGGCTCGCTTAAATATCGCCTCTTCACAAATCCCGACGCCGAGAATATGGTAGAGCAAAAGGCCGATCTCCAGCACACAGCCTACATCGCCCGCGTCATTCGCCACATTTCTCCAATTCAACTTGATTGGTTGGGCGAGGATGGCCGTGATCCTTCCGGCTTGAAAGACCCGCAGAAAACCGCGTGGCGTTTCCAAGTCACCAACGGTCAACTCACCAGCCGGCTGCGGAAAGCCTGGGGTTTGAACCAGATTCTGCACCCGTTGCCAGCGGGCAAGCGATGGGACGAACTCACCGAACCTGAACAAAAGCAGTTCACGGAAAAGAATCGTGGCGACCTGCGGCATCACGCACTCGACGCGATGGTCATTGCCTGCACGCTCCCGTGGCTGGCGCATCGCACGCATGGCGCGAAAGACGAATTTGGCAATCACGGCTGGTGGACGCAGGACGAGAAGCAACGCAGCAAGGCTGCGAACCCGATATTCCCGCGCGAAGGCAGAATGCACGAAGTTGTGAAACGGGAGATCGAAAGGGTTGTGGTGCAGCATCACGCCTCGCGGAGCAATCACCAGCAAGGATACAACACGACGCTCTACGCCAAAAAGGATAAGGACATTTACGTCGTGCGAAAGCCGTTGACGAGCTTAACCGTGAAAAATCTTTCGAGCATCTATCCCAACGAGCTTGCAGCGTATTGCGAAGCCACTTGGGAGCGTTACGCGGAAGAGTCTGCCAACCTCGACGCTGAACTGAAAAAGACTAATAAGCATTTGCCGGAGAATTTCGCAAAGAAACTTTGCTTTTCTCATTTCCAAAGGTGGCGTGCTGATTTTGCGCCGGCTTTCCGTTGGCCTGAAAAAGTGAACATTCCGATAAAAAGCGTCCGCCTGGTCGCCATCAAAGATGATCGTGCTGTTGTTCCGTTCAGCAAAGGAACGAGAGCCTACGTCGAACGGACAGGATTCAAAGAGGTCAGAATTCATCCGTCGGAAGATGGCAAGAGTTTCGTTCCGGTTTTCGTGCCTTACTGGAAAGGAGACTCTCCTTTTTCTTCCTACTCATTCGCACCGAATTCAAAGCCGGTCGCAGTCATTCATAAAGGGCAAGTTGTCGAGTTAAAGAAGGCGCTTGCAGCCGGAGCGCCCGCCGGGAAATACCGCGTGCTCGTCATGGGACAAGAACAGATCAAAATCCTCCCACCACACGTGGCAAACAAGGACGAAGCGAAAATTGCGTTTCAACTGCCGAAGAGCGGGCTTCAGCCGTATTGGCCGGAATTCATCCGATGCATTGGCTATGAGCTACCACATCCTCCATCTGCTCAGTCACAATCTCCGGGTGCGGTGCAAGCTTGACCAGCTTCACATCACGGACACGGAGAAAGGCACGGAACGCACCGTGCCGCTGGCGGACGTGGCCGTAATCGTGGCGGCGGCGCAGGATTTGTCAGTCACTGCGGGCGCGTTGCGGCGCATGGCGGAGTTGAATGTCCTGATGCTCGTCTGCAACGAGAAGTTTGAGCCGTGCGCGCTCACTCTGCCCTACTATCGCGCCACAAACACCGAACTGCTCCGCCGCCAGATCGAATGGACGCCCGAATGGAAAGAGAAGATGTGGCGGCAAATCATCACCGCCAAAGTTCGTAATCAGGCGGCGAATCTCGCGCACTTGAAACGGGCGCACACAGTGCTGAGCGAAATCGCGGAGCGGTGCGCCAACCCCAAACTTGTAGGAGACGACGTAAGGAGACTCACTTCAAATTCGACTGCTGAGCAGAGCCTCGTTACCTCGTCTCCTACAATCAGCAAGCCATCCCTCGCCAGCATCACGCCTAGTCGTCGGCTTGGGCTTCATGCGAACACTCCGGACGCCTGTGAATCGCGCGCCGCCCGCCATTACTGGAAACACCTCTTGCCACGCTTGAGCGAATGGCAACAGACGGATGAGAAACGCCGCATTCCCGGCACCCGTGAGGGCGTGAACGGGATGTTGGATTACGGCTACGCCATCATCCGCACGGCCGTCTTGCGCTCGCTCGCGGCGCACGGGTTCATCGCGGCCATTGGGATTGCCCACGCTCCCAAGGCCGGCAGCTTTGCGTTGGCGGATGATTTGGTTGAGCCGTTGCGTCCGTGGATAGACCGCGAGTTGCGCCAGTTCGTGCAAGGCGGGCCGCGCCCGATGGAAGAATGGATGCGGCAGGCCGTGAGCGTGCTGCAATTGGAAGTGGCGATGGGCAAAACCAAAGTGCGGTTGCTCAATGCCATCGACCTTTCCGTGCAAAGTTTCGCCAACGCCGCGCTCGCCCGCGCGCCGTTGCTGTTGAAATTCCCCATGTTGCCGTAACGATTGAGGTTCGGAGTTCCGGCTTTAGCCGGTCCGGACCGCCTGAAGGCGGAACTCCAAACAATTGCTGACGTGAACGACGAATCTGCCAGCGACAAACCTGACCTCTCCGGCGAAGAAGAATTGCTCCCCGATGAGCGGCCAAGACGCTCCGTGGACGAAGAAGCTTTCACCCTCAAACCCTCAACCGCAGACGAAACGCCCCAGCACCGCAAATCGCGAGGCAAGCAAGGGCGCGATCCCGTTTGCAGCAAATATCGTATGGCCTGGGTAATGGTATTCTTTGACTTGCCGGTGGGAACGCCGGAAGAACGCCGCGACGCCGCCAACTTCCGCAAGGATTTGGTGAAGGACGGCTACTTCATGGTTCAGTTCAGTGTCTATGCCCGGCCGTGCGGCACTGCTGACCGTGTGGAAACACAGGTGCGTCGTCTCAAGTCAAAAATCCCGGCCAAAGGAGAAGTGCGAGGGCTGCTAATTTCCGACGCGCAGTGGGGACGGATGATTGTCATGCGCAGCCAGCAAAAAGTGGACTCAGAGAAAATGCCGGAGCAGATGATGTTCTTCTAAAAAAACGAACGGCGCTGACTTTCGTCAGCGCCGTTCAAGACCTCGTTTCATCGTATTGCTACGATTACTCTCTCCGGGGTGGGCAACCTTGCGGTTACGTTCCAGTGTGACCCGGAGTTGGTCAACATATTTGAGATGGTGCCCCCCGTCCAAAGGATGCAGTCAACTCGCCACTCTTCTACTCCGCTCACTTTTCGCCGTCAAGCCAGTTTGGCATCCCTTGGACGGGGGGCAATCCCAAACGCGCCGGTCGGAGAGGCCATCCGGCAGAATAGTTTGGCATCCCTTGGACGGGGGGCAATCCCAAACCCAAACTCGCTGATCCCAACCGCAGACAAAAGTTTGGCATCCCTTGGACGGGGGGCAATCCCAAACATGCGGCGGGTGATCCGCTACGGCCTTGTCGCGTTTCTTGGCATTGGTAAATCGATGCAAAGGCCGTAGCGGATCACCCGCCGCATATCCTGACTCCACCCGTCCTGCGTTGTGCCAATAGGTGGAATCTGCATCGAAATCAAATCCAGAAAAACCGTGGCGCAGGAGCGCCGGGAATCTTGTTGCTCCAAGGCGTGCGCCAACGCCAAAGCCGACAGGAATGTCGGCGCTCCTTGGCTTCTTGGCTTGCGACTCGACGCCTGCCTGTGCCGCCACGAAAGACAGTGAGTCTCGCCCTACCGGCTTTGGCCTTCCCAAACCAGGCGCAATCCCTCCAAAGTCAGCATCGGATCGACGCTGGTGATCTCGGGGAGTTTGGCGGCGATCAGTTTCGCGCAGCCGCCGGTGGCCACGACGGGCAAGCGGCGGCATTTGAGCTCGCGCTTCAGTTCGAGCACCAATTCACGGATCAGCCCGCGATAGCCGTGGACCGCGCCTACCAGCATGGCTTGCTCGGTGTTCTTGCCGATCACCGCCTCCACTTCACGAATCTTGATCCGGGGCAATAATGCCGTTTTTTCATGCAGATAGTCGGTCATCGCCGCCAAGCCGGGCGCGATAATGCCGCCCACATAATCCCCGTGGCGGTCCACCACGTCGAACGTGACCGCCGTGCCAAAATCGACCACGACCACCGGCGCGCCGAATTGGTGTTTTGCGGCGACGGCATTGGCCAGACGGTCCGGGCCGATCGTTTCCGGCCGCGGATAATTGATGCCGACGCCGCAGACATTCTTGCAGCTCAACTCCAGCACGCGGAGCGGCCAGCAGCGCTCGGCCAGCCGCCGGGCCAAAGGTGTGGCCCGGGGCACGACACTGCACAAGGCCGCACCCTTCAAACGGGCGCGTCCGGCAAATTTCATCAGGAGCCTTGCGGCCGCGCCGTCGAACCACGCGGCAGCCGGAATGTCGGCTTGTTTGATGACACGCCGGCCATTGGCCAAGCCGAGGTGCGTGTGCGTGTTGCCGATGTCGAGGAGAAGGATCATTGCTCGAGCGTGACATCCCCGCCAATGATACGTTCCAAGTGCCCATGCTCTGTCCGCAGGAGCAGCGCGCCGTCTGCGTCCAGCGATTCGGCGCGACCGGACACTTTCCGATTCCCGATGGTGATGGCCACGTTAAGGCCGATGGTGGTGCATTGCTCTTCCCATTCATCGGCCACCAGCTCAAATCTGCCGGCGGCGACACGCGCATAGTCTTTGTCCAACTCACGCAAGATGGCCGCGGCCAGCTCGGCGCGGTCGATGGGGCCATTAGTTTCAATCTTCAGGGAGGTGGCCAGTTTCCGCAGGTCCGGCGGGAAATCGCCCGCGTTCAAGTTCACATCCACGCCAATGCCGATGATGATGTATTTGACGGTGTCCAGTTCCGCATTCAATTCGGTCAGAATGCCGGCCACTTTCCGGCCCCGGATCAGAATGTCGTTGGGCCATTTGATTTCAGGCTGGAGACCGGTTTGCCCTCGGATGGCCCGGGCCAGGGCGGTGGCGGATGCGATGGTCAGTTGGGTCGCAGCCTGGGGCCGAAGCTTGGGCCGAAGCAGAAGCGAAAACCATAGGCCCTTCCGCGCGGGCGACATCCACTTCCGGCCCAGCCGTCCCCTGCCCTTGCTTTGCGATTCAGCAAAGACGACCACGCCTTCCTTGACGCCGTCGCGGGCCAGTTTTTCCACCACGTCGCTGGTTGAGGTGGTCTCTCTGAACACGCGAATGTCACGCCCGACAACTTTGACGCGACCGAGGCGGGAAAGCAGGTCGTCGGCGTGCAACACGTCTGGAATGCTCCGCAGCCGGTAACCTTCATGCGGGCTGGCTTCGATGCCATAGCCGAGCGAACGGAGCTCCTCGATCCGCGCCCAGACGGCGGCGCGGGTGATGCCCAGCTCTTGGGCCAGGTCCGCGCCAGAGAGGCCTTCGGCAGCTTGACGCAGAGCGGACAGAATGGCGGCGTCGATGGTCATGGCTTTAGTTCAAAGCTTACGGCGCAAAGTTTAAAGTTCAAAAGCGAGCGCGATATCGACGGCCCGCGCCGAATGGGTCAACGCACCCACGGAAATAAAGTCTGCGCCGGCCTCAGCCAGGGCGCGCACCGTTTGCAGATTCACGCCGCCGCTGGCTTCAATCTTGGCCCGGCCGGCCACCCCAAACACCGCCGTCCGAATCTCGTCCACGGTCATGTTGTCCAGCAGGATGATGTCCGCGCCCGCTGCCAGCGCCTGTTGCACCTGCTCCGGGGTGTCGGCTTCGACCTCGATTTTCAACTGCGGATATGCGGCGCGCGCCCGGCGAACCGCCACCGCGATGGCATTGGGCGGTTCATGGCGCAAAGCCGCCAGATGATTATCCTTGATCAGCACCAGATCAAACAAACCAAGCCGATGATTGTGCCCGCCCCCGCACGTCACGGCGTACTTTTCGAGGCGCCGCCAGCCCGGCGTGGTCTTGCGCGTGTCGAGAATTTGCGCGCGAGTGCCTTGGACGGCCTCAACGAACTGCGCCGTCAACGTGGCAATGCCGCTGAGCCGCTGGACAAAATTCAACGCCACCCGCTCGGCACTAAGCAGCGCGCGGGCTGAGCCGAAAATCCTCAGCAACTTGTCTCCAGCCAAGACCCGCCGGCCATCGGTCGCGCTTCGTTCAAACTTCAGATCGCCCGCTAAGGCGGAAAACGCGGCCACGGCCAGCTCCAGTCCTGCCAGGACCAGCGGTTCCCGCGCGATCATGGCGGCGCCGGCTGTCGTCTCGGCGGGTACCGTGGCCAGGGTCGTGACATCGCCGGTGCCAATGTCTTCCGCCAGGGCAGCCTCAACAGCGCGTTGTATGTCATTGGCAGACAACTGTTGCATGCCGCCAGCATGCCGGTTTTCGCGCGGAGGGAAAAGGCAAAAGGCAAAAGGACTTCCACCGGCGGCGGTTTCCTGAAAGAATTCCCAGATGATCAGGTCTTTTGTTTGGCGAAAGGATTTTCGGCTGGCCTCGTTATGGGTTGCGCTCACGATGGCGGCGGCAACGGAGAATTTGCGGGGGCAAACCGGCCCGGCGCTCGCCCGCTGGGAGGCCGACATCAGTGCCTTTGAGGCAGCCGATAAAACGAATCCCCCGCCCCAGGGCGCCGTCCTGTTTGTCGGCAGCTCCAGCATCCGGCTTTGGAAAACGCTGGCAGCGGACTTTCCGGATCACCCGGTGATCAACCGCGGTTTCGGCGGGTCGCAGCTCATCGATTCGGTGACGTTCGCGGATCGGATCGTTCTCCCCTGCCAGCCGAAGATGATCCTGCTCTACGCCGGCGACAACGATATCGCAGCGAAGAAAACACCGTCGCAGGTGCTGACTGATTTTAGATTGTTCGCGCAGAAGGTTCACCAAAAGCTGCCCGAAACGAGGATTGGCTTTATCGCCATCAAACCGAGCCTGGCCCGCTGGTCCTTGATCGAACCCATCAAGGAAGCGAACCGCCTGGTCAAGGTTTACTGCCAGGAGAACGAAAGGCTGCTCTTTATCGACGTTTTCCCGCTCATGCTGGATGCCGACGGCCAGCCCCGTTCTGACCTCCTGGCCGCGGACGGCCTGCATCTCAATCGCAAAGGTTACGAATTGTGGATGGCGTTGATTAAGCCGCACTTGCCTAAGCCGTGAGGCGCGGTTACAGAGCCGGCCAGCAAGTTCAGAATCGTCGAACGGGCCTCGGCCAAATTCTTGTACTGAGCCATGGCCTCCGGCATGGTCCGCAACGCGCGGCTCAATCTTCGGGCGGCCTCCGCGTCGTTTCTGATGTCGGCCAACGGATGCAGTGCAATGCGGATGCCAAACAGAACACCGCGCTGTCGTGGCAAGGCTGCCAGCGCCTGGTCTTCGACCCGCAGCCAGACTTCTTCCAGGCGCACGGCGGCATCCAAGCGCGGCAGGCGGCGTTCCGGATGCTGGTTTAATTCGGGAGAACGGCACAAGCCCCAATTGCTTCGCTGCCAGGCCACGCCCGGTTTCATTCTGGCCAAAAAGACGTTGATCTGTTGCCCCAGATTCTCGTTAAGTCCCGGGACCACTCCATGAATGAGTTCCAAAGGCCGCCCCATTTTTTCGGCCAGACTCCAGGAGGAAGGGAAGCAAACGCAGCCACCCAGCAATCGCAAATGATTTGCCTCTTCGATCTGCAAAAGGAGGTAATCCGGCTCCCAAATCTCCCCCAAGGCCAGACATTGTTCCCAAGCCGAAGATTTCGCCCGCAGCAGCGCTGTCTCCGCCGCCGAGAGGGCTTGGCCGCAACTCGCCATAGCAATCGCTTCTTCCAACAATGGAACACCTTCCGGCAGGAGCGCGGCATAGCGACGGGAAGCGGTTTGCAGCCAATGGCGGCGTTCGGCCATCAGAGCGGCATGACCGTCGCCGGCGCTGAAGAACTCGGTGACGCTCCCGCGGATGAAGCGCATCTGAAAGCGATAATCGTCGTCAGGGAATAACTCAGTTAAGGTCATCGATGGTTTTCTCTTACACCAAGCGCAGGCCAATGGCACGAGTTTTAGCGGCCGGGTCCGCTTCAACTCCGCCTTGACTGCGACCTTGCTGCATAAGGCTGCGCGGCAACGCAGCCCTACCTTCGACTGAAGTCGCGTCTTAGCCGTCTCCATGGTAGCCGGAAAGAAACCGCAGAGACGCGATGGACGCGGAGAAGATTAAGTTTCGGGTCGGTCAGAAACCATTCACTATTCAGTGGCTGAATCTGATTTGGCTCTTCTTCATTCCTCTCCGCGTCCATCGTGTCTCTGCGGTTCAATGGGCCGCGCTCGGATTGCATTGTTACGGTGCTGCCAAGAGTGAGCGAAAAAGGTCCAAACTCCAGGCGAAACCTGAAAGTTGCGGCTGCAGCCTGCCTCTGTTTCAATCGGATTTGAACTGCGCGGTTGAGAGCGTGGACTGGATTATCATTGTGACCGGGACTTAACAGAATGAAGTCCTGGCCAGCCGGCCGGGCAGGACGAATTTGCAGCACGAAAAGACCATGAGCATCGCAACCAAAACCGGGGATGAGGGCACGACCGCTCTCATGTACAATCGGCGTGTCCCCAAGAACCATCCGCGGGTCGAAGCTTGCGGC
>CAYIIH010000129.1:0-20242 GCA_964363225.1 uncultured Verrucomicrobiota bacterium | reverse complement strand
TTCTGCTCCCTCTCAATCCGTGGACAGAAAGAGTTTATCTGCGTTCATCTGCGTTCATCTGCGGTTTCCAGGTTAATCCAGTCTAGGCGCGCAATCGTCCGGCGTAGTCACCGCCGGTCTTTACGCAGCGCGACCGGCAGGTCGATGGGCGCGTTACGATGCTTGCGCCGAGAACCGCGCTGATTCCTGCCAGCGGAATGCAGATTCATGACACCCGGCTGCGAAGCGGCTCGAGGGGTTTCCGAGGGGGTTTTCCGCTTGACTAAAAGCCCGCCAACCCCCGCAATTGAATTCGATGTCTGAGTGCTTGATTCTAATCCTGCAACGCCATTAAGGAGAACATTTATGAACATGAACCGCCGCAGTTTTATCAAATCCACCGGCACCGCCAGCGCCGCTTTTGCCGCCATTCCCATCCTGGGCGCTGACCTCCAAAAGCAATTTCCCACGGCGCTGATCGGCACGGGCTGGTGGGGCATGAACATCTTGCGGACCGCCATCGCCTCCGGAACGATCCGGGTCGTCGCCTTATGCGACGTGGACCAAAACCAGTTGGACCCGGCAGCGGCCGAAGTCGAGAAGCTCTGCGGCTACAAACCGAAGAAATACAAAGATTTCCGCGAGCTTCTGGACACCGAAAGACCGGAGGTCGCCATCGTCGCAACTCCGGACCATTGGCATCCGCTCATCACCATCGACGCCCTCAAGCACGGCGCTCATGTCTATGTCGAGAAACCGATCGGCCACACCATCATGGAAGGCCGGGCCATGGTCAACGCCGCCCGCAAGCACGACCGCGTCGTCCAAGTCGGCACGCACCGCCGCGTCTCCCCCCACAACCTCTCCGCCCACAAGTTCCTCAAGGACGGCAAAGCCGGAAAAATCGGCATGGTCCGCGCCTTCGTTCATTATGGGGGTGGTCCGGGACGGTTGACGCCGGATACAGAAGTACCCGCAGGACTGGATTGGGATATGTGGTGCGGCCCTGCCCCGCTCCGGCCCTACAACAAGACGATGCATCCCAAAGGTTTCCGGGGGTATCTCGATTACGCCAACGGCACGCTCGGCGACTGGGGCATTCATTGGATGGACCAGATCCTGATGTGGACCGAGGAGAAGTTTCCCAAGCGCGTGTTCTCCACCGGCGGGCGGCATATCCGGAGAGATAACTCGGACGCCCCGGATACGCAGGTGGCTTCGTTTGAATTCGAATCGTTCACGGCCGTTTGGGAACATCGCCAATACGCCGCCAACCGGGCCGAAAAAACGCATCCCGACCAGGCCGTCGGCTGCTACTTCTACGGCACGGAAGGGACGCTCCATATCGGCTGGCTGGACGGTTGGACGTTTTATCCCAGCGACAAGAACAAACAGGTGATCCACGAAGACGCCCAGTTGCACGAGCCTGATCAACAGAATATCAAGGAACTCTGGGCGGACTTTGCCCAAAGCATCCGGTCCGGCCGCCGATCGACCTGCGACATTGAAATCGGCCATCGCTCCACCACCATGAGCTTGCTCGGCATGCTTTCGCTCAAGACTGGCCGCAGCGTCCTCTGGAACGGAGAAAAGGAGGTCATTGTGGGCGATGACTACGCCAATTCCCTCCTGCGCCGCGAATACCGGAAACCGTGGCTGTATCCAAAAGTCTGAGCTGTGTTTATGCAGAAGGAGCGCGGCCAATTGAACCGCAGAGACGCGATCGACGCTGAGACACGGCAAAAGGGCATCCGACCACTGCGGCGAATCCGCCCCTGTGCGGTACCAAAGGCGGCTTCGGATTACAATGGCCGCGCGAATTCATAATGGCGGCTCCGCGCCGGTACGGACATCTTTTTGAAAAATTGTGGAAGAACCGGCCATACTCAGGCAACTGTCAGCTCTCAGAGCCATTTTGCATCAACCTCCACCGCTGCGGCTCAACAGCAAGAGGTTGACAGAGGTCAGGCCGCCTGATAGACCGGTTCTGCGTCCACCTTCGGAGAAGAACGATATGAAACCGATTAAGCTGCATTCACGGTTCGCGCTCTTGGCCATCGCCCTCACAACGGTCGTTGGGGCCGTCTTCGGCCAGCAACCACCTCCCGCCGCCCCGCAAGAAGGCATCGCGCTGGCCATTGTTTATGACACGTCCGGCAGCATGGGCGAACAGGTGCAGGACAGTTCCGGCAAACCGAGTCCGAAATACCTCATCGCCAATCGCGCCCTGACGGCCATCATCGACCAATTGCAGGCCATCGTCGGTTCGGCGCCCCAGGATGCGCCCCGCAAGATCGAGGCGGGTTTGATCGTGTTCAGCGGCGACCATGCCAAGGTCGCTGTGCCTTTTGGCCCCTTCAATGCCGACGCCTTGCGCAATTGGATGAAGAGTTTATCCAAACCGGTTGACTGGACGCCGCTCGGCGAAGCGCTCAGCCTCGCCAGCCAAACGGTGCTGCGCTCCAACCTGTCGCGCAAACATATTCTCGTGCTGACCGACGGCATCAACACGCGGGGCCCGGACCCGGCCACGGTCCTGCCCAAGCTCAAGGAAGAGGCGCGCCGGAAAAACACCGCCTTCTCGACTCATTTCGTGGCCTTTGACGTGGACGCCAAGGTCTTTGACGGCGTCAAGAAACTCGGCGCCACCGTCGTGGGGGCCGCCAACGAAAAGCAGCTCAACACCCAGCTCGATTTCATTCTGCAACGCAAAATCCTCCTCGAAGATGAAGAACCGGCGCCGAAGAAAGATGACGCCAAAACCAAGTAACCGAAAAGGACCCTTATGTTTCGTGCCCTGAAACGACTGTTCATCTGGATGGGACTGGTGGCCGAAAAGGCGACCGAGACCGACGCCATCAACCAGGCTATGGTCGAACGCGGCATCCGCGATTCCAAAGCCAAAGCCGACAAGGCGCATTATGCCAATGGGCAGCTTGCCGGCCAGGTGGCCCTCCTCAGAGACCAGGTCAAGCGGCAGGAACGCCAGCGCGACGATCTCCAGGGCATGCTCCAGGCCGCCGCCGCCGCCAATGACGAGGCCAATGGCGCCCATTACGCCGAAGAACTGGCCTCCATCGAACAGGAACTGAACGAAAATCAGGCCCAGCTCAGAAACCTCGAGGAGCTTTACCAGCAAAACACGCAGATCATCGCCCAAAGCTTGCGTGAAATTCAGAAGTTCCAGCGCGAATTCGAGGCGGTTAAAGCCAAAGTCGCCATCGGCCGGTCCCTCGAAAACCTGGCGGCCATGATGAAAGGCTCGATCACCGAGCTGCAAGGAATGATAGGCGGCGAAATGGGGCAATCGATGCAGCAGCTCCGCCAGTCCGCCGCCTCGGGCGAAGGCCAGATGCGCGCCACCCTCGATCTCGCCAAAGAAATGGGGTCGAACATCTCGCGGCAGCAAGAGATGCGCAAAGCGCGCGGCGCAGCGCTCTTTCAGGAATACAAAAAGAAAATGGGCCTGGTACAAAGCGAAGCTGCGGCTGCAGCCCAACCCGCAGCGACTCCACCAGAACGCCAGAAAATCGCTGAGAAATAGAACGTGAACCTTGTTTTCGAAAGGACCCAATTATGACCACTCGCGGAAAAATCATTCTCACCTTGCTCATCCTGGGGGTCGTCGGCTTCGGCGCCTATCGTTGGTGGGATAAAATTGCCCCGGCGGGCAAATCCTCCAACGTCTCCATCAACCCGCAACAGGTGAAACAGGCGCTGGACCAAGCCAAGCCGCCGGCACCGCCTCCCGCCGACGTGACCAGCAAACTGCTGGCCGGCGACAAAGCCGTGTCGCTGGTGGATGGGTCGGCCATTCCACCGGTGTCCGGCGTGAGCGACTATGACAAGCCGATGAAAGATGGGAAGCTCATCGTCCAGTTTCCCATCAACGTCTGGCCCGGCTGGGCACCCATCATCGTCGCCAATAACGGCATGGAAGCCAATGAAGGCAGCCTCTTCTACAAGAAATACGGGTTTTACCTGAAGCTCGCGCTCGTGGATGATCCGGTGAAGGCCCGTGATTTGTTCGCCAGCGGCCACAGCCACGTCTTGTGGGGCACGCTCGACATGATTGCTCTCTTCGCTCCGGAACTCGCCAAGGACTCGCGCACCGTGCCTGTCGTTTGCCAGCAGATTGACTGGTCCGACGGCGGCGATGGAGTCGTCGCGCGCGGGAATATTCGCACCATCAACGATTTTCGGATGAAAGCCGGCCAGCGGAAGAAAGTTGTCCTGGCGCAGAACTCGCCCAGCCATTACCTCATCATGTCGCTGCTGATCGATGCGGGCATTGATCCGGCCGAAGTCGATTTCAAATGGGCGGGGGACGCGCCGGCGGCGGCGAAGATTTTTGTGCAGGACAAATCGTTTGACGCCTTTGTCGGCTGGGCGCCGGACATTTACACCGTGTCGGAGCAGGTCAAAGACACGCGCCTGGTCGTGAGCACTGAAAGCGCGAATCATCTGGTGGCCGACGTGTGGGCCGTGCGCAACGACTTTTATCGCGATCATCCGGACATCGTGGCCAACCTGGTCCGAGGCATCTTTGAAGGCGTGGACCTGGTGCGCAAAGACGTGCCCGGCGCGGCGAAATTGATGTCGGCCGCTTATGGCCTGCCGGTGGAGGATTGCGCCGCTATGATCGGCAAGGACGGCGGCATTATCGAAGGCGACGCGCACCTGACCAATTACCGCGAGAACTCCAATTTCTTCCTCGATCCGATGAACCCGTCGAATTTCGAGGTGGTCTGGAACCGCGCCTCGACGATTTACAAATCGCTCGGCGCCATCAACGTCCCCGTGGCGGCGGCCAAGGTCAAAGCCGCCGGTGTGCTGGCCAAGATGGCCGAGGAGTACAAAGACGTGCGCGACCTCTCGCAGCCCACCTTCCGGCCCGGATCAATCTTCAAGACCGCCGAAGCCGAATCGGGCGAAATTCTTACCAAGTCCGTCATCGTTTCGTTTGAACCGAACAAGACAGTGTTGAATCCGGAATACGATCCGACTATTCCCCAGGTGATGGAGGAAATCGGCAAGCTGGCCGGTTCTTTTGGCAACGCCTACATCGTCATCGAAGGCAATACCGACGCCAGCCGCAAAGGCATTGTGCCGGGGGACCTGGTGCGGCAACTCTCCTACGACCGCGCCGATGCGGTGCGCAAGTCGATTCTTGGGAAATACAAATTCGATCCCAACAAGTTCAAAGTGGTGGGCAATGGTTGGGACAACCCGTTGGCCGGCATGACCGATCCCAGCAATGCGGAACACAACAAGAAGAACCGCCGGGTTGAAGTGAAGGTCTTTCCCCTGGAAAAAGAATAGTGCTTGGCTTTCTCGTTTTCGCCCTCGTTTTCGTCGCGCTGCTGACCGCTGTCGTGCGGTTGGCTCGGCTGCGTGTCCGTGCCGAGTTGCCGCAGGCCCGCGGCCTGGCGTTGACGTTTGGATTCGTCGCCGCGCTGTTGATGGCTTGGTGGTTCGTCACCCGCGGGGACCAGATCGAGGACCGCATTCTGGCTCCTTTGATTTTGCCCAGTCCGGCGGAAGTCATTCTGGCGTTTCCCAAGCTGCACTTCGAGCAGGAACTGGTGCGGAGCGTTCTCCGATCATTTCAGCGCGTCACGGTCGGTTTCACCCTCGCGGCCATCGTGGCGGTCCCGCTGGGCGTTTACATGGCCAGCTTTCCGCCTATGGCCGCCTTTTTCCGTCCTCTGGCGCTCATCGGCTCTTACGTGCCGATTGTCGTTTTTGTGCCGCTGACCCTGGCTTGGTTTGGTCTCAACGAAACGCAGAAAGTCGGCTTCCTTTTCATCGGCTGCTTCGTCGCGCTGCTGCCCATGGTGATCAAATCGATTTCGGATGTGCCGCGCGCTTTTCTGGATGTGGCGGTCACCAAAGGGGCCACGCAATGGCAACTGGTGCGCCACGTTTTGTTTCCCGTAGCCCAGGCGGATATCTGGGACCAACTGCGCGGCGTTTACGGCGTGGGCTGGGGCTGGATCATTCTCGCCGAGATTGTCAATGCCCAGCAGGGCTTGGGCTATCTCATTTCCATCTCGGAACGGCGCGGCCACACCGCGTCGATGTACGCGGTCATTATTGTCATCATCACCATCGCCGTGGCTTGCGATCAACTCTGGCGGCTGAGCGGGCGCTTTCTTTTTCCCTACAAACGCCAGGCCTAAGCATGGACGCAGCCCTCCAACCGAACGCGACTGCGCCTCAGCCTGCTGCTGACACGGCGCTTCAGAACCAGGAGACAGCCCCCAAAGCTGCCACGGCCGCCCCGGCTTCCAGTTCGCTGCCTGAACTGGTGAAGTTCCAGAATATCACCAAAATCTTCGGTTCCGGACCCGCCGCGCGAGTGGCCATCCAGGACGTGTCGTTCGTGGTCCATGATCTGCCGGACAAGGGCGAGTTGGTCTGCATTGTCGGCCCGTCCGGATGCGGGAAATCGACGGTGTTGCGCATTCTGGCCGGATTGGCGCCTCATTATCCGCCGACCACCGGCGAGGTTCAGGTGTGCGGCCAGCCGATTGCGGGGCCGGGCGCTGACCGCGGTTTGGTCGATCAGAAATACTCTCTGTTGCCGCATCTGACCGTGCTCGAGAACGTCGCGTTCGGACTCCGCTTGTGCGGCGTGGCGCGAGTCGAACGCCGGGACCAAGCGCAAGAGTGGGTGAAAAAGATCGGGTTGGAAGGCGCCGAGGACAAGTACCCGCAGGAACTTTCCGGCGGCATGCAGCAACGCGTCGCCATCGCCTCCACGCTCATCCTCAAGCCGCGCATCCTGCTCATGGACGAACCGTTTGGCGCGCTCGATCCGAAAATCCGCTTGCGCATGCAGGAATTGCTGGTCCAACTCTGGAATGAACAGCAGGGAACAGTCTTCTTCGTTACCCATTCGGTCGAAGAAGCCGTGTATCTGGGCGACCGGGTCTTCCGCATGGCGGCCGGGCCGGGCCGGTTGGTTGAGGAACTGACCGTGCCGCGGCCGGACGAACCGCCCGAAGTGATACGGCGCAGGCCGTGGTTTGCCGAGCTGACGCAGGAGTTGTTGCGCCGGTTGGAAGGCGATGCGCCGGCTTCGGGCCAATTGCCCGGCATTGAGAAGTGACGACAGGCGTGAAATCGGAAAATCAATACCCCGAATCACGGCGGTCGGTTGCTTTTTCGGATTTCGGCCCGGCAAACGAGCCAGCCCAGAACTGACAGCAGTGCCGAGACCTAGTCCCGTAGGGACGCGATGTTTATAGCAACACGATACCGAAACGAATCAGCCCCGTAGGGGCGGAATGTGCAGCGGACAACGACAGATACCATGGGCAACACCTACAGCCAAATCTACATCTTGAAGACAATGCACGCTCAAGGTGACTTCACATTCCGCCCCTCCAGGGCTTGGGTTTTCCGCGTGGCGGCTGGCTATCAACATCGCGCCCCTGACGGGGCTGTTGTCTGGCCGTGCGCCTTCGGGCTGCGACCGCCGGCCAAGATTTTCGTGCAAACCCCATCCCTGACAATGTAGATTGCTGTCGCATAGAACTCATGGAAGAACAGCCGGCCAACTATCACGGTGAGTTTTTGAAAAGCCCGCATCACGTCTGGCTGGGGCTGCTCACGCTCGGCTTCGGTTTCCTGAGCGCCCAGGTGCTGGGCTTGATCGTCGGCGCCACCGCCTACGCGCTGGGCTGGATTTACCTGCCGGACATGCCTGTCTTCAGACGGTGGGTGGACCGCCGCCGCGAGGCAGCCAAGCGCTCCGCCGCCCTCAACCTGGTGGCTGAATTCGTCCAGCGCCGGGAAAAACTGCTGGCTTCGTTGTCCCGCAGCCGCTGCGAGCGTTACGGCGCGCTGGCCGAGGTCTGCCGCAACATCGAAGCCGCCAGCGCCGACAGCCCGCTGGCCGCCGCCGATCCGGCGACCGATCCCCGGCTCCGCAAATTGGACGAGCTGATGTGGACCTTCCTCCGTTTGCTGTCCATTGAGGAATCGCTGGAACGCTTTCTCGAAACCGAACGCCGCGAGGAATTGCCGCGGGTGGTCAAGGAAGCTGAGCAGGAAGCAGCGCGCCTCTCCGCCCAGGTGGATGAACTCAAGGCCAAAGGCGAGGCGGGTTTTGAGGCCAAGCAGCGCCTCCTTGGTTCGCGCCTGGAACGCCTCGAAGTGCTGCGCAAACGCTTGCAGCGCATCGAGCAAGCCCAGTCCAACCTCGCTCTGGTCGTGTCCGAGCAGGAACGCCTCGACCAGCAAATCAAACTCATTCGCGCCGATGCCGTCGCCACCAAGAACGCTGAGACGCTGACGGCCCGCATCGATGCCACCGTCGAGCATCTGGACCAGACCAACAAGTGGCTGGCCGAGATGGACGAATTCAAAGACCTGGTCGGCGATCTTCCGGCTACCGATGTCCGCGTGGGTTTCGAGCGGCCCGTTCCGCCTCCGCTGCCGGAGTTCGAGCTCGAGCGGCAGCGCAAGGCGCGAGCTACCCAGGAAAAACAGAGACCATGACCAAAGAACAAACCATGCCTGCCCCAACTGTGGAAGGGACGGCGACGGCGGCCGCCACCGGTTCCTCCTCTCGCCTGCCGTTGCGCGGCTGGGCGCTCGAACTGGCCCGCCGCTGGAACAGCAATTCCTACTCGCTGTTTGTGCTGCATGGAAATATCTTCGACGTTTTCCCGGTCCAGGAAGGGGCCGATCTCACTTATCTGCCGCTCAAAACCTTTCTCATGCGCCGCCTTTTTCCGGAGCGTTCCTACCTGCTCTTTTACGATATTGCCGATGGTCTCACCTTTGGCTCCGCCGAGATGCAAAAACGCTTCTTCGAGTGGCTGGAGATTTACGATCAGGTCGAGAACACCAACTTTCATCAGACCGGTCCGCCACGGGAATTCACCAAACTGGTTGCGCTGCTCCGGCGCTTCTTCCTGCGCGCCGCCGACGAGAAAGAGGGCCGCAAAAGCGTCACGCTCATCGTTGACTTTCCGGAGAAGATCATTCCTGACACTCCCGATGCCAGCTCCAGCATTGACGAGCGCATGGCGCTGGTGACGCTGCTGAAATGGGCCTCCTCGCCCGATTTGCGCCGCCTGGATGTCGGAATTATTCTCGTCACAGAATCCGCCGCCGAGCTTCATTCCGACCTTCTGCAAAATCCGCACGTGGCCCAGATTCGGATTGATTTGCCCGACCTCGAGGAACGATCGCGCTTTTTGCGCTCCAATGTCGTGACGGCGCTGGCCAACGGGCGGGCCGTGGCCGAATGGAGCGATCTTGGCCTGGACGACCTCGCCGCGCAGACTTCGGGCCTGAGTTTGTTGCGCCTCCAGCACGTGCTGGCGGAGGCCGTCCGCAACGGCACGCGCGTCACCGCCGAACACGTGGCCGGCAGCAAGAAGCGGCTCATCGAGGAGTATTGCCAGGGCCTGGTCCGCTTCAAAAACCCCAAGCCGGGCCTCAATCTTGAAGCCGTGGCCACGCACCAGGCGGCCAAGCAAAAGCTGCGCGAATTGGCCTGGCTGATCACCAACAACAAACGCGACGTGCTCGAACGCGGCGTGCTGCTGCCCGGACGCGTCGGCGTGGGGAAATCCTTCCTGGTCGATTGTTTCGCCAGCGATTGCGGCCTGCCGGTCATGGAGATCGGCGAGTTCCGGTCGAAATGGGTCGGCGACACCGAGCTGCAGCAAGCGCGCATCCTCATGACCATTCGCGCCCTGGGTCCGGTGATTGTGGTGGTGGATGAAGCCGACGCCGTGTTCGGCACGCGCGAGGCCGATGGCGACAGCGGCGTGTCCGGCCGCGTCTTTGCCGCCTTTGCGGCGCACATTGGCGATGCCACACTGCGCGGGCGCGAGCTGTGGGTGGCCATGACCTCGCGGCCCGACTTGCTGTCCATCGACATGAAACGGCAGGGACGGTTTGGACTTTGCATTCCGCTGTTCCCGGCCCAGGGACCGGAGGATGTGGCCGATCTTTTCACAACCATCGCGCGCGTCAAAAAAATCGCGCTCAGCGAACCGCTCATTTCGTTTATCCGTGAAACGCTCGGCCAGCGTCCGCTCACCGGCAGCGACGTGGAGTCGATCCTGATTCGCGCCAAGGAACGGGCGGTGCTGGCCCGGCATGACGACGATGTGCAACTAGCCGACTTGCAGGATGCGGTCAACTCCTTCATCGATCCACTCGACCCGGACTTGCTGGCCTTGCAGGAAACGGCGGCCATCCTGGCCTGCTCCGACCGGCGCTATTTGCCCGATCGCTACCGGCAGACCGACCGGGCCGCGCTCCTCGAGGAGTTCGCCTTGCACAAGCTGCGCGTGGCGCGCCGGTAGCGGCAAAAGCCATCCTGCCAAGACATTTCATGAGAACCATAGACGACCTGGTCGGAGTGCACGGCCTGAAAAACCTCAAGGTTAGCGATTTGAAAGCAGGGGGCAAATGGGAGGAGGTTGTGGCGTTCAAACTGGCCACTCTCGATCCCAATCGCTTCACGGAGGGAATGCTGGCGGAGAAGGTCGGCCAACTGGTTGAAATGGTTCGCGAATCATTGGCGGGAAGATATGCCGAACTGTCCTTGGTGGCGTTTGCGCACATCCTGACCGCGCTGGACTATTTTGTGGTTGTTTACGATCGAAATCCCGATACCCGGATCGACGGTTACTCGGACGATTTCGAGGAAATCAACCGCGTCATGACGCGCTTTGAAAGTGAAATCCGGAAGTTCAAAGAATGGAAGCTGAAGCTGGGGTCCGGGCCGTGGTGAATGCGCCGCTGCCCGCCGAGCGGCGGATGGGTCCGCCCGTGACAGCCGAGGTCACATCCTCAAACTTCCCGGCAGCAATGAATGAAGCCAAGCTGGTGGTCGGCTTCTGGCTGCGCCCGGGCCACGCCAGTTGCGCCAACAACGTGGTGGCCTTCACGCTGGACCTGCTGGCCAACCTGCCGACGTGGATTCGGCTGCGGCTGGTGCGGGCCGATTCGGGTTTTTGCCAGCCGGAGTGGCTGGACCTGTTGGAGAACGAAACCCTGTTCTATATCGTGGTGGCGCGATTGTTGAAACCCTTGCAGCGGCTGCTCAAGAAGGACTTGATCTGGGCGGCCACCGACGTGCCGGGCACGGAGGTGGCCGAGGTCTGGCACCAGGAAGTCAACTGGCGGCAGCCCCGGTGGGTGGTGCTCTTGCGGCACCAGACCGCCGACAAGCAGGCCGCCGGCCAGCGGACCGGCGGCAAGCCGCTCTTGGACTGTCCGGGCTATTTGTATCAGGGCTGGGTGACCAACCTGCCGGCGAGCGTGCCACCGCTGGAAGTGTGGCGGCAGTATAACCCGCGGGCCGGGTGCGAGGAGGTGATCAAGCAATGGGACGCGGACTTCGCGCTGCCCAAGCTGTGCCTGGAAAAGTTCTGGAGCACGGAGGCGGCGCTGAGCTTGGCCATCCTGAGCTACAACCTGACGCAATTGTTTCAGCGGCACCTGGGCTGGCTGGATCGGGTGACGGCGGCGACGCTGCGCTTCCGGCTGTTCACCACCGGCGGGATTATCAGCGAGACGGGCGGGGTGACGACGATTCGCTTGGCGGTGCGGGAGCCGCAGGAACGAGCGTGGTGGCGGGCGTTGTTGGAGAAGACGATGAGCCTGATTCCCAACTGCAATGCAGTAGCCCAGAGTTCCGGATAAGACCGGGCTGCCAAGGGTTTGAACGAGGTTAAACTCATGAAAAAACCGCTCTGAACCGTGGAGTCAGAACGTCCGAGCGGTTGGTGAGGCGACCGCCAGGTGCGCCGCACGCCCGTGGATCGGCCGACCGGTTCACGGCGCACCGGTGCGGAGCGCCCAAGAATGCTTCAATGCGCAGGGGAAGTCCGAAGTGTGAATGCCGAGACTCAGTCAGTTGGGAATTCCTCATTCGACATTCCCACTGTTTCACGCGCTGCCACTCAAGGAACCTCTCCCCCTCCGCCTGGCCTGCCGCCGCCACGTCTTGAAGCCTCATTCATAGGCGAGGCCCACGATCTCCAATTCCTCATCCCCCGACGGCAACTTGAACCGGACACGCTGCCCAACCCGTGCATTGAGCAGGGCCTTCGCGATTGGCGAAAGCCAGCTTACCCAGCCTCGGTCGATGTCCGTTTCGTCCACCCCCACGATGCGATAGCGCGATTCGCCGCCGCTGCCCTCCCGCACCGTGACCGTGGCCCCAAAGCGGACCCGGTCCTCCGGCGCGACGGGTGGAGGCACCACCACCGCCGAGTGCAAGCTCTGCTGAAGGTGGCCAATTCGTTGGTCCAATACTTGAAGCTGCCGCTTGATGTCGCCCTCGTGCGGCGAGGCGGCGACCCGAGGACGTTCCACCTGGATCAGGCGATCCAGTTCTTCGCGCAACCGCTGCGCACCATCCGGAGTCAGGTAGTTCTTCGCCCCCGGCGGCAGTGGTGATGGCTGCCGAGGGAGGGCCGGCCAATCAGGGAGATCGTCCGATTCCCGCGTGAACGCCTTGCTCACGGATTATTCCTTGAAATCCGTATCGGCCTCCTTCAAGTCCAATTCCTTGATCCAGGCGTTGCGGTAGCGCACGTCGTGGCCTTCGCACTGCAGCTTCAGGCCGCCCGGGACATCGGTAATACCGCGTCCTCCCTCGTTGCCGCCATCGATCCCCGAATTGGCGCCTCCCCACACCTGGCTGATCGGCTGATTGGTATGCACTTGGACGCCGTTGAAATACATCGTGACCAGCGCTTTTTCCACCCGCTTTCCATCCTGGAACCGGGCTGCGCGGAAATTGATGTCGTAGGCATTCCATTTCCCAACGCCATTGTAGGCGTGATACGGCGACTCGGTTTCATTGATCACCGCGCCGATCCCGTGCTTGGTCTTGTCTCCATCCAGCACCTGGATCTCGTAGCGGTTCTGCAGGTAAACACCGCTGTTCCCGCCCGGCTTCATAATCAGGAATTCAAGGTGCAGCCGGAAATCGCGATACTTGTTCTTGGTGACAATATCCGCCGTGCCGTATTTGCCGCCGGCCGCCGCCGGGTCATCGCTCATGACCACGGTGCCTTTGTCCACCGGGTCCTCCACAATCTTCCATTTGATGGGCAGGGCGGATTTGAATCCGGGCCCTTCCCAATAAGTCCACTTCTCATCCAGCATCTTCCGGGTGCCGTCGATTATGACTTCGGCGCCCGGCAACGGACGCGCGCCCACACCTGCCTCGGCCACGGCAGCCGGCTCCGTCCTCAGAGCGGCCCCGGCCAGGATTAGTGTCATGCAATAACGGTGCATCGTGTTCATCATGGTTCTTTTGTTTCAGTTAAAAGTGCAATGGACCCAGTATGCGGCGATAGGACCCAAAAGAGCAAATCAAACGTGAAAGAACTGTTTTCAGAAGCGGCACGCGTTGTTAGCCTCATCAACATGAGCCCCATCCAAATCGAAGCGTTGCGCCGTACCCCCGTCTCCTCTCTGGATCGCGACAGGCCGATGCACTCCGAAGTGCCGAAAAGAGACGGGCGTGGCCACCGACGGCTGCTTTCCTTCATCCCTTTTCAAAGTCGTTTCTTCTGCGGCGCGCTGGCTTGGCTCGCCGCCTTCGCGGCTTCGGTTTCCGCCGCGGAGACCCGTGAGATCGTTGTGACCAATGACCTCGTGATGGAGGAGGGCGCGACCTGGAACGCCCGGCTGGTCGTTCGCGCCGGCCACGTGACGATTGACGGCCAGGGCGCGACGCTGCAAGGCCCCGGCGCCGCCGCCGACCTGAAATCCTTGGAGCAAGCGGGCGTCGGCGTCCTGCTCGAAGGCTGTGCGAATGTGACGATCCGCAACCTCAAGGCGCGAGGCTTTGCCACCGGACTCGTGGCGCGCGATGGCCGGGCGTTGCTCGTCGAGGGCTGCGATTTCTCCGACAACTACCACAACCCGAAGCATGGCTGGGGCGAGCTGCCCCCGCGCGGCGGCATTCTGCTCGAACGCACCCGCCAAAGTGTCTTGCGGAGCAATAAAGCCAACCGCGTGTGGGATGGCCTGCACCTCGTCGAGTCGGATGATAATCTGATCGAGGACAACGACTTCTCCCACTGCTCGAACACCTGCGCGAAGTTGTGGCGGGCGTCGCGCAATCATTTCTTCAGAAACATCCTCTCCTATGGTATTCGCATTGACCGGGCGGCCGGCGAAGTGCATGCGCGCGATTCGACCTCCGTGCTCATCGAGAGCGGCTCGGATGACAACTATTGGTTCCGCAACGACATCACCCAGGGCGGCGACGGCCTCTTCATTCGCGTGCTCAACGGCTGGGTGTCGCGCGGCAATGTCTTCGTGGAAAACGACACGTCCTATGCGAACAACAACTGCATCGAGTCGTGGAGTCCGGGCAACACCTATATCCGCAACAAGGCAAACCACGGCAGCTACGGCTTCTGGCTCGGTGGCAGCGATCAGACCGTGCTCATTGGCAACGAGGCGGCCTTCAACGGCCAGACCAATGGCAATCATAACGCGCCCGAATCAGGCTTTGGGCACGGTGGCATCGTGATCGTCGGCGGTCCCTCCAGTCACACGGTGCTCAGCGGGAACTGGTGCCATCACAACAACGGCGGCGGCATCGTCTTCCGCGGCGACGTGGCCTCCAAGGGCGCACGCTGGCGCACGCATCATTGGGTCGTGCAGCAGAATCGCTTGGAGGAAAACCGCTGGGGCATCTGGGGCCGCTGGGGTGATGGGATTTGGCTGGCCAATAATACCGCCACCAACAACGCGGAGGGCAATTACCTGGCCGACGTGTTGAACCTGCGCGAGGCGCCGAGCGATTCTGCCGTGACGCGGGCGCCGCACGCCGAGTTGCTCGGCCCCATCCGCGCCCTCGTGGGACAACCCGTGCATTTTGACGCCAGCGCGAGCCGTGAGTTCCACGGACGCCCGCTCCACTTCCGCTGGACCGCCGGCGATCTCACCGGCGACCAACCCGTGTTCGACCCCACCTTCACCAAACCGGGCTTTTACCGGCTCGGCCTGACCGTGGACAACGGCGTGCTGGCTGATCTCGCGTGGCGGGACTTGATTGTCAGCGAACCGGTGAAAAATGAAATCGGCACCGAAGGCCAAGCCGCGCAATGGGGCTTCGATCTCGAAGGCAACGGCGACAGACGCGGGCGCATGAGCTTCGCCGAGGACGCGGATTCCGTCGTCGGGAAGACCTCCCTGCGCTTCACGCCCAAACCCTATCCGGGCCAGTATGCCACCGCCTTTTTCCCGCGCGCACGCAATGCGGACTGGGATTTCTCAGGCAAAACGAAAGTCCGTTTCTGGATCAAGGCGGAGAACCCGAACCTTCCGGGCTTCCAAAATCCCGGCCCGGTGCTCTGGCTCTACGGCAAGGAGAGCGCCGTGAAGATCGAGCCGGCCCAGGGGCGGAATCTTTTCGGAGATCTCCCGTTCAGCGAAGCGCGCTGGACGTGGATGCCGGTGGAAGTGCCGCTCACGGATAGCGCCGGCTGGACGCGCCGGAACTCCGGCCAGGTCGATTTGAGCCATGTGACCGGCCTCGGTCTCTCTCTCGATTCCTGGGGTGGCGATCCGTTTACGGTTTGGGTGGATGGATTGACCGCGGAATAGCCTGCGCCCGGGGCCCCGCCGGGGGGCGCAAATGGAGTGGCTGGCCGTCGGCGCCACAGATCATGGCTGGTGGAAGGAAGGCGCGGAGGGCCCCACGATGAACGCCACGATGATCAGCAACGGCCTCACCGTGGACAACCCGGCCAATAACGGCGGGCGCATCGCGCTGCGCCTGAGCGGGAGAGGCAGGGTGAACGTGCATTCCGACCGAATGAAACAACCGCGCCCACAGTCAGTCTATCTGAGAATCACCTGAAAAACACGCTGTCTCTCATTTGCGCCTTGTTCTTTCCGTTGGCGACCCGCGCATCGCGGTGCTGGACATCCGCTCCTACGGCAACTGGGGCGAGGCGCATACCCACCCGTTCGGCGTGCCGGACATCGCGCCGGAGAAGTTCCGCCAGCACGTCCAGATGCACCTGGACGTGTTCAAGCAGACGCAGCTTTGCCTCTCGCGCAACGCCCACCTGGGCAGGTTCGGCCCGCTGAAGCCGGTCTTTGACTGGGCCGTGCTCGAGAAGCACATTGCCCCGCGCCGCGACGGGATATGCGGCAACAGCGACGGACGCGAGACGGCCATTGGCTTCGGCATTGCGCCGGGCGTGTTCGAGTTGTTCGACAACTACGACGGCGTGAAACGGCGCGGCTGGTGGGACGGCCAAAAGGACAAGGGCGGCATGGGTTTCACCCTCGAGGAATGCGTCGAAGTATGTTCTCGGCCGCATCGAAGTTGCGCTGTGAGAACGAATCGAAGGCACCACAGCGCGGCGGACCCGCAACTGGAGCGGACGGCGGACGGTCCCCGTCCGCAGCGACTTCCCAAGTCAGCCGCCTGAAGATCTGGGAGGCAAGGCGCGCGGGAAGAGAAAGATGGCGGCGCTGCCGAGACGCCGCTATGCCGTGGGGGAAGCAGGTGAGCGGCAAAGTGGATTCTTGCGAAACGCTACGGAAAGGACGTGGACATGCGGGGACAAGGAAAAGCAGGAACGCGAACTGCCGCCGTGAAGAAACTTTGGATGCAAAACTCCTCGCCGGAAGCGTTCAGTTGCATCCCGATTACTTCATTGCCGCGGTGCAGGGCTACAAATTTAGACAGAGTCGCCTTTTCTGCTGAAGAAGCCAGCCATCAACCCGAGCAGGGCTTTCCTCTCTCGGCAGACCAGCGGCAGACCCAGGAGCAGCAGTGCAATAATGGTCGCCGGCTCAGGCACCGGACGAACCCGCCCGGCCGCGTCAATATAGGCTCCGTAAATGGTTTGGCCATTCCCGAAGGGATCGTTCCAAATAATATTGGCCAGTTGCCCGGAAGAAAGGCCGCTGGAATCGCTGCCGAAATAGAGAAAATCTTCCGAAGCGCCGAAATCACGGTAATCATTGATCGTGAGGGTGAAGGCAGACCAGAGGGCGCCGCTGCTGGCGGCAAAGTTGAGTGTCGTCTGCGTGGCGGAAGGTTCGGTGCCAAAATCAAGGATGGAATTCCCGGCCAAGGTTCACGTCCCGAGCGTTTCGTTATAGCCGCCAGTATCGAAGGTGGTGCCTATCCCCAGGCGCATATTGTCGTCGTTGCCAATCCGATCCGATGCGCCCAGCAGCAGCGTGCCTGCCGTCACGTCAATCAGGTTGTCTGCATTCACGGAAATCTGTTGATCTAAACGGACGGTCCCGCCGCTCTCTTTGGCGAAATTGCCGATCCCCGTCAGCGGAACGGACCCATCCACAACCGTCGTGCCGGAACTGGGGCTCATGGTGATGTTGGGGCTGTTGAACAAGGTGGTGCCCTCTGAGTGCAGATCACCTCTCACCTTCAGAGTGCCGCTCAGGCCGCCTCCGGCGACGGTACCCAAGAGAGTGCCGCCGGCCAGGGTAGCCGCGCCCTCAAATTCCAGGGTCCGCGAGCCGGTTCCGCTATGAATCTGCAAGGTGCCTCCCAACAAATCCAGGGTCGTCGTTCCCGCGCCCGTGAAGCTCTGATTCTTGCCCACCACGACCGTCCCTCCTTTCACCACCAACCCATTGTAGTTGGCCAAATCATTGTCCGCTGCACCCAGCGTGTAAATCGGTGCGCTGCCCCCGGAACTGTCAAGACCGAGTTTGACGTTGCTCCCGGTACTGGGGTCATCACTGATCGTCCGGCTGCCGTTGTCTGAGTAAGCGATCGTCAAAGTCCCGCCCGTGCCGGTCAAACCCTGCAAACGGGCCGCCGTCACCAGCGCGTCAACATTGGCCTGGGTGCCTTCGATGCGCAGACCGCCCGTGCCTGATCCTGTACCATCCACCTTCAGCGCTGTGCCCGCATTATAGCTGTGCGTTGGATTCGCTCCCAAAGAAAGTGTGGCCTCGGAGGCGGAACTTCCTTGCCCAACAATCGTGCGCCCGAAGGAACCGCCCACCGTGACAGTGCCCGAGCCCGTCGTCGCCACGGTCCCACCCGCAGCGACGGTAATGCTTTGACTGCCGCCCAGCCGGACTTCGTCATTGGCCGTGGACGCGTTCAGGGTCAACGTGCCGCCGTTGTTGACCACGATTGGACCATCGATGGTCAAAAATCCGCCGACGCCATCGCCACCTTGGTCGATTAACGTGCCTGCTCCATTGATGGTCAACGTCGTGCCCGCACTGAGGAAGCCAGTCTTAGAGCCGCTGGCGTCGGTTCTCCGAATAGTGCCGTTGTTGATCGTGATGTTGGCGATGGAGGCATTGGCAGCGTTGTTGAAGTTAGCTTGGAGTTCCGCGCCCGTGCCATCAAGGATCAGGTTGCCCGTCCCCAGCGCGCGGCGTTCTGACATCACCAAAATGCCGTTGTTAATAATCGTGTTACCGGTGTAAGTATTGATTCCGCTCAAGGTGAGCGTGCCCGCGCCGGCTTTGGTCACTCCCACAACCCCAGGGCCGCTATTGTTGGCAATGACGGCACTAATCGTCAGCGACCGGGTGGCATCCACGTGCGTAATCAACTCACCGGCTGACGTGCCTCCGGCAGTCAGCGTCCCGTTGCTAATGATGCTGGCCGTAGCGCCCGATTTGATGAGGCCGCCACTTTCGATGTTGAGCGTGAAACCTCCGAGGTTCACGTCTCGGCCCGAAGTGAGGTTGAGCGAGTTTATGTTCCGGTCTGCACTCAGAGTACGGTCACCGCTGGGTTTGGCATTATCATCGAAAGTCCAATTCCCTTGAACGCCCGTGTAGTAACCCGCGGCTGCGAGTACGGCCACACCATTGGCGCCGTAAGTGGCAAACTCAAGGCCGCGCGTGGCCCAACCACCGATAATGCCGTTATCCAACGTCGGTGCCGTGCTAAAGATGAGCCTCGGATTGTTCCCAGCAGAGCCCAACGTGCCACCGCCGGCTGCGTTTGAAAAATTCACCGTGGCGCCCGCATTGCGGGTCAAGCTGCTCAGAGTTAATACCGCGAAGGAAGCGGGGGGGGGATTAGCACGTTGCACATCGACCGTGGAAGCTCCGCCGCTCAGCGTCAGTGCTCCGCCGGTTTCAGTCGAATCGGCAGTATTGCCGATGAATCTCAATGTCCCTCCGTCCAAAGCCAGCGTGGCGGTATTTCCAATGCGATTACCATTGTTGCTCGCGGCATTATCCAAAGTAAACGTTGCGCCGGAATTGACGGTGAAGCCGGTCACGCTCGTCGCGGTGCCGCTTCCTGAGAGCGTGAGTGTGCCTGCATTGATCGTCACGGCGCCACTCATGGTGTTGGCGGCGCTTAACGTTGCCGTTCCAGCGCCATTCTTGGTCAAACCACCCGCGCCGCTGATTGCGCCGCTGACGTCGAGATTCCCGGCTCCGCCCAGCGTCAGCAGATTGCCGCTGTTGTTGATGGAACCGCTCAAGGTGAGTATGGTTCCTGAATCCGCGCCAATCGTCGCAGCGGCGCCCTGAGAAATCGAGCCTGCCCACGCGTTATTGCCACTGATGTTGCGCAGAGAGCCGTTGTTACTGATACCCGACCCGGAAATGGTCAAGCTTTCGCCCGCCGGCGCCGTAATGCCGCCCTGTAACTCCAGGGCGGCTCCGCCTGCAACGACCGTGCCATTCGCCGTGCTGCCCAGGGCGTTATTGTGGCTAATATTTAACACTCCGCCGCCCACAGAGGTGGGACCAGAGTAAGTGTTGTTCCCGCTGAATGCTGTCTTTGAAGAGCCTTCCAGGGTCAATCCGACCGAGCCGCTGATGACGCCGCTAAGGGTCAGGGTGCCGGTCGAGTTTTGCTTGATCAGGAGCGCATCAGTCATACTGATAGCAGAGGAGATCCCGGGGGAACCCGTCTTGCCGACCGAGAGGACGGCCGGAAAGGACCCAACTGAGTCAAAAATCAACGTGTTTCCGGTCACATTGTAGTTGCTCTCGTCAGCAATGCTCAGTTCTCCAACAGTGATGTTCTGCCCCAAAGTGATGGTGCGGTCTGCAAGAATGGCAAATCCGAGAGTGGCTGAAGCGCCCGCCGCGTTGGGAAATGGCACCGGACTCCAATTGCCATCAACGTTCCAGTTTCCATTTGCATCAAGATTCCAGACTTGGGCGAATGAAGACGGCACGTTTGCCCCCAGCCATACACACAGGCCGAGCAACAAAACAAAGAATTTTGTAATGGCCCTATTCAAGAAAAAGTTTTGATTTAGACCTAACTTGAGCGATTCTA
>CAYIIH010000128.1:0-20303 GCA_964363225.1 uncultured Verrucomicrobiota bacterium | reverse complement strand
GTGGGGCAGAAGATTTGCCGCGCTCTCACGAGCGCAGCCACGGTAAACAGATACCGGGGCATAGCCCCACTTTTCCCTTTCCGGAATTGCCGCAAGAAAGCGCAAAAAGCGCAAGAGTCGGGGCTTTTGCGTCTTCTTGTGCCTTTTTGTGGCTATTCATTTCCTAGTCGATCCTGCGGACTGCTCAGTAAGCATTTCACTGAGCGCGCACGCGGTAATATCGCTCCTGCCCAGTGGTGTCGGGGTCGGAAAGGAGTCTCCGGTTTATGGGGGGCGCGCGCGTCCCGCGCGCTGCCGACGGCGTCGCGCCGTCGGCTTCGTCCCTTCTGAGTTACCACGTAGTGTTTTGCGGCCACGGCGAGTGACAGCGTGACAAAGGTTGCGGCGCGACGTCGCAACCCGCACGCTGGAGGCGCGCTCTCCCCGATGCTTAAATGTCCCGGTTAAGGAACTGCCTGACGCCATCGCACAGGATTCCCCGCCGTGATGTAAAATATGTAGGCTCTCCCAGGTTGGAGCGGGTAGGTGTTATTCAGTTCACTGTTCGCGTACCATCCTGCCGGCAGTAATGTTCCATCGTGGTGAAATATGGGCGGTCCGAACGATGTGCCCGTGATGAGACGCAGGAGAGACGCTTTTGAGGAATCGCCCGCCGCGGCGGATCGGCCATGCCGGAGTCAGTCACAACCGCCAAGCCACGGCTCGCCCCGTGAGATAAAACCTCCAGCATCCGGCTGGGTTCCGGTGGCGCGTATCCCACGGGGCGAGACACCCCTTCGGCGCAAAGGCAGCAACAAAGCACGATCTCATTGACCTTTTCGCGAAGACGCTCCCCACTGGCAGCCCAGTCCTCTCATTTTCCTGCTCGCTTCCCACTGGCCGAGCGCCTACCTTCTCGGCGTATGACAACCTTAACCGCTCATTTCGACGGCAAAGTGCTTATCCCGGACGAACCGGTGAACCTCCCTGTGGATTGTGCATTGGAGGTGCGCGTGCAACCGCTCAAGAAACGCGTCGAGCTTTCGGGCGAGGATCGGCCGCTCATGAAGCTGGTCAAACTGCTTGAGGAACTTCCCGACAACCCGGATGCGCCCACGGATGGCGCCGCTCAACACGATCATTACCTCTACGGCCTCCCCAAGCGCCCATGATTCTGGCCGATAGCGGTTACCTGATTGCGCTGGCGAAACCCAGAGACGCCCTCCATTCCAAGGCAGTGGCTTGGTCTCGACTCGTTGACGAACCGTTGCTGGTTTCAGAATACGTGCTTTGGGAGACGGTGAACTACTTGTCACTGCTGCGGGACCGCAGCAAGGCTCACCCGCTCGTCGAGCAAGTGATGAATGTGCCTCCATTCGTTTTTGTTCCGGCGTCGCCCGAGCTGTTTGCCGCCGGACTCCGGTTGCACCGGGAGCGCCCGGACAAGGAATGGTCGCTCACCGATTGCGTGTCCTTTCACCTGATGCGGGAACGGGGACTCACCCGCGCCCTGGCGTACGACGCGCACTTCGAGCAGGCGGGGTTTGAAGCACTGCTGCGGCGAGATCCGCCCGCGTAACAGGACTCCTACGGCACCGCAACCTAGCGAGACCGCTGCGGCTGATCGGTCAGGCCGGAGTCAGTCACAACCACCCAGCCACCGGCTCGCCCCGTGGGATAAAACCTCCCGCATCCGGCTGGTTTCCGGTGGCGCGTATCCCACGGGGCGAGACACCCCATCGGCGCAAAGGCGGAAACAAAGCACGATACCAGTGACTGACCCGTTCATGACCCGTTCATCGTTCACCTTGCTGGTGATTTCCTAAAATTTAAGGCATAACGGCGCGGTAAAAGCGGCGTGGAAAACTTGTTGCCGCCGTGTCCAGAAACAAGCTGTTGGCGTTTGTGTTGATGATATTTGTCAGAGTCTGCCAAGACGTCAAGTTTGTTGACGCTTGCACAGAATACGATTCGCCAAAAAGTCCGCTCAAGCGGAATTGGAAAAGGCCGTTTGTGAACCGCTTATGGTCCGCCAAAACTGTCGCGGGGAGAACGCCAGCTTCCGTTGTAAAACTCCATAGTGGCCCGGCAGTCGTCGCTTTTCCATCTGACACGAGAACCTGCCAATAATAAGTCTTTTGCGGACGCAGGAAACCGGGAGCAAAAGAAGGTGCCGATCCTGAACTTACGATGGGCGGCGTGGCATTGGTGCCGAAATGGATTTGGTAGGTGAGCGGGTCGCCATCAAGATCAGAACTGCTCCAACTGAACTGCGGCGATACGGTCAGGACAAACGTGCTGCCGTTCAGCGGGAACGGGCTGCTTGGAGCCATTGGCGGGGTGTTGGCGCGAACGATGGTCATCGGCTGGGTCGTGGCCGATGCAGACAGGCCCGCCGTGTCACGAGCGGTGGCGCGAATTAACAGGACGGTGGTGGCGCTGTTGGGAACAAGCCAGGGATAGGAGCCGCCGTTCGTCAGGTTGGTGGCCATATCCGACCACGATGCGCCGTTGTTCAACGAAAACTCCAAATCAATCCTTGCGACAGCGGCGTTATCCGTGGCTGTCCAAACAACGTTGTTCGTGACGCCACCAATCAAGGTGGCGCCATTGGTGGGAGCGGTAATCGTGATTGTGGGCGGTGTCAAATCCGTCGTCGTGAAAGTGCCGGAGAAGCCGACTCCCGAATTCCCCGCTGCATCGCGGGCGGTCACACGAACTTGTCCGGCATTCGTACCGAGATTGGGCACGGCCCAGGCAAACGTTCCATTGTTGGCTTGATTGGTAGCGATCAATGTCCATGAACTGCTGCCGTTGGTAGTGTAATGGAGATCAACGGCAGTCACGCCAACGTTATCCGTCGCTGCCCACGTAACAGTCGCTTGATTTCCGATAGAAAGGATGTCGCCGGAAACCGGGGAATTGATTGCTATCGTTGGAGGATAAATATCTATGGCCGAGCCGACATTCGCATAGTTTAGCAGCACATTCGGATTTCCCGAATTAGAATTCAACCAAACTACATCCAATTCGTTGTTACCGAGCCACAATGCGGCATCGACAGAGCCATACGCAGGAGGTTCGGACGCGCGGTTCAGTTGAATCGGTGCGACCCACCCTCCTCCGTTCTTCGTGCTATACAACACCTGCGGATCCACTTGACTGCCCACCCAAATAGCATGGGGTCTATCGAGGGAATCCAAGCAGAGTCGAGGCGAAACTCCGTATTGAATCGAGCTTACTCTTTCGGGAGAAGACCATGAAGTGCCGCTTAATGTAATGTAGTTGAGATTGATTAGAGAGCTTTGCGGGTCGTTGCCGCTGTAGAGGAGGTGAACCTTCGAGGTCGAATCGACCGCCATATCCAATCCGTAGACATATCGAGCAGCCCCGGTGAGAATAGGAGCGGACCAGGAACCGCCGATGCGTTGACTGTATGCGATGCCATAGTTGTAGGATTGATGAATCAGGTGCAGATTTCCGGATTGATCCGCGACCACAGCATGAAGATTGAGACCGCCAGTCGTAACTTGGAGCGGAGATGACCAACCGGCTCCGCTCCTCACTGCTTCATAGACATTTCCTTCGCCAGCGGATGAAAAACTGCTGAAGGATGAACCATCCGGTTGCAGGTAACGTCCATCATTCCACAATACATGAACCGCATTGGCGGCATCCACCGCAACTTGAGGCGAAGATGAAACCGTCCCCGCGAAATCCGTCTGTAGAGTCGCCTCCTCCATTGAGCTGACTGCATTGGATCCATCAAGACCACCAAGGACGTAGAGCTTCGATCCAATTGCCGCGCCGCATCCGAATCCATGCGCGAACTGTGTTGGCAGCATCCGCGTCCAGCCTCCGGTCGCAGGGTCGAATTCCCATACATCGCGCGACACGGAAGGTTCGCTGCCTACCAAACCACCACCGCTTGGCATACCGGGGACAAAATATATCTTACTGTTCATCACAGCAGCGAATCCACCGAAGCTGGGCGGGATGTTGGCGGCAAATGGATAGGCTTTCGTTGTCCACGTATTCCCGACGGTGTCGTAAACATCCATCGACTGCTGACTTTGATATCCTCCGATAACATAAATGTTGGCTCCGACTGCCGCCACTGCCGGGTGGGATCGGGCGGTCGGCATATCCGCCATCGTAGTCCAAGAGTTGGCTCCCGGGTTATACATCCGAGTCTTGGTGCCACCGGAAAAGGCCCCTATGTCCCCACCGATCGCATACACCATTCCATTCGCAGCGGCGGCAAGCCGGACTCCTTGCTGAGGCGAGGGCATGGCCGCTCCCGTTGCCCATGAATCCGTGGACGGGTTATAGATACGGATATTCCCGTCATATGGACTGCCGGCTGCGTAGATTAGGCCGTTAACTACTGTCGCCCCGCCGTCCCCGACCGCTGCTGGCGGCGCATCAGCCTTTCTCATCCAAGTATTCGCGACCGGGTCATATTGATGAATCTGGTCATAATAAATGAAGTAAAGTTTTCCTCCAACCGCGGCTGCCGCCGAGGTGCTGCTGGCGATCGGGATGTCCGCTTTCCGCGTCCACGCTATCGAATCTGCCATCAGTGGGCTTCTAACGCCAATCGAGACATTTTGCGGACTCGCCCAGCTTGCTCCATCAAAATAGGTGTAGAAAACATCGTTCTTACTCTCTTCGGAGAGGAAGCTATGGCTTGTTGCCCACACAAGATGAGGATGACCATTGCTATCCACGGCAAAGCGCCGGTTCCCGATGCCATAGGATGAGCCGATCTGGTTGTCCAGATTTGCAGCATCGAAACTAACGACGGACGGATTCGTCCACGCGGTTCCAATCCGCTTGCGGTAGCGAAACGAAATCGTGTGGGCGGCTGCGTCATGAGACAACCCGTAAATCAAGTGAAGTGTTTCGGTGCTGTCGGCGACGATTCTTGGAAGCCCGGCAGGATCGCCAGTGGCCGCCGAGGTCACTGCTGCTGCCGCGTTCCACGGCGCAGGCGGCGGTTGGGAGTTGTCCGCGATGGAAAATGGCGCATCACTCCAGTCTTCGCTGTCGTTCCCGTTTTGGTCCCGCAGGGTGACTCTGATTTTCGCAACAGTGGTGGTCAAGTTAGCAGGCAACGTCCATGAATATGTTCCCGTGGTGTTCGTGGTAATGTCCTGCGCGGTTACATTATTGTTGTTATAGTAAACGGAGAGTGACGCATAGCTGACGCCGTTCGGCGCGGAAATACTCCACCTGAATGGCTGCGTGGAGCCGGCTGGGAGAGCTTCGCCGCCATCGGGGAAGATTACTTTAACTACCGGAGCCGTCCCGCTGTGAATCAGATAAGGACCAGCGATGGACTCGCCCCAATTTCCGGAAGCATCTCGGGCAACGACGCGCACTTTTAAGTTTGCGCCAACCGTCAAATTCGCTGGCACAGCCCAGTTGAAAATTTCACCAGCAAAGGGCGGAGTCGTTGTCACGTATCCCTCCTGGATAGGCACCCAGGTCACGCCGTCATCGGTCGAGTAATAGAAGTCCATCGTCTTGACACCCACATCATCGGTGGCGACATAGACTATCGAGTTGGCGACACCGGTTTTTACAAACGTTGTGCTCAAGGCCGCATACGTTACCTGCGGATTCTTGCCGTCAATGTAATTGATTTGGATGCTTTGCAGGTTGTTCTCGAAATTGCTTTCACCGGTTGCGCCATAGGCGGTCGTGTCCACCCAAGCGTCAATAAAACTCTGCCCCGCCGGCAGACCGTCCAGCTTGGCGACGAAGGTAACATTGGTGGATTGGCCGGGCTGCAAGGGCCAGATAACCAAGGAAACCGGGAGATTCAATCGAATCTCCTTTCCACCCGGTGTCCGGGACAAGTAGTAAAAGAGATACCCCGTCGGTGCCACAAAGTCGCCTTGATTCGTGACCGTTGCGCTCAAGGTCACGTTCGCGCCCGGTTCCACGTTCCCGTCCAAAGCGAGATTCTTAACCGCAAGGTCCGCGACGGCGTATTCCGTGGTGAAACGCCAGACCGAGCCATCAACGGTGATGCCATTGGCACGAGCCTTGACGCGCCAGTTGAAAGTAGTCGTGGCGGGCAATGTGAATGTTGTGCCCGGAAATTGAAAAGAATTGCCCGTGAGCGAACCCCAACCGGTATATTGTGCCGGATCGGGATTGGTGGGATTACTGAGATCAATGCAGAAGGCGTATTGCAAATCTCCGCCGGGAGCACCACCAGACCATGAAAATCGCGGTTGCGCGCGCCCCACGTTCACAGCCCCAAGCGCGGGCGAGGGATTGCTCGGAGCATCCGGTGCCTGTGCGACCGTGCTCGCCACGTATTGGCCAGTGAAGTAAGTCGTCTGGTTTGCCAGGACGTTCTGAGTAATCGGCTGCGGGGCAATCCAGTTGTCCACCCCCTTGAATTCAACTGTTCGGCTGCCCGCAGCAATGCCGCTTGCCACACCGGGTAAACGCCAAAACGTTTCTCCCACGAAGTGCCACAACGCGCCAGCAGTGGACGCCGCTTGCGGATTGATGGTGACGTTCACCGTGCCGCTGTTGGACGTGTCGAGATAGTTGACCGTGATAGTTGCGCTGCCTACATTGCCAGCCGCATCGGTGGCGGTGACAACGATGTTGTTGACGCCGCTGTAAAGGGTGATTGACGGCGTGAACCAAGTGCCGTTGTTCGCGCTGCCGCTTGTCGTGGCAGTGCCGCTGCCGCCAACATTGTTGAGCCATGTCACACTCACCACTCCGCTCAAGGTGTCAGCAAACGTGCCGGATAATGTGATTGTGTTTTGTGTTGAAGGATAGGGAACGGCAGTCGAATGGCTGGTGATGGCGATGGTTGGCCGTGTCGTGTCCAACCGAAGAGTGATAGCAGCATTATTAAGACGATTTTTGTTCCCCGCTCCGTCTTCCAGCCAAACGTAAATCATCTGTGTGCCTTCGGGTTGACTTAAAGACATTGGCAAAGGTTTGAAAGCTGGCAATCGGAAAGAAAGCCCGTCTGTTGCCGATGCAGGAGCAGAACCGAGCTTCCACCAAACTTTAGCTATCCCCGACGGGTCATTAGGATTTGTCCAATCAAGATAGAACAGATTGTTTCTTGCCCAAGGTGAGGGGGAAGCCGTTAAGCCAATTGGAGCGGAAGGCGCGGTGTTGTCTGCGGCGGCGGTTACGTGAAAAGTGTAGGCGTCAGACTCAACGGCGCTGTTGACGACTTTAACCGTCCAAGTCGCGGCTGGAGTTCCTACTGCGATGTCATATTTGATTTCAGTGGAGCTGATGTAAGTTAATCGTGCGGGATCAGAATTGTAGGACTGCACGCCGTTATTTAAAATCAGCGATGAACTGCTCGTGAAGCCAGAGCCTGCGATTGTTATCCTTTGGGTTTGCGGCGAAGGCAAACCAGAGAGGGTGTTCGGACTAACCGAAGTGATTGAAGGAGCCTGAACGAGCGGAATGGCACTCACGAGGTCATTAGAAACCGAGTCGAAGACGGGCATTGTAACGACACCAATAGTTACGGTGTTCAAGTTCGCATAAATGGCGGAATGGTCACAAGAGCCATTAACTTGGCGTCTTGCGTTAATTGTTTTCCCAGCGAAAAGAGCACTCTGAAGAGGAACAAGACCATCACTTTCGTAACCTGCGGTATTCAAAAAGCGCAACCCCCATTTGTAGTCAGTTGAAACAGATGCTTTTGCGCCATAAACAATAAGTTTTCCGTTGTAAGCATCTGACGTAGTTGGGCCGCAGAACCAAAATTCCCTTCCATCGTAACAGTTCCAAGACAGACCAATTGCAAAGTCGAGGTGTAAATCAATAATGAAATTATCGATTACGAAATCAAAAGGCAGATAGGGTGCGCCCGCATACACAATGAGGTTGTTTGCTAATGGACTCCCATGATGTGGAGTCGCAAGAGTAATCAGCCGCAGCACCTTATCGCCTCCGCGTTTCCCGTCCTTGAAGCTGTAATTCTGCATCATGGACCGAGCAACTAATCCTCCCATGGAGTGAGCCAGAATCACGACCGGTTTGTCATTAAATCCTGAGGAGATGCTGTCGGGCGGGCTGTCATATCTCTCCTGAAGATAGTATCCGAGCCTTTGGCTAACGCCCAAAATAGTCGTCGGGTCGCCCGGTCTAAGAGAAAATTCATCTGTAGAGTATCCAAATAGGTATGGCTTGAACTTGCTTTGCAGTCCAGGAGACACAGCCCAATAATGCAAAAATGTATCCCAGATATCCGGGGAAGATTGCATACCATGAGTGAGAATCAGCGGGGTTCGTGTTCCAATTGCGGCTGTGTCCACTCTTGTTCCATTCGCGTATGTAGCGGGATAAAGAGCCGGTGAAAGCGCCTGGGCGTTCTCTATGCCAAACATGACAGCGAGAAACAGCAATACCGCCGTCCAATTGGACGGCGCATTTTGAATTCCGTGTTTGTTGTTCATAGCGATTTCTTTCTTTGCGCAGAAACAGAAGGGGCGCGAACTCCCGCTGCCTTACTGCAAGTGCAGGTTCTTTTTGACCTGAGATCAGGGGATGCGCGGTTTGTTGCCGTGGGATTTCTTGGCGCGCTCAATGATGCGCGCCTCCTCAACGTCCGCAATGGTCTCCCGCATTTGGCGGAGCAGGGCTTTGGCCTCGCCGACCTGCTTGTTCAGCAGCGTCCACTTGCCTTCCGGCTTGGTCTGGGCTATAGCAGTGTTAGTCATTTAAGCTCCTGGTGCCCGCTCAATCTTTCATCGGCCGGTCCGGCGAGAGCAGGAACGCTTTGCGGATGGTGGCGACGCCGGGCGTGCGCCACGGCCAGGCCTGGTCGGCGGCGAGTTGAACCTGCCGGCGCAATTTCGCCAGCTTGGGCACGTTCGCTTTGATGGCTTCAAGCAGCTTCCCGGCTTCGGTCTGCTTCTCGCCCTGGGCCTGGTCTTTCCCGCCGTAGGTGGTGATGGCGTCGGCCAGTTCCTTGATCCGGCCGGCGGCGGTGATGCCGGGCAGCACGTCCTGGGGCGGCGCGTTGCCGTCGCCGGGGCTGAGCCGGGCCAGCACGCTCCGCGACGCGGTGAGGACTTCGTCCAGCGTGCCGCCGGAGAGGCCCGTGCTGATGTAGTAAGCCCCGCGCAGTGTCTGCGTCTCGCCGGCGAACTTGCGCTTGGCGGCGGTCTGGATGGGCTGGAGCACCGCCATCAGGGCGTCGCGCGCGGTCTGCTCTTGCTCGGTCATCGTTGCCTTGCCCGCGCGTTCGCCGGTCAGCTTGCCGATGTCGGCTTCGATGCTGTCGGCGAGGGCGTTGATTTGCGTCGGGAGCGTCGTGTCCAACTCCACTGCGGCGAGCGGCCCGGTGTGGGCCGGGTCGGTGGCGGCAGCGGCGACTTTGCGGCTGCTCGCGACTTCATCAAGGTAGTCGCGGTTGGCGATGCCGCGTTCGCGGTTCGGCTTGGGCGCGGTGGGCGTGGGTGTCGTGGGTGTGGGGGGCGCTGTTTCGTTTGGCATGAGGTTTTGGGGGCTAGAATCGGTCGTTTCTGTGTAGAGCCAATTGCAGAACTGTAGGAGACGACGTAAGGAGTCTCTGAAATCTTTGAAGAATGAGCCTCGTTACCTCGGCTCATGGTTTTGAAATTGGATCTGTAACATGCTGCAAATTAAGCCATTGTGGTGTTGCGTCCTGATGAAAACATTGGCCGTTAGCGTTTCAACGTCATGCTTTAGTGCAAAAACGCTGTCTTTTAGCTCGTCTGCGTTGCAAGTGAGCACATCAGCGTTGCCATTTAGCGCGCCGTGGCCATGGTACATGGCGTCAACGCCACGTTTTAGAACGCGAATGTGGCCTGTTAGCGTGTCAGCATTGTCCGTTAGCGCATCCGTGTCGCCGGTTAATGCTTTGATGTTGTCCGGTAGCGCGCTGGCGTTTCCGGACAGTGCATCCAGACGGCCGGTCAACGCGGCCACATTGCGGGATGGCGAAGCGAGATTTCGGGTTGCGCGGGTCATGTCGCGGGCCAGCGGTTCAAGGTGACGCGAGAACGCGCCCTGTAGCCGCTGCCGTGAGGCGGCGGATTCCCGGAGCGCTGTTAGGTCCGCCGACTCACGTCGTCGGCTACGCCTCGTGGCAATCCGTCTGGCGCCGCGAGTGAGGAGGCTGCCGGATTGTGGATTTCGGGTGCGCGTCGGTGAAGGCCCGCCGTTGGACCGCGTGAAAGCTACGATTGCCAGTTGCATACGCCGCCCGAGAAACGTCACGAAGCCAGAAGCTCAAACTACCGCTCTTGGTTTGGTTTCTCTTGCGGGCGATTAAGACAGGGCGGCGGGCTGCTGTAAAGGGGTTTCTGTGGCGCAGTTCCCCTGCGAGCAGCCTCGTACCGGTTTGCAGGCCTGACTATTCAGAGTGAATTGCGGCAAATCTCTTTGGAATATTCACTCACTGCGATTCCACGTCCGTGAGCCGGTAATCGCGGCCCTGGAAGCGCTAAGTGTTCCGCGATTCTCCTCACACCGGCGGCTGCGATTCTCCTCGCACAAGTGCATCAATGCCGGTAGATGAGTCTGCATGCACGCGCATAAGAGAAGCCCCTTGTACATCCCAGAACGAAATCGAACGAATAAAACCTGGCTCCAACAGCGTGGCGTTCACGTTGTGTTGGGCATGGTGGCGGTGCTGCTGCTGGTTGGCTCGACTCGCAGCGTCATCGCCCGCGATGCCCAATACCAAGTAACCAGCAGCAACGACGTGAGGGTGGCGATGCGGGATGGCGTCCCGCTTGCCACCGACATTTATCTGCCCACTCAAAACGGCACCGTGCTGGCAGAAAAGCTACCGGTCATTCTCACGCGAACACCCTACAACAAGAGTGGTTCAAAGAATCTCGGTAATTATTTCGCAGCCCGCGGCTATGCGTTCGTTGCCCAAGACACTCGCGGGCGTTACAACTCAGAAGGCATTTGGCACATGATGACCGATGATGGCCGGGATGGCTATGATGCCGCCGCTTGGATCGCTGAGCAGCCTTGGTCGAACGGACAAATCGGGATGATTGGCACTTCGTACGTGGGCGGCACGCAGCACGCCATGGCCATGGAAAACACGCCTCAACTTGTGACCGTGATCCCGGTCGATGCCGTTTCCAATACAGGGTATCAGAGCATGCGCAACGCCGGCGCGTTTGAGCTGCGCTTTTGGAATTGGATTTTCCTCAACGCCGGCCGCGGCAGCCGCCAGGCGCGCGATGCCACCACCGCCGCGATGCTGGGCGAGATGGCGACCAATCGTCTTCATTACTTGCGGAACCTCCCGCTGCGTCGCGGCACCACGCCGCTCCAGCACGCTGCGGAGTATGAAGACTGGCTGGTGGAAGCGATGCGGCACGGCGCCAACGACGATTTCTGGAAGCAAAACAATATTCTGGACGACACCGGCCGCTACAAAGATATGCCCGTTTATTTGGTGGGCGGCTGGTACGATTCCTGGGCCGGAAACACGACCGCGAATTTTCAGGCGCTCAGCAAGACCATCACTGGGCCGGTCTTTTTGATCATGGGTCCCTGGATTCATGGGCAACAGGGCCGCTCGGCCCATGGCCAGGTGAGTTTCGGCCAGGAGGCGGCCATTCGTGATGAGCTGGCTTGGCGGCTGGAATGGTACGATCATTGGCTCAAAGGCCTCGATAATAAAGTCGGCAAAGAAGCGCCTTTCGCCAGCAAAGTCCGCATTTTTGTCATGGGCGCCGGCGACGGGCGCAAGACGGAAAGAGGGTTGCTCAACCACGGCGGCTATTGGCGCGACGAAAACGAATGGCCGTTGGCCCGCACTCGCTACACAAATTACTACCTGCAACACAATGGCGGTCTTTCGACCAGCCAGCCGAGGCAGCTTCGTGCTTCGACGAGCTACATGTTTGACCCGCGAAACCCGGTTCCGACCATTGGCGGCAACATTTCGTCGGGGGATGGCATCCTGCTGCAAGGCGCATGGGATCAGAAAGGCGGCCCGCACGTTTGGAATGCGCCCGATCCGATCCCGCTCTCGGCCCGAAATGATGTGCTGGTTTTTCAGACCGAGCCGTTGCCGAACGATCTCGAAGTGACGGGCGAAATTACCATCGAGCTTTGGGCCTCGTCCTCTGCTGTCGATACCGATTTCACCGCCAAGTTAATCGATGTTTATCCGCCGAACCCGGATTATCCCGGCGGCTTCGACTTGAACCTCGAGGATGGCATTGTCCGGGCGCGCTTTCGCGAGTCGCTGAAGAAAGAAAAACTGCTCAGCCCAGGCTGGGTGTATCCGTTGACGATCAAATTGTATCCGACCTCGAATATTTTCAAGAAAAGCCATCGCATTCGGGTCGATATTTCGAGCAGCAACTTCCCGCGGTTTGATGTCAACCCGAACACGGGCGAACCGCTCAACGACCATCGCCGCATCGCCACAGCCGTCAATGAGGTCTATCACGACCGGGTCCATCCCTCGCACATTGTTTTGCCGGTGATCCCGGCGGAAGGCGTCACGCCATGAAAATCACGCGCAAAGATTTTCTCTCTCGATCCGGTGCGGCCATCTTACCGCTTTCATTGGCCGGGGCGGCGGCCGGGCCGGGGACAACTGCCGGCGAAAGTCCGCCCTCGGCAGCAGGACTGTCTCATTTTAATGTGCGGCAGTTTGGAGCCAAGGGCGACGGGCAGACCAAAGACACCAAAGCGATTCAGGCGGCCATCGATGCCGCCGGCGCTGCGGGAGGCACCGTCTATCTGCCCGCGGGAAAATACTTGTCCGGGACCCTGCGTCTGAAAAGCCGCGTGGCCGTTTATCTGGACGCGGGCGCGACGTTGATCGCGAGTCCCGACCAGGACGATTTTGATCCTTACGAAACGCTGGATTTCCAGTCGCATTCGGATCAGGAAACAACGGATTTCCATTATGCGCTGCTGCGCGGCCAGGACGTCGAGCATGTCACAGTCGCCGGACCGGGGATGATTGAGGGCAATCGCAGCCGGCGGGGAGGTCCCAAGCCAATCGCCTTCAAAAACTGCCGGCACCTCGCCATTCGCGACATCACGTTACAGAACTCGCCCAACTACAATATCAGCCTGCTCGGTTGCGACTACGTGAACGTTGACGGAGTGACGATTTTGAACGGCTATTGCGACGGCATTGATCCGGATTGCTGCCACCATGTTCGCATCGCAGATTGCTTTGTTGAATCGTGGGATGATGCCATCTGTCCCAAAGCCAGTTTCGCGCTCGGTTACCGTCGGTCCACGGAAAACGTGACCGTCACCAACTGTGTCCTAACCACGGCCTGCAACGCGATCAAGCTGGGCACCGAGTCGAGCGGCGATTTCAAGAACATTGCCATTAGCAACTGCGCGGTCTTTGCCCGGCCCGATCTGTGGAAACGTCCTCCGACCTCGGGCGTCTCGATCGAGATGGTGGACGGCGGCAGCATCGAGCGCATTGCCGTCTCAAACCTCGTCATGGCCGATGTGCGGGTGCCCATCTTTGTGCGCTTGGGAAACCGGGGGCGAGCCCAGAAAGTTCCGACTCCCGAAATCCTGGAGCACATTTCCCTGGCCGATATTTGTGCGACGGGCGTCTCGCTGGCTTCATCCATCACCGGGATTCCGGGTTATCCGGTCCGGCGGATCACGCTCCGGAATGTTCGCATAGCGGCGTGCGGCGGTGGCGCGGCGGAGTTGGCGCATCGCGAGGTGCCGGAATTGGAGGGCAAGTATCCCGAAGCCGGCATGTTCGGCGATCTGCCGGCCTATGGCCTTTTTTGCCGGCATGTGGAAAGCCTGGTGTTGGACAATGTGGACTTTCATCTTGAGAAGCCGGAGGGCCGTCCGGCTCTTCTCATGGTCGAGTGCAGCCAGATTGACTTGCGCGCGTTGCTGGCGGACGCGCCCGCTGGTGAGGAACCGGTGATATGGCTTCGGCAGGTGCGCGCTTGCCTGGCACAAGGGCTGCGTGCGCGGCCCGGCACCAAGAAATACCTCAAGTTGAGCGGAGCGCAAACGGCCGGCATTCGGGCTGTCGGCAGCGATTTTAGCGAAGCCCAACAAGCCGTGGTTCTGGATAAGGAAGTCGGAAAAGATGTTTGGCAACAGGTGGGGAACCTCCTGCGGCCTCAATAGCCGTCGCGCCTTCAATCTTGTCGAGCATCCTTATGGCCGCAGCACATCGCCGCTTCTAACCCGTATCTACGCAATTAAAAGGGGAGCGCGGGCGTCGCGCCCGCAGTTTTCGGCGTCCCGCCGAAAACATTCCGCTGTCGAAATTGAACACTGTCTGGAGACACGGGCACCACCGCGGAACCAGTCGGCGGGACGCCGACTGGTGCGACCGGGACGGTCGCGCTCCCGAAATCCAACTGCATGGATACGGCTAAGGCCAGGACTCGACCGCGCGCCAAATCCCGGTTAGGGTCTGCACCGATGATGCGTTGCCGAAAGCTATGATCGACTCCAGGCCATCGCCCGAACCTGTGGATGCGCCGAACGTGGTGCTGGCTGACGATCCGTACAGCGTTCTACGGAATCGCGATTTCCTGCTTTATTTGACCGGACGATTCATCGCCGCGCTCGGACAGCACATGCTGACGGTGGCGGTGGGGTGGGAGCTTTACGAACGGACGCATTCGGCATTGGCGCTGGGTCTGGTCGGGCTGGCGCAAGTCGTGCCGATGGTCTTGCTCACGCTGCCGGCGGGGCATGTGGCGGACAGTTACAACCGCCAGCGCATCATCGTCCTCATGGTTTTTGTCATTGCTCTGTCCAGCCTCGGCTTGACGTTGGTTTCAGCCCTTCACATGGAGGTCGGCTGGACTTACCTTTGTTTATTTTGGGCGGGGACGGCGCGCACTTTTCTGTGGCCGGCCAGCGCCGCTTTTATGCCGCAGCTCGTTTCGCGTCAGAATTTCTCCAGGGCGGTGGCTTGGAGCAGCAGCAGCTATCATCTCTCTTCGGTGGCCGGCCCCGCCCTGGGCGGGGCCTTGCTTGCCCTCACGCACAGCGCGGCCATTGTCTATGCGCTCAATACCATCGCCACGCTGATTTGTTTGACCTTGATTATTCTGGTGCGCAGCCGGCATGCGGCGGCCAACAGGGAAAAAATGTCGCTGGCCAGCCTGATTGCCGGGTTCAGATTCGTCTATGCGGCCAAAGTGATTTTCGGGACCATCACCCTGGATTTGTTTGCCGTTTTATTTGGTGGCGCCACGGCGCTGTTGCCGGTTTATGCCAAGGACATTCTGCACGTCGGGCCGAGCGGCCTGGGTCTCCTGCAAGCGGCGCTGCCGGCGGGTTCGTTGCTTTCGGCTCTGGTCCTGGCTCATCGCCCGCCCCTGCAAAAAGCCGGGCGGGCGCTCTTGTGGGCGGTGACGGCGTTCGGCCTGGCGACCATTGGCTTTGGGCTGTCCCAGTGGTTTTGGTTTTCCTTGGCCATGCTTTTTGTTTGCGGGGCCGTGGATAACATCAGCGTGGTCATTCGGCACACCTTGGTGCAACTGCTCACTCCGGATGAAAAGCGAGGCCGTGTCTCAGCCGTGAACAGTCTCTTCATCGGCACCTCCAACGAGCTGGGCGGGTTTGAATCCGGCCTGGTCGCTCACTATCTTGGCCCGGTCTTTGCAGTGGTGTCAGGCGGCATCGGAACCATCGTCGTCGTCATTGCTACGGCATTGCTCTGGCCGGAGATTCGGAAATACGGGCGGTTGGACGGGGAGTGACGAAGACTTTGGGGTCAGGCTTACTCCTCATTTTGGCTACCGTATATGGTCAAATCCGCTTCCATAAGTGGTTCCAGAACTCTGTTTCGCAGTTTGCTTTGCTCGCAGCCTTGGGGCGCTCCTTGCACGCATCCTTGCTGCGTCGCGGAGCGGCGCTCCGCGATGCGACTTGCGTGTAAGGAGCAGGGCCTTTGGGGACGCACTCTGCGCGCAGGCCAACAGAAACCTTGCCCGCCATGTCAGCCAAGACGTTCCAAGCGCCTCAGCCTGACCTCCAAACCGGCCTTCACTTCGGGCCATTCACGATCCAGGATGCTGTAATAAACGGTGTCCCGCAAGCGGCCACTGGCGGTGATGACGTGTTGCCGCAACGTGCCTTCTTCCCTGGCGCCGATCCGCAAAATGGCCCGCCGGGAGCGTTCATTGCAGGCATCGGTTTTCAGCTCTACGCGAATGCATCCGAGCGTCTCAAACGCGTGGCAGAGCAGCAGGTACTTGGCTTCGGTGTTTGCCGCCGTGCGTTGCCAGGGGCGGCCCATCCAGGTCCAACCGATTTCCACCCGCCGATGAACGCGCTCGACACTGCAAAAACGCGTGCTCCCGATGACGCGTCCGCTTGCCTTTTCAATCACGGCAAAAGGCAGCATCGCGCCTTGTGACTGCGCGCTCAATGCCTCTTCAATATAAGCGCGCATTTCCTCCCGGGTCCGGACCGGCGCCGGCGTCCAACGCCACAATTCTTCATCCAGCCCGATTTCGCAGAGCGAGTCGAGGTGCAGCCGCGCGAGCGGTTCGAGACGAACGTGCCGGCCCTCGAGAACGACCGGATCAACCGTCATGAAAGAGTTTTTCATGGCATTTCCCGACCGGCCTTCGGAACACCTGATGAGGCCATGACCTGCAATTCATTGACTTTGTCCCCCAGTCTGACTGCCGTCCTCCTTGTGGTGATAATGATGACGCCTAGAACGATGATGGCGGCAGCCCAGAGAGTCCGTAGCGTCAGGACTTCTCCCGCACAGGCCCAGCCTAAAAAGACGGCGATCACCGGATTGACGTAGGCGTACGTGGAAACGCGCTCCGGCGTGCTGACTTTCAACAACCAGCTATAGGCGGTGAAACCGATCAATGATCCAACGATGGTGAGATAAACGAAAGCCACCGCTGAGCGGAAGGAGACTTCCGTCCAATCCAAGGCAGCGCTTTCGCCGACCACGAGGCCAGCCCCCAAAAGCACCATTCCGCCCGTGATCATTTGCAGGGCCACACCCATGAGCGGCGCTTCCGGTTTGGGAGTGTAACGGGCATAGAGCGACCCGGCCGCCCAGCAGAAGCTGGCCAGCATCAGCGCCGCCGTGCCTGATGGATCGATCGCATGGCTGTTTACCTTGCCTTGCGAGGTGACCAACAGCACCATGCCGGCGAATCCGGTCGCAATTCCGATCATCGTCTGAAAATACGGACGCCGGCCGCCTGGCCGGAGCCAATCCAGCACCGCAAACCAAAGCGGTGTTGCTGCGATGAGCAAGGCCGCGATGCTGGAGGCAACTCTCTGCTCAGCCCAATTCACTCCGCCGTTGCCGATCCCCAGCAGCAGCGCGCCAACGACGATCGCGTTGCGCCAGTGGAATCTGGCTGGGACGGGAGCGCCTTGGCAGCGCTGCCAGACATACAGAATGGCTCCAGCCACAAGAAAACGCGATCCTCCCATCAGGAACGGAGGCAGTGTCTCAACGGCAAAACGGATGCCCAAATAGGTCGAACCCCAGATCAGGTAGATGGCCGTGAAGGCCGCCATGACCCGTCCTTGCGGCGCGGCGTTTTGCTGTCGGTTTCCCGTGTTCACATTGTTTCTTTCTATAGAGAGAGTCGCAGCTCAGATGATTTTGAGCCGGCCCTGCCAGGGAGTGGGCAATAAAAAACCCACTGCCTTTTCGGCAGTGGGTGATCAAAATTTCGAGGGTATTTAATTCGTTTTTGACGCCCAACCGCCGGCCTGGCGCTTCATCAGACGGGCGCTCTGCCGCCTGATGGACAGCCAGCAAGCGCTCCGATAAGCGCCGGCCATTTGCTTGAGTTGAGCTTTAAAATGCATAAAAGCAGCGCATTCCTACCGGGAACAAGTCCGGCTGTCAAAGCCAATTGCAGGCCGAATTGCAGGCCAATTGCAGCCAGCAGCCAATTTCCGCAACCGATTTCTGACCGCGGCATTCCCTGCAGTGGCGACTCCGGCCCACCGTGTTTTTCGACTGAGCGAAGTGGAGAATTCGTGGAGTGAGTTGGTACGCCCGGCGCGACTCGAACGCGCGACCCTCTGCTTAGAAGGCAGATGCTCTATCCAACTGAGCTACGAGCGCACTGTAAAGGAAAGTAACGACGATGCCGCCGGTTCGCAAGCCTCGGTTTGTGGTCCCTGAAAGAATTTGCCAAACGCGGGAGAAGAGTGATAGTACATACTGTTCAAATGAACAGTCTATGTTGACACTGACGAAACGACAGCAGCAAGTCCTGGATTTTATCCAGGCCAACCAACAGCTCCAGGGCGAGACGCCCAGCTTGCGGGAGATCGCGCGTCATTTCGGTTTCCGCAGCATGACCGCCGCCGCCGATCATGTCCGGGCGCTGAACCGCAAGGGTATCCTGGAAACCCGCCCCCGCCGGGCGCGCTGTTTGCGCGTGGTTTCACCTCTGCAAGGGTTGCGGCAGCCGGTCGTGGACATTCCCGTTTATGGAAGCATTCCAGCCGGATTTGCCGAAGACCGCCGCCAGGAAGCCAAAGGCTGCATTTCCGTGGACACGGAAAGCCTTGGCATCCGGCCCAGCGCGCGCACTTTTGCCCTGGAAGTGCGCGGGGATTCCATGATCGGCAAACACATTCTGGAAGGCGACTGCGTGATCCTGGAACATGGCCTCACTCCCCGCCCGGGCGATGTCGTCGCCGCCCTGATTGACAATGAAAGCACCCTCAAAACGTTCCTGCTGGAAAAGGGCAAGCCGTGTCTTTGCGCTGAGAATCCGCGTTATCCCAAGCTGATCCCAGCCGATGAACTCGTCATCCAAGGCGTCATGGTCGCACTTATTCGGAAACGGAAAAGATAAGAAAAGCGGTTGAGACTGCAACCGTGACAGCCGCGCCGCCGGCGAGAATGTCCAAACTCAAAATGTTATGCCAGCCGCGATTGATCCAGCGCGCCGCGCCATTGTCCATCTTGATGCCGACGCTTTTTTCGCTTCGGTCGAGCAGGCGGCGGACCCGCGCTTGCGCGGCAAGCCTGTGGCGGTGGGCGGAGAAAAGAGGGGTATTATTGCTTCGGCTTCCTACGAAGCCCGCCGGGCCGGAATTTACACGCCGATGCCCACGGCGCGCGCGCGCCAGCTTTGTCCGAAGCTCATCATTTTGCCGGGCGATTTTGAGAAGTATGAGCGGTTTTCCCGCTGGATGTTTTCCTATGCCTACGATTTCACGCCCGACGTGGAGATCAGTTCCATCGACGAGGGGTATTTCGATCTCAGCGGAACGCGCCAATCTCCCGTAGAAGTGGCAGGGATCATTCGCCAGGCGATCCAGCAATCGCTCAAAATTTCCGTCAGCGAAGGCATTGGCCGGAACAAATTGGTCAGCCAGATCGCGGCCAAGCTAAACAAGCCGGCCGCCTTTGTGCATATTCCTTCCGGCCAGGAAGTTCCCTTTCTCCATCCCCTGCCCAATCAATGGCTGCCCGGTGTCGGGCCGAAAACGGCCAGCCGGTTGAACGCGGCCGGCTTGGCGCGGATTGGCCAAATTGCCGCCACGCCTCTGGACCTGCTGGTTTTGTTATTGGGAAAATGGGCCGCGCCCTTGAGAGACTTTGCCCAGGGCGTCGATGACCGCCCTATCGTGCCGGTGAGCCAGCCGGCGAAATCGTACAGCCAGCAGGAAACCTTTGCCGCCGACACCACCGACGAGCCTTTTGTGGACGCGACGCTGCGGCGGATGGCCGACCGGTTGATGGCCGCCGTGCGGGAGGAAGGCAGGAGCATCCGCACCCTCACCGTCAAAGTCCGCTACAACGACATGGCCGAAGAACAAAGGAGCGAAAGCCTGCTCGAGCCCACGGACCTCGAAACGGACCTGTATTCGCGCGTGAGTGTTTTGCTCAGACAAGCTTGGAAACGGCGGGTCAGCCTGCGCATGGTCTCACTCAAAGTCTCCAATGTTTACAATGGGTCCCTGCGTGCGGAATTGCCCCTGGAACTTTCGGCGCGGCAACACGAAGCCCGCCGGCGTTTGGCGGGGGCGATCGATGAATTGCGCCGCGCTCACGGCGCGCAGGTGATTCGGCGCGGGCACGATTTTCTTTTGGCCTCCGGCGCGAAAACAGAGGGACTGGGAGACCCGGCCCATGAACCCGGTGAGAGGAACGCAGCCTTCAGGCTGCAGCATCACACCAATGACAAGGCTCGGCAGCCTGAAGGCTGCGTTCCGATCACGGTTCATGGCCCCGATGCGCGTCCCATGTGGGAGGTCGAAGCTCTCCCTGAACCTTCGCTCCGTAGCGGCGCCCACGGCCAGGGGCCCCCATTTTTACAAGAATAAAGATCCGCGCCCAGCCCCCC
>CAYIIH010000127.1:0-20457 GCA_964363225.1 uncultured Verrucomicrobiota bacterium | reverse complement strand
ACAGTGCAAACGCCGTTGCTGAACGCATTGGACCAGGATAAGTTTCCGCCCCTGTCAAGTGCGGTTACAACCAGTTGTCCTGCCGAAAGAGAGAATGAACTCAGCGCAACGCACAGGAAGCAGACAAACGAGTTCATATCAAGCGCCGGGATGAGACAATGCACTCCTGGAAATGTCCAGCCAAGGATTTGCCGAGACAGATTAAGCGGGGTTGTTTTTCAGAATGCTGCGGGCCGAGTTGCGGACGGCCTCGGCCAGTTCCGGCGGTTTCAGCACGACGGCGTTTCCGCCCCAGCCCAGGACCCAACGTTGAATTTCCGCCAGGCTGGAGAGCTTCAACTGCAACTCCACACCGCCATCCTCCAACTCGCGCAACTGTTGGGATGAATGCCATTTCTTCTCACGAATGTAATCGGCGACCAACTCGTTAAAGCGAATCTGCACGTCAAACTCATCGTGGCCCGAATGAACACCAAAGCTGTCCCGGAGCCGCCGTTCCAACGAGAATCTTTGCAGGCGCAAGACGGTTTTGCCGGTCGGTTTCAAGGCTTGAATGCGCGCCGGCACGAACGTGCGGATGTCCCGGCGCAAATGGCAGTAAGCAAACAAAAACCATTCGCCATTGATATTGGCCAAGTGGTAAGGGTCCACGATCCTTGGTTCTGCGGTTTGCTCGCCGGGCTTGCGGTACGTCAGGAGGAGTTGCCGGCGCTGGGTGGTCGCTTTGGCCAAAGCGTCGAAGATCTCCAGATTCAGAATCGGCTCCGCGCTGGTACGAAAGGAAATCGTTTGATCCCACTCGGCCAGATTGAGCGAGACAGTGTCGGGAAGCGCGGCGGCCATTTTTTTGAAAGCGCTCAGCAGCGGTTTTTCGAAATTGGTCCCGCGGTATTGCTGCAACGCTTTTTCGGCGACCAGGAGTGCAAAAAGCTCGCCTTCGGTGATTTGCAGAGTGGGAAAAGCGCTGACTTCCTGGGTGTAATAATATCCGAACCGCGAGCCGTCATACTCCAACGGCAGTTCGAGCCGGTCCCGCATGAAATCCAAATCGCGCTGAATGGATTTGGTGCTGACCTCCATCTCACGCGCCAAGCTGGTGGTGTTGGGATACTTGCCGGATTGGATGGCACGATGAATTCGCATCATCCGTTCCAACGGCGGGCGGGATCGTGGCGTTTTCCGCTCTGGTTTCGCCCGTCTTTTCATGAGAGTATGGCTCTTTCGCGAGTGTGGGCGGACTGAAGTCCGCGCTCCTTCCCGATCATTCCTGCGCGTCTGGCGAGAGCTGTAACGCGTGTGATTGCCCCAAGGCTCAGGCCAATTTGGCCAACAGTTCGTCGTTGGTCCTGTGCTTTCTGAGAGCGGCCTTCAACGTTTCCATGGCTTCAACCGGATTGAGATCCACCATCGTGCGGCGCAGCTTTCGGATCGCTTCGATGTTCTTGCCGGCAAAGAGCTTTTCTTCTTTGCGCGTGCCGCTTCTGGGGATATCGATGGCGGGAAAGAGCCGCCGGTCGGACAGTTTTCTATCCAGGATCAGTTCCATGTTGCCCGTGCCTTTAAACTCCTGGAAAATGAGTTCATCCATGCGTGAGCCGGTGTCAACCAAAGCGGTGGCCAGAATGGTCAACGAGCCGCCTTCCTCGATTTTGCGAGCCGAGGCGAACATTTTGCGGGGAATCTCGAGTGCGCGGGCATCGACACCGCCGGTCATGGTGCGTCCGCTGCCGCCATGGACGCTGTTGTAGGCGCGGGCCACGCGCGTGATGGAATCCAGGAGCACAAAAACGTCTTTCCCGGCTTCCACCATGCGGCGGCAACGTTCAATCATGAAGCGCGACAAGCGCACGTGCGTTTCCAGGTCTTGATCGTTGGAGGAAGCGACCACCTCGGCTTTGACGGAGCGCTGGAAATCGGTGACCTCCTCAGGGCGTTCATCGATCAAAAGGACCAGCACATGCACTTCCGGATGGTTGGCAACAATGGCATTGGCAATCTGCTTAAGAATGATGGTCTTGCCGGTTCGGGGCGAGGCCACAATCAAACCTCTCGTCCCTTTGCCCAGGGGCGTGACCAGATCGATAATCCGGGTTTCGAGCAGATCGGGCGTCGTTTCGAGGTTGAATTTCTCGAAGGGATCGATGGTGGTGAGATTCTCAAACCGCATGGCCCGGGTGTAGTCGCCAAAGGGCATGTCATTGACCTTTTCCACCTCGCGCAATTGCGGGCTTGTTCCCCGATGCGGCGGTTGGGTCGGACCTTCGACCAGGCAACCTTCACGAAGAAAACTCTTCTTGATGGTGTCCGGAGTGACAAAGATGTCGGTTGGTTTAGGCTGAAAATGATTATCCGCTGAACGCAGGAACCCAAACCCTTTTTCAGAAATTTCCAGGTAGCCGGAGCCAAGCTCCGTCGTCGTGCTCGCCGTATTGCTCATATTAGTCTAGTTTTGTGTCGTGCCCGAGGGGTCTATCCCAAAGCTTTGCCTCGCAACGGCAAATTGAACATTGAATTAGGGAGAACCGCCGACCCGAATGTTATGAAATCCAATTGTTTGGATCAGCTAGTTAGACCTGTGACACCTGAATATGTAGATTCAAAAAGGCCTTTGTGCAACTATTTTCTTAAAAATCTCGCCATTGGGAAAAACGGCCCGCTTGCCAAAAGGGACGGTCAGAGCTGGCGCCTATCGCAAGTGCGGCCAAGAGTCCAAGGTTTAATCTAATGATTGTGGACCAGTGTCCCAGAGGTCTTGCCCTCGTGATAGCTCTGCCTTAGCTGTTGTTGAACCGCCTGGCCGGGGTGCCATGCCGTCGAAGAGACCGTCAGCCGCCGACTTCAGCTTTGGCTTCCGCCGCCAGCGGGGTGCTCAGGTACCGCTCTCCTGTGGAGCACGCAACGGTTACGATCATCTTGCCTTTGTTCTCCGTGCGTTTGGCAACTTCGATTGCCGCCCAGACGTTGGCCCCGGAGGAGATCCCCGCGAGTATCCCTTCCTCCTTCGCCAGGCGTCGTGCCATGGCAAAAGAGTCGTCATTGGTGACTTGAATGCACTCAACGATTTGACGATTCCCATTCTCATCCCTCAAATGCAGGTTCTTGGGAATGAAGCCGGCCCCCGTGCCCTGAATTTTGTGAGGCCCAGGTTTGATCGGCTGATCTGCCAGGCATTGAGAAATGACCGGAGAATCTTTAGGCTCGACCGCGACCGCCTGAAAGGAGGGTCGCCGCGGCTTAATGACCTCGTAGCAACCCGTTATCGTTCCGCCAGTTCCAACGGCAGAGACCAGAATGTCAACCTGCCCGTTGGTATCGTCCCAAATCTCCTCCGCCGTGGTCTGGCGATGGATTTCAGGGTTCGCAGCATTATCGAACTGCTGAGGTATCCAGGAATGGGGTGTTTCTCTGGCCAACTGTTCCGCGCGAGCGATGGCGCCTTTCATTCCTTCGGTGCCTGGAGTCAACACCAGTTTAGCCCCAAGCATCGCCAACAGAGTGCGCCGTTCCAGAGACATCGTTTCCGGCATGGTCAGTATCAATTTGTACCCTTTGGCGGCGGCCACGAAGGCCAGCGAAATCCCCGTGTTTCCGCTGGTCGGCTCGATGATGACGGTGTCCTTGCTGAGGATGCCCCGCTTTTCGGCGTCTTCGATCATGGACATGCCGATACGATCTTTGACGCTTCCGAGGGGGTTAAAAAACTCGCACTTGAGCAAGATGGTGGCATCGACACCTGCCGTGACTTTGTTCAGCCTGACCAACGGAGTGCGACCAACGGTTTCAATGATATTGTTGTAGATTCGGCCCATACAGGAAACTGGTTAACTTTTTGGCGACGAAATGAATTCCACAAAAGGTTCGCACTGATATTGGCCAAATGCGAAGCGAGGGCAAGTCATTTTTTCCATTCATTTTTTCCATTCTTGACCGTCGTGTGACAAAAAAAGCCCCCATTCAGTCTCACGACCAAATGGGGACAAATTCGGGGATGGGAGTTCGCCACGCTCTCTTTCCCGTGCTGGCATTGGGCGCCTTCACGGCTGCCAGCTTCCCGACGCCATTCTCCACGGCAAGCGGAGTTGCCGGCCTCATAGCAGGGCCGTTCTGTCCCTTGCGGTCACAGAATTATTGAGTGAGGCCTCTTAGCTCGCTTCGGCTGGCGCTTGCGAACGCCGGCTTACGAACCAGGTTAAGACACGTTTGTAATCGCATTTCCGCGTCTTGACCATTTACCGCTGGGTCGGCCACTGCTTTTGGCAGTGCGTTGGCCCAGTGCCACGGGTCTGACCTCTTACCTCTCAGGTTGCCTTTCGCTTACAGGTCAGCGGTGCCGTTTGTAGCATCGCCGACATTTCAGAAGTTTTTTTACGAGTCCTGCCGAGACCTCGTTCACTTCCCGAAGCGAACGCTCACTTTGTCACGTCTTTCGACGCTTTTCGTTTGGCGAATCTCGACTGAGAACGCCAGAGCCGCCCGCCCCGTGCTAGTGCGCAGTAGCAACCATTTACCCTCTGGGTAACTGCGATTGACTCAAGCCCGAAACCAACTCGAGCCATTTGACCCGGCTCGGAACGGTTTCTGATCGTTCCTAGCCGCCCAATTCCTTTTCGCGTTACTGACAGCGCGCGAACGCCGCCAGAGGAACCGGTGAATCCTGCCTCTGCCATCCAAACTTGCGTCTGAACTTAAGAGGGACAGAGCCAACCAGCTTGACTCCGTCTTTCCCCAGTCACCTGGGATTATCCCTGAGACGTCCAACTCCAGTCTTTCGACTGTCGCCGACCTTCTCTGTGCTTTCAATGAACTGCGAGCACTCTATCAGTTTTCACGCAAACGACAATGAATTCTTATGCACAGTTTATTCACACAAAAAAGGGATGCGAAAAAAACAAACCGCGACGAAACACAATAAATACAGGGTCTTTTTCACCAGGGATTCGCCGCCAGCAGATCGAAAATTCAAGCCGCAAGCTGCGGTGAATAACTTTTTCCAGCCGATCACTCGGCGCGGGAGCCGGAGTCTGCCGGCCGCCGACCTTTCTGGTCTGCCGTCGGGCCTCTGACGCCAGCGTATCCGAGTTGCCGATCGGTCTTGGCAATCGGTTCGGTCGGATGGAACAGGAACACCGATCAAGCCTTGGCCGGCTTGGCTTTGGCCGCATCCTTCTTGCGCTTGATATAAGCGACGCGGCGTTTTCTTTTTTCGACTTTGTTATATTGCTTGCCCATAAGAATCTTTACTTTACCAACCCAATTCGGTTGTTTAGCAAAAGAATATGACAATTCGGAGCAATCCGTTCAACATCCATTTGCTGTGGCTGGCCTTGGCGGTCGGACTGGCCGCGGGATGCATGACGACGGAGGAAGGAAAGCAAAGCAAGGAAGCCACTGTTCTTCGGTTCCATCTGGAGGTGAATCCGGACGGAACGCACCACAATATCGTGATCTCCGTGTATGGAATTCCCGTGAACGTGCAGCGCGACCCTTTCCTTGATGAAGGGAGCATCCAGGAAGCTTCGGTTGTGGACACTCTGGGTGGTTTTGCCCTCAAGGTCCAATTTGATCACCACGGCACTCTCGTGCTCGACAACATGACCACCGCCTCAAAAGGCCAGAGAATCGCGATTCTCAGCCAATTCGGTCAGGCGCGTTGGCTGGCTGCTCCAATAATTGCCCGGCGGATTAGCGACGGGGTGTTTATTTTTACTCCCGACGCCACCAAAGAAGAGGCGGAACGCATTGTCAGAGGTTTGAACAATGTGGCTAAAGCGACGAAGAAACGGCCCTGACCAATCCGTTGTGAAGCGAATCATTCTCCCTCTTTTGCTCGTTCAATGGTCGTGGAGCGGAGCGTCCCTTGCCGCCCTCTGCTTTCAGCTTCCGACGGCTAACCAAGCCCTTTTTCAACCCGGCGGCGAGGAGGCCTTTTTCGTGGGAACAGCCGGCAAACCGTGGACCAGCGGAACGTTTGGCTGTGTGCGGTCTGATGGCCGGCAAATGCACGAGGGCTTGGACATCAAGTGCCTCAAACGAGATGCAAAGGGCGAGCCGATTGATCCCATCATGGCCGCCGCTGACGGCACCGTGGCCTACCTCAACCTCAAGCCTGGTCTGTCCAACTATGGCAAGTATGTCCTTCTGAAACACCGCCTCGCGGGCCTGGAAATCTACACGACTTACGCCCATCTGAGCGAAATTCGGCGTGATCTGAAGCCAGGCGACACGGTCAAAGCAGGCGAAACCATTGCCATCATGGGGCGAACCAGCAACACTCGCGAAGCCATTGCTAAGGAACGCGCTCATGTCCATTTCGAGATCGGTCTGTTGGCCAACGAACGATTTCCGGCCTGGTACAAGAAGACGTTTCCAGGCCAGCGCAATGATCACGGTGCATGGAATGGACAGAATTTTCTTGGCCTGGATCCACGCTTGGTTTTTTTGGCGCAGAAAAAGGAAGGGGCCGGCTTCAGCCTGCTTCATCATATCCGCAGCCAGACCGAGCTTTGCCGTGTGCTGGTTCGGGACACCCGATTTCCCTGGCTGAGACGGTACACTCCGCTGATTCGCCGCAACCCGTTGGCCGACATGGAAGGCGCCGCGGCCTACGAGATGGCGCTCAATTTCAACGGGATTCCGTTCCTGCTCATTCCACGCGCGGCTTCCGAGTTACGGCAGAGCGGCCAGTTTCAGCTCCTTTCCGTCAATGAAGCCGAGCAACAGAAGAATCCGTGCCGCCGATTGGTCGCGAAACGAGGTCCTCAATGGGAATTGACACAGCAGGGAAAGAACCTGTTGACGTTGCTCACTTATTAGCCTGGTGATTCTTCTTATGGTGGCGAGCGCGAAAAACTTCTTGCCGCCCTCGTTGCGATGATAAAGAGTCACGCTGGTTATGAACTATAAGATTTCGCACCGCGCCGCTTCTCTTTCCCCCTCTCTCACGCTGGCCATTGACGCCAAAGCGAAACAAATGAAGGCCGATGGCCTCGATGTGGTTGGCTTCGGCGCCGGCGAGCCGGATTTCGACACGCCCCAGCACATCAAAGACGCCGCCGCCAAGGCCTTGGCGGACGGGTTCACCAAATATACGCCGAGCAGCGGCATCCCGGAACTCCGCCAGGCCATTGCCGACAAATTCAAGCGGGACAACGGCCTGGCCTACAAGCCCTCGCAGATCATCGTTTCCTGCGGCGGCAAACATTCCTGCTACAATGTGGTGATTGCCACCTGCCAGGAAGGCGACGAAGTCATCATTCCTGCTCCGTACTGGCTCAGCTACCCGGAAATGGTCAAGCTGGCCAGCGCCACGCCTGTTATTCTGCCCACCACCGACAAGACCGAGTTCAAGGTCACGCCCGCCCAACTCCGCGCCGCTATCACGCCACGCACCCGGCTGTTCATTCTGAATTCACCCAGCAATCCGACCGGCTCGCTTTATACCCGTGACGAGATTAGGACGCTGGGGGATATCTGTGTGGAAAAGGGGGTGCTCATCATGAGCGATGAGATTTACGAAAAGCTCGTTTACGACGGTGCCGAGCATGCCAGCGTGGCGGGTTTTTCCCAGGCACACTACGAGCACACCGTCATCGTGCACGGTTTCGCCAAGGCTTACTCGATGACCGGCTGGCGTCTCGGTTATCTGGCGGCGCCCGAGCCAATTGCCAAAGCCATCGATGCCATCCAAAGCCACAGCACCAGCAACCCTACGTCGTTTGCCCAAAAAGGGGCGGTGGCCGCCTTAAACGGGCCGCAAGACCATTTGCAGAGCTGGCTGGCTGAGTATGCCAAACGCCGCTCCTGCGCTCATCAAAAGCTGAATAGCATCCCTGGCATCTCTTGTGTCAATGCCAAAGGCGCCTTTTACCTTTTCCCGAATATTTCGCAGCTTGGACTCAAATCCACCGAGTTTTGCGCCAAGCTCCTGGAGCAGGAAAAGGTCGCCGCCGTGCCCGGAATCGCTTTCGGAGCCGACGAGTACCTTCGCATCAGCTACGCGACCAGCATGGCGAACATCGAGAAAGGCCTGGATCGGCTGGAACGATTTGCCAAGGGCTTGGCGAGGTAATTTCCCATCAAGCGTTGTTGGCATTGGCCGGCGGCGCCTTTGTGGCGCTGCTCGGTTATTACACCAGCAAAGAGCCGATGCCCATTATCAAAGTGGACGTCACGGAAGCCGATCGAGAGGCGCTGACCGAAAAATGGGTTCAGTTCCACGAGGAGGTCACCGGAGGACGCCCCACCGCGCCATTCAAAGCGTCGCCGAAGGAACTCAACGTCTTCTTTTCCATGCTGCCGCGATATCGCGACCGGATTCATCTGAGCCGGGCGGAGAACAGAATGCGGGCAGAAATTTCGAGGCCATTGGACCCCGTGCTTCCGCTGATCGGAAAAGGGCGGTATCTGAATGCTGCTGGCACCTTCGACGTGCGGCTCGGAGCGGATGGGCTTCCGCGAGTGGAGATCGTATCGGCGCACGTAAACGGCAAGCGGCTGCCCCGCTGGTTGGAGCGCCAACTCGGGCGGAAGGAACTGCACCAGGACATCTTCCACGTCCTAGGCGGAGCCGCTTGCCTGGGGCAACTCAAGAGCATCGAAATCCGCGATGGCTTTGTTGTCATCACACCGCTGAATTCCGGATCATCCCAGGAAGAGCAATAGAATGAAACGCCGATCTGTCTCGGTCGTCCCATGATGAGTGCGCCCCACGTGCTGTTCATCAGCGGGAGTATCGGGGCTTGGCCACGTCACCCGCGATCTGGCGATTGCGGCGGAACTGCGGGCACGATGTCCGGACCTCCGCCTGTCGTGGTTGGCCGCTGATCCCGCGCGGCAAGTTCTGCTGGAGGCGGGTGAAGAAATGGTCGCCGAATCCGAGCCGTATGTGGGCGAGGCATTATCTCCTATCCCGGCCAGCCGAGGTTGGAAATGCCCCCGGTGATGCTCAACAAAGTGGAAGGGCAGGTGGCGGTCATCAGGGCCCACGTTGATACCACGCTGTTGCCAGGCGAGGCCATCGTTTCGGTGGAAGAACGGCCCGTGGAAGAGCGCCTGGCGGAGCAGATAAAGCGCGTCTGCAATTCCACCGAGAGGGGACGAGTCCGCGAGGCCTGCGGGCAGTTGCTGCGCGGCCCGCCTGGCATGACCGTGACCGTCAGCGCGCAAGGCACAAATGGCGTGGTTCGGCGCGTGACGCTGCGTCGCGAGTCCCAGCCGGAATTCTGGCGAGAACCAGTCATTTCTTATCGCCGATTGAGTGATTCCGTCGGCTATATCCGGATTTCCCGATGGACGGACGAAAATATTCCCGTGCAGTTCGACCAGGCTCTGGAAACGCTCAAGGACACCCATGGCATCATCATTGATGTCCGCGGCAACAGCGGTGGAAATGACCGACTGGCGGACCTGGTCAACGGCCGTCTGATCGACAAACCTGTGGTGAGCAGCATCGATTCTTGGCGCAAGGCGGGCAGTGATCCATACCATCGCACCATTGGCGCAATCTCGCCAGAATTCTGAAACAATTACGGTGCGATCATTTCAGTTGTTAGCCAAACCGTTAGCCACTGGCTTTCCCAGCGTCGCAACTCCTTGCTGCACTCACAGTTAGAATTGGAGGCGAGGGTCGGAATCGAACCGACGCATAAGGCTTTTGCAGAGCCCTGCCTTACCACTTGGCTACCCCGCCATTCAGGCGATGAAACATTAATTAAGTTTGCGAAGCGCGCAAGCCTAGATAGCATTCGCGTTGTCAGACGTGGGGCTTGTCAGGGCGATTGAAGCCGGACAGCCTGCAAGTGCTTAATAATCTGCAAAATATGAAGATACTTCCGCTCATGCTCAGTGTCACCCTTGCCTGGAGTTCGATTCTCTCCAGCGTTGCCGCCGATGCTTCTGCGGGCAAGAAGCAAGACAAACTACGCCATGTGGTTGCGTTCAAGTTCAAGACTTCGACAACCCCGGAACAGGTTAAACAGGTGGAGAATGCGTTTCGTGATCTAAAAAAGAAGATGCCGCAAATCGCCGGCTACGAATGGGGCCTCAACAACAGTCCCGAAAACAGAAACAGGGGATGCACTCACGGTTTCATTCTGACGTTTCGCACCGAGAAGGATCGAGATGCCTACCTGGTTCATCCTGAACACAAGGAATTTGGCAAACTCGTCGGACCGCTTCTGGAGGATGTTTTTGTCATCGATTTTTGGACGCAAGATTGAAAGAGAATCACCCCAAGAACGATGGACTCAGGAACTGGCTTTGGCTGCAATCGACGGAGAACGCGGACTTTGAGATGTGGCCGCATTTTGCCGGAGCGGTCTGGCATGGCAAAGGGGTGAACAACCATTGAGACAATGATCTTATCCGCTGAAGAACTCAAGAGTCTCATCCAGGTGAAGCATCGCTCGCCTCACCACTTGCTTGGGATGCATCCTTTGGGCGACGGCTCCGGGTTGGTGGTGCGGGCATTGGTTCCGGATGCGGCGCAAATCGAAGTCGTGCCGACACATGAGAAGGCCAAGCCCAGACTTCGGCTCAAGAGGCTGCGCCATTCGGAACTCTTTGAGGGCGTGACGAAAAAGGCCCAACAAGTCTATGCCTATGACCTCATCATTACCAACCCTGAAGGCCGCTCTCGGCAAACTCGCGATCCTTATTCCTTTCTGCCCACGTTAAGTGAAACGGACCTCTACCTCTTCGGGCAGGGCAATGAGTTGCGGATTTATGAAAAGCTCGGCGCTCATCTCCGCGCCATCGACGGCGTGGCGGGAACGAGTTTTGCCGTTTGGGCGCCCAATGCCCAGCGCGTCAGTGTGGTCGGCGCCTTCAATGGCTGGGACGGGCGATTTCATCCGATGCGGTTGCTAGGCGTTTCGGGGGTGTGGGAGCTTTTTATTCCGGGCGTGGGAGAAGGCGTTCTTTATAAATACGAAATCAAGGACGCTTTGGGCAGGACCGTCCTGAAAACGGATCCGTACGGCTTTTTCTGCGAGGCTCCACCGAACAACGCTTCCATAGTCTGGGACACCCAAAAGTTTGCCTGGACAGACACGGGTTGGATGGAGCGCCGCCGCCAGAAGGACCCCTTCCGCTCGCCGATCAGCATTTACGAAGTCCATCTTGGTTCGTGGAGAAAGAAGTCCGCCAGCGAATCACTGAGCTATCGGGGATTGGCCGAGCCACTGGCCAGGCATGTCAGAGAGCTTGGTTTTACGCACGTCGAGTTCATGCCCGTTTCCGAGCACGCGTATTACCCTTCTTGGGGATATCAGGTGACGGGCTTTTACGCGCCGACATCCCGCTATGGAACACCGGATGATTTTCAATATTTGGCCAATTATCTTCATGAAGCCGGCATCGGAATCATTGTCGATTGGGTGCCGGCGCATTTTCCACGGGACGACTGGGCGCTGGCACGTTTCGATGGCACCGCGCTTTACGAGCATGAAGACCCGCGTAAAGGCTCCCACCAGGATTGGGGAACGCTCATTTTTAATTATGGGCGGCACGAAGTGCGGAATTTCCTGATCGCAAACGCGCTGTTTTGGTGCGACCGGCACCATATCGACGGCTTACGGGTGGATGCAGTGGCATCCATGCTTTACCTCGATTATTCGCGGAAGGAAGGAGAATGGATTCCGAACCAATACGGCGGCCGCGAGAATCTGGAAGCGGTTGATTTCCTGAGGAGTTTCAACCACTCGATACACACTCACTATGCCGGCGTCATGACGATTGCAGAGGAATCAACCGCATGGCCATTGGTGACCCGCCCGCCTTATCTGGGAGGATTGGGATTCTCCTTCAAATGGAACATGGGATGGATGCACGACACCTTGAGCTATTTCAAGCGGGATCCCGCCTATCGCAAGTACCATCAGAATGACCTCACTTTTGCGATGCTTTACCATAGTCACGAAAACTTCCTGCTGCCGCTTTCGCACGATGAAGTGGTGCATGGCAAAGGCTCGTTGCTCGGCCGGATGCCGGGTGATGATTGGCAGCGCTTCGCCAACCTTCGCGCTCTGCTGGGGTATCAATGGATGTTTCCTGGGAAAAAGCTGCTGATTATGGGGGGCGAATTTGGGCAGAGCAACGAATGGAATGCCAACGCCGAACTCGATTGGTGGCTCTTGGAGCAAGGGCCCTATCATCGCGGCGTGCAGCGCTTCGTGCGGGACTTGAACCAGTTGTACCAGAGCGAACCAGCGCTCTGGGAGGCGGATTATGAAGGGGAGGGGTTCTCCTGGATAGATTGCTCCGACCACGAAAACAGCGTTTATTCTTTCCTTCGTCAGAACAAGGAGCACACCCGACTGCTGCTTGTGATATTGAACCTGACACCGGTTCCGCGCCAGCGTTACCGGGTCGGTCTGCCCCGGAAAGGTTTCTGGCGCGAGATTCTCAGCAGCGACTCTGAGATTTACGGTGGCAGCAATGCCGGCAATCTGGGTGGAGTCGCGGCAGAAGAGTATCAGGTGAACAATCAACCTTACTCTGCGGAGTTCACCTTGCCGCCGTTGAGTCTGGTGGTCTTCCGTCCGGAGCCGTCTTCGTGATGCGTGCGGGACTGAAGAGGCGCCCGCACTTCAAGGTTGTCAGGCGCAACAAAGGCTTGGGGCTGCCGTTCTTATTTTCGCTGAATCAAATCTTCATTTTTTGACCAGTGCTGCTATGCTGGTTTTATGTCATGCGGCTACGTCAGCGGCGTGCGAGAGTTTGTTGAGTATGCAAAAACCATTTTTAAACGGTCCCCCCTCGCCGGAGGAATTCCAGCGCCAGGTGCAGGATTTCCTAAGGCAGCATTTTCAAGGAGGAAACGCGGCTGCCTTCGCCAAGACCGAGTCATCCGACGGTCAAGGACCTTCGGAAAGAAATGAGTTCAAGGAGCATGCCTTTCAGTTCAATTATAAACCCCGCGATGTGAAGGCCTACCTGGACCGATTTGTAATCAAGCAGGACGAAGCCAAGAAGGTGCTCAGTGTCGCCTTGTGCGACCATTATCATCACGTGCAACTCTCCTTGGCAGGAAAGGATCAGCCCAATTACGCCAAGCAAAACATCATCTTGATCGGGCCGACCGGAGTGGGAAAGACCTATCTGATTCGCAGCATAGCCGACTTAATTGGCGTGCCTTTCGTGAAAGCAGACGCCACAAAGTACTCGGAGACCGGTTATGTTGGGGGTGACGTGGAGGACCTGGTGCGCGACCTGGTGCGCCAGGCCGATGGTGACGTCGATCGGGCTCAATATGGCATTATTTACATCGACGAGATCGACAAGATTGCCGCCGCAACCAATGCGACGGGCCGCGATGTGAGCGGTCGCGGCGTCCAGACAAACCTCCTGAAGCTGATGGAGGAAACCGAAGTGCCCGCGCGGGCTCCGCACGATATCGCCGGTCAAATCCAAGCCATGATGGAAATGACCCAGCGCGGCGGAAAGAAAAAAACCTCCGTCATCAACACCAAACACATTCTTTTTGTCGTCAGCGGTGCTTTCGACGGTCTGGACAAGATCATCCGCAGGCGGTTGCGCGAAGCAACCATTGGTTTCGCTGGCAAGACTCCAACGATTGAGAACGACGAGAAATGCCTCGATCATGTTCAGACTCGAGATTTTATCGATTTCGGTTTCGAGCCTGAATTCATCGGGCGTTTGCCGGTCCGTGTCATCTGCCAACAGCTCAACATGGAGGACTTGTTTCTCATTTTGAAGACATCGGAAGGCAGCATCATACGCCAATACGAGCAATCCTTTTCGGCTTATGGAATCGAAGTGCTTTTTCGCGACGACGGCTTGCGTCAGATTGCAGAGATGGCCGCCGAGGAAAAAACCGGCGCGAGAGGCTTGATGACGGTCTGTGAACGGACGTTTCGCGACCTGAAATTTGAGTTGCCTTCAACCCAGGTGAGGAGGTTTGTCGTCACGCGTGAGTTGGCTGATCAACCTCAGAGGGAGTTGCAGAAATTGCTCGAGCAACATGCCAAGGAAGAGCGGACGGTGATGAGCCAGTTGTTGCAGGAGTTTGCGCAGCGCTTTCAAGAGACTCATGGTTTGAAAATCCGATTCACCGAGACAGCGGTGGACCGGCTGATTTCGTTGGCCTTGGCGCAGTCCAAACCCGTGCGTGATCTTTGCTCCGAGAAGTTTAAAGACTTCCAGTTCGGATTGAGATTGATTTCTCAAAACACCGGCCAGCAGGAGTTCGTCATTGATGACCAAGCCGTCGAAAGTCCGGACAAAGTGCTGAGCGATTGGGTGGTGGCCAGCTATCGCAAAGAGGGGGTTGAAGAAGGAAAACCGTCCCAGGAATAAAGCTCCAGAATCGCCCATTGATTCAACAAAAAAGCGCGGGTGATCCCGCGCTTTGAACTTGTTTGTTGGAGGATTATGACTGATTAAATCTTGCGCCGATAACCGAGAAAACCCAGCCAAGCCAAACCACCCACCAGCAACGCCAAGGTGCCGGGCTCGGGAACGGCTGTGACTTTCGCGACGAAATTCGCTTTGGTGCCGCCGCCGTCCATTTCGAAGAATCCCCAATTTCCACTGCTGTTTTTTTGCCAAAAATCCCGGAAACTGGCACCAGTCTGCGGCGTATCGGAAAGAAGGAGTCCCACATCTTCCCCCGCGTCCAGTCCACTGAAAGTCACCGCCCAGGTCAGAGTGTTCGGGGCTTGGAAAGAGAGGGCAGGAGAAATATACTGCTGATAGCCGGAGGCGAGTGAGAAGTTCCCACTATCGTACAGAAGTGTGCCCGGTGCGATGGCCAAGACGCTGCCTTGGGTGATATTGGCGCCATTTTGGCTATAAATGGCCAGACGCCCCTGTTCATTCCCACTGGCACCCAGCTTCAGAAAGTACTCAAACCGGAATTCAGTCACCAGACGGTCAGTTCCGGCGAGGTCGATTTCATCTCCAAATTCAATCCCATTGATTCCCGCAGGAGAATAGTATTTATCAGGAGGTGACGCTGAATTCTCGTAAACGGTGCTTGCCAAGGCGGAAGCACCACACAGAAGCGACGTTGCCACTAACACCGTTGCTCTTAAAATTGCCGTTTTCATCTTCGTCATAATTCCTTGCAGGTTCTTCTCAAAGCATTCTTGTCACAAATTCCAGTTTATCCGCCCAAGTTCTAATTTGTTGATTTTGTAATCACTTCTGACCGACAAGTCAAGAGGTTTATACATTTTTTTTGGGCCTGTTTTTTCCTCAATGCATCTTCCCACTTAACCGATCATCAGCCCGTGCGGGTATTTTGCCAGCTTCCACGAAGGAGAGGGGGATTGCTTTCCCTTCCCTGGGGCTTCAATGGGCAAAGCACGCCGCGGTCCTTCCGTGCTTCAAGAGAGGGTGCTGGCAGGTGATCCGTCAATGAGTCGTTACCGATTCGGCAGCGGCGTTGCCGAACCATTCGAGTTTCGAGCAGGCATGTCCTTGTTGTCCCAGGCCGTTTGACGCGGTAGGCGGCGGACATGGAAGTTCACGCTTTTCATCATGGCACCGGAACGTTACTCTTGGCAGCCAGCAGAAACGAGCTTGCCGGTGTGGCGAAATGGCAGACGCACAGGACTTAAAATCCTGGGACCATAAAAAGTCGTGTCGGTTCGAGTCCGACCACCGGCACCAACATCAATTCAGTCTTTTTCCCCAGCGCGAAAAACGGTCCAAGGTTGTGGTGGGCGACTCCTTACAATATCTTTCATCCAGTCGAACTGCGGATGTTCCACCAAAAACCTTTCGGCGTTAAATGCCTGGCCACACGCTGATCCCCACCGGGCCGCAAACGACATCTGCCGAGCCATCTTCGTATCCACAACTTTGGCGTCGAAGGTGCCCACGGGACTGAATGGAGCGCCCGGCCAAGCACCCCATGCCAAAGCATCGCGTTCAAAGTGACCACAAATGGAGCGCGCACCTGGCTTCGTCTTCTTAAAATAGGCATCGCAATGGTCGGCTTTAAACTGTTTCGCGAGTTTCAAGTTTATTTTCCCATGTGTTTAGACATCAACTGCTTCCAACGGAAACATCGGCATCGTACGGCAAGGCAACGGTTCGTTACGCCAGAAACGGGAGTCGTTCCCCATTTTTGCGTCGCGCATGCTCAAAATCCTGATAGCCTGCGCGGACAACCAGATTATGGGTGTCAGCAACAAATCCTCACTGAAACAGCCTCCGCTCTTCGCGAAATTCCTCCTGCGCTTATGTCTGGCCATTCTTGGCCCGGCGCTTATCGACATGCCTGGCGCTGAAGAAAAGCATCCAATCGCCGCACACGGTAATCATGAACTGCATCCGGCCCTTGGAATGTCCCTTTTTGCCGCCGAACCGGCAGTGGTTGATCCCGTCGCCATGACTTTTGACGAGCACGGTCGCGTTTATGTGGTGGAAATGCGGGATTATCCGTCAGGAATCGGGCCGGACCGCCGTCCTGGAGGAACGGTTCGCTTGCTCGAAGATGAGAATGGCGACGGCCAGATTGACAAAGCCACCTTGTTCGCCGAATGGCTGAGCTTCCCGACCTCCGTGGCGCCGTGGAATGGCGGCATCCTGGTGACCGCGCCGCCCGAGATTCTTTTTCTCAAGGATACCGACGCCGATGGCAAAGCCGACGTTCGCGAAGTGTTGTTTTCCGGCTTCAGATTGGGTGTCACCGACAGCAACGTGAGCGGGTTGCGTTGGGGTTTGGACAACCGGGTCCATGGCGTCAACGGTGGCAACGGCGGCGCCATCAGTTCTTCGCGCAAACCTGGAGCGTCGGTTTCCCTCCGCGACTTCGATTTCAGTTTTGACCCCGTAACTGGTGATTTCACAACCACTTATCAAAGCAGTGGCGGATTTGGTTTGGTGTTCGACGACTGGGGCCGCAGTTTTGCCACGTACAATATCAACCATCTTCAGCATCGCATTCTGCCCGTCCGCTATCTGCAACGTTTTCCGGGCCTGCCACCGGTCGAGACCACCGTCAGCATTTCGGACCACGGAGAGATGTCTCGCATCTACCCCATCGCCCCGCCCGAAACTCGCGTCAATCATCCTGAACAGGCCGGTCATTTCTCGGCCGCCGGCGGGTTGGGCTACGTCGGCAACTCGATCTATCCCGGTGACTTGCGCGGCAGCGTCTTGGTCTGTGATGTCGCCGCTAATCTCGTGCATCGCGATGTGCTCGTCGAAAACGGGCCAAGTTTTGTCGCGAAAAGGTCTGCCGATGAACAAACGCAGGAGTTCTTCGCCAGCCGCGACAATGCCTTTCGACCGATTGGCGCCGAGTCGGGCCCGGATGGCGCGCTTTATCTGATTGATATGCAACGTGATGTGATCGAGCATCCGGATTACATCCCGCAAAAGGTTAAAGATAGACTTGATCTCCGCGCCGGTGAAGACCGAGGACGCATCTATCGCCTTACACCCAAAGGCGGTTTGCCCGCTCGAAAACCGCGTTTGCACACGGCCCCAACAGCAGAATTGGTCAAGGAATTAGCCAACCCGAATCAGTGGTGGCGACTGACGGCCCAGCGGTTGCTGGTGGAGCGACAAGACCGAAGCACCGTGCCAGCCCTAATCAAGCTCGCCACAACAGGTTTCGAGCTTAGAGGAGCGCGGGCATCATTGCCTGCGTCTCGATCTGACGATACCGATCCTTTAGCACGGCTGCATGCGTTTTGGACTTTGGAAGGCCTCCGCGCACTGGACGAGCCACTCCTCTTGAAAGCCCTCTCCGATCCGCATCCCGGCGTTCGCGAAAACGCGCTTCTCCTGGCCGAAAAACTGTTGCCCGGCTCTGAGAAACTGCGGGCGAGAATCCTGGTGATGGCTGATGATGCTAACGCGCGGGTCCGATTCCAGACCGCTTTGACTTTGGGCGAATTCGAGCACCTTGATTCACAGGCCGCATTGTCAAGAATCTTGAGGCAGGATTACGCCTTTCGCTGGTCCCGTTTGGCAGTGCTCAGTTCCTTGCGGCACGGCGAAGATCAACTATTCCGGGCGTTGCTCTCCGACACTGGTTTCCGCAGGGAACCCACGCCGGAAAAACTCGATTTGACCGAGGAATTGGCGGATTTGATCGGCGCCCGGGCCAGCTCAGGCAAAAACCTGCCCGCAGCTCTCGCAACGCTGCTCGATTTGCGGCTCGAACCGCAGTGGCAACTGGCCGCTTTGCGTGGCCTGCAAACCGGTGTGGCGCGGGGTGCCAGCCAAATACCTGCAGATTCGACCATCGCTTCCGCCCTGGAAAAACTGGCGGCACAAGTATCCACCCCTCTGCTGGCGGCAGCGTGGAGACTTTCTCGAACACTCGGCCTGCCAGAGAACGAAATGCAACGAAGCGCCCTCGCCCTGGCCATACAAAAAGCCAAAGACAATTCGCAATCTTTGGCATCGCGCCTCGAAAACATCCGGTTGCTGGCGTTGGGAACTTTTGCGGCCGTCGAGCCGACGCTGTTTGCGCTGCTGGAAAGCTCTCAGCCTTCATTGGTTCAGGGAGCAGCCGTTGAAGTGCTCCGCCAGTTTACCGAGCCAACCATAGCGCAACATCTCGTCGCACGCTGGCGCGCCTTGGCGCCGATCGTCCGTTCGCCGGTGATCCACTTGTTGCTGCAACGGCGCACGTACCATCCCTTCCTCATCGAGGCCCTGGAAACTGAAAGGATCAAAGTGGGTGAACTCAACCTCGACCTCGAACAACGCCGGCGGTTGCTGCGCCAAAGCACGCCGGAGATCAAGGCGCGCATCGCTCGTTTCATTGGCGATGAGGAATACAGCAACCGCAAAACCGTGGTGGAAGAATGGTTGAAGAAAATGCCGGCCAGTGGAGTGGCTGGGCGTGGCCGGGAGATTTTTGAAAAGACCTGCGCCCAGTGCCACCTGAAGGAGAAGCTGGGTTTCGCAGTCGGCCCGGATTTGAGCGATGTGGCTCATCGCAGCGTCGAGGATTTGCTGTCGAATATTCTCGATCCCAATATGGCGATCAATCCGAATTACATCAGCTACAACGTGGATCTGACTTCGGACGAGTTGGAATCCGGAATTCTCCAATCGGAGTCTGGGGAAGCCATTACTCTGCTGCAAGCCGGAGGCAAGAAGGTGGTCGTGCCGCGCCCGCAGATCAAACGGATGGAATCGACCGGCCTCTCGCTCATGCCGGAAGGTCTCGAAGCGGGGCTGGCGCCGGGAGATTTGCGTGATCTGATCGCGTTCTTGCAGGAGAAGCGGTGAGCCCAACGCGAGGCCAGTTTGGATGGAGTGGCCGCCATTTGGGCTAGAATGGTTGTGATCTGCGACATCATGGCCAAGGCGCTGTCAGACCTTCAGCAGGGGCATCCCACTCCTTCGGACAGTTACGAGCGCATCCTCGACATCCGCAACGTCTGCGAAGAAAACCGCGCGTTGCACGCATGATCTCGCGCGAGCAACTGGCAAGGCTGGTTGAACTTTATTTGGCTGGATATTCCCAGACCCAATCGCCGTTTTTCAAATCCAGCGAACCGTCTTTTTGCAGAGCGACAGTTCCGCCGTCGTCCTTTTCGTTCCAGCCGACGGAATAGAGGACAAATTGTCCACGGTCGGCTCGGCGATACTTGTAAGGCTTGCCGGTGATCGCGTCGTTGGGCAATTGGGAGATGAATTGAGGCGTCAGGGCCTCCAACTGGTCGGGGAACTGGCCGTGGGACAAGCGGTATTGTTCGAGGGCGCAGGCGAGGGCACCCTGGTTGGCGAGGGTCTGGGCCTCGGCAGATTTGCGCAGCACGTTGGCAAGGCTGGGCAGCAGCAAACCTGCTATGGCTCGATGGTGGAATATGGCGCTAAAGCCAGACCTTCTTGGAGAAAGCATCCGCTCAAGCTCGTGAAAATTGGATTCGATTTGGCTCGGCAAAACTTGCTTTTGGGTTGTGTCAAGTCCTGTGCCAAACAGCGTGTCAAAGAGCCTGCAATAATTGAGCTGTTCCTTATAATACCATCCGTGCGGAGCGATTTGAAAGATGGCTTCACCCATCACCTCGCCGGTCCCAGTCTCATCACTCAATTCGCTGAGACGATATTTCCCCCTGAAGAGGAGATCAGCGGTCAGAATCGCTGCCGCGCGCTCTGCAGCGAGAGTCCGTTTCAAGTCTGCTACGAAATCGTATTGGTGTAAGCGGGTTTGAAGTTCCTGCAATTGAGCATCAGACCATCGGTGCTCGGCCAAGCCCTCCCAGATCGGTTGAGTCGCAATCCGAAAGCAGGCGATGCGCACCAGATAAGAAATTAAAACGGGTTCTCCCTTCACCGAATCGCCCATATAAAGCCCCAGCTTCACATCCTCCAAAGCGTTCTCGCTTTGGCCAGCCGCCAGTTCGGCGCAGGCTTTGAGTTGGAGCCACACGCAGATACCTTTGATTTCCGCGAGGTGAGGCAACAGAATTCCCCACGGATCTTCCAAGTTATACTTTATCGGGTATCGCGAAAACGGTC
>CAYIIH010000126.1:0-20595 GCA_964363225.1 uncultured Verrucomicrobiota bacterium | reverse complement strand
ACCTCGGCAGGCTTCCAGAGCCGGAAACCACCCACAGATTCACCTGACCAGGCCTCTTTTCTTTCCACGCTTTGCTCGAGATGCCGGTTGGTGGTGGCGATGACGCGCACATCGACTTTAATGGTGCGGCTGCCGCCGACCCGCTCCAATTCCCGTTCCTGAAGAACGCGGAGCAGTTTGGCCTGGACGGTGGACGAAATCTCGCTGATCTCATCCAGCAGGATGGTGCCGCCGTGGGCCAGTTCGAAGCGGCCTTCACGCTTGTTCAAAGCCCCGGTGAACGATCCTTTTTCATGCCCGAAGAACTCGCTTTCAATCAGGTTTTCCGGAATGGCCGCGCAATTGACCTTGATGAACGGAGCCGCGGCGCGCGGGCTTTGGCGGTACAGTTCCCGTGCCACCAGCTCCTTTCCGGTCCCGCTTTCGCCCTGGATCAGCACGGTCGCTTGAGTGCGAGCGACCTTGCGGATGAGCTGCCGGAGATGCTCCATGGCCATGCTCTTGCCGAGCAAAACCTGCTGGCCTTCTTCATCTTCCTCATGGCTGAGGTATTGGTTGACCTTGATGAGCTGGGTGAATTCCTGCGCCCTCCTCAGGGTGACCTCGAGTTGATCGGGCGAAAACGGCTTGATCAAATAATCAAAAGCGCCGTCCCGCATGCATTGCACGGCTGATTCAATGGAACCGAAGCCGGTGGTGATGACGACCAAAGGCTTGGTGGGACGAGTCTGCAATTGCTTGAGCAAATCGGTTCCTTCCCCGTCCGGAAGCCGCACGTCCACGAAAATCAGATCGAAGGTGTCCTTGCCGAGCAATTCCTGGGCAGCCGCCAGGGTGGGGGCCGCCGCCACATCGTAGCGGCGCTGGCGCAATTGCTGTTCCAAATTCTTCCGGACGATCAGATCGTCCTCAAGCACGATGATTTTTTCGATCGGCATGATCCCGGCGCGATTTCAGATTACTTGACATATTCAGACCGCAAACGCGCCTTCCCGTCTAACGAGCGCTTTGACGGCGGTAGAGGTCGGCCACGTAATGAGGCCGCTGGCGGTTCACTGACGGCAATTCATTCGGGGGGACTAACCCCCGGCGCAAGAAAGCCTGTTCATTCTCGCGATCCAAAACAATGATCTTCATGATCACATCCTGGTTTTGCCGCAGTAACGCGCCAATCTCCGCATGGCGGGTCCGCTCAGTCGCGCTGAGTTTTTGCCAGTTTACGCGATGCTTTCGTAATTGATCTAGCGCCTGATTGAGACGAGGAAGCAAGTTTTTTTTCGCGGCGCAGATTTCCTCCCAGGGCGGAGGCGCCGGATTTCGCAAGGCCTGGTTTTCCCGCTCCGTCACGGCCAAAATTCCGCGAAAGACCTCCAGATGCCCCTGCAAATCAGCCAGCATATCCACGGGCGGGCTCATGGCTGCGCAGGGCCGGCTGCAGAGGCTGCGGAGGCCCGGTGAATCTCCAGGCTGGCCCGTTCGGCCGCGGTGTGCCAGCTCAGGTAATTCTTGCGCCATTTGGCCATTTCCACCATCGCCAGCAAGCTGGGCGCGGCGTTTTGCTCCGTGAGCTCCTTTTCGCGCCCGATCACACGGCCATACATTTCGGAAGCTTTTTGCGGCTGCTCCAGGCGCTCAAAGACCAGGCCGATCTGGTACCAGACGGGCAATTGCCAGGCGGGGGATTTGTTCAGTTCCGACAAATTCATGTAAATTTCCAGGGCGCTGACGTAATCGCCTTCCCGATAAAGTTGATTGGCGATCTCGTTGCCGGTGCGTTGCTGCCAATAAATCCAGTTTTCGGGGTTTTGCCGGGCGCTGCTTTGTTGCGATTCCAACAAGACCAGGACCTGGCGCATGGCTTCGCGATTTCGGCCCAGTTGTTTGAGGGCTGTGGCCAGTTGAAATCGCACTTCCGGCTGCTCCATGGCGTTGGCATATCGCTCGATAAAATCCTGGGCCTGAGCGACGACCTCGGCCGGGCGGCCCAGGGCGGCCAAGGAACGAATCAGTTTGAATTGAATTTGGACCCGGTTCAATTCCGGTGAGTCCAGTTTGAGCAGCCGCTGAAAGAAATCCGCCGCCTCGGCCTGCTTGCCTTCCAGGTAGTAGGTGTCGGCAATCTCGGTCTGGGCCTGCAAAACGAGCCGTTGATAATAATCAATCCGGTCGAGCTTGAGGGCCAGCGCGCTGGTCATGACCGCGTAGAACTTGGACAGAGCCAAAGTGCTCACGCCCAATTGACGGTAGAGCAGACCTTGCCGGAGCAAGACTTCGGGAACGCGCGGATCCAGGGGATACAGCCGGACAAATTGGGCGAAGATCTGCTGGGCTTTCAACAGTTGATTGTCGCCCTGCGCCACCAAGGCCAGTTCCAGCAACGCCGCCCTTTTCAGCTCGGCTGGCGCGTTTGTCTCCAGCAATGAAACCAGCAAATGTTTCGCCAAAACCGGCTGGTTGTCCCGTCGTTGCTGCCGGGCTTGATCCAGTTGAAGCTGGAAGCGGCGAATCCGATCCTGGCTATTGGTTGAGCGAAGGGTGCTGACCAAGTTCGAAGAGAGTCCAGCCAATTCGGATAGCACCAATGGCGCCGGTGCCACATTGGTGACGGAATCCGGCGGACCATTCGTTTCCAGGACAGGGAATTCCGGTGTTGGCCCGGTCGGGGCTTTCAGGAGATCATTCTGCGGCAGGGTGGGCGCCAAGGGCGGGCGCGAAGCCGTTTGGTTAGTCTCTGCCAATGCATCGCCCGGGAACAGCGAACTCGCATTCGTGGAAGCATCTTCCTTGATCCAGCCATCCGCTCCCAACACCAAATTCATTCCGCAGAAAAAAAAGAACCAAACCGTTCGCCGGGAGGGAAGGAGACACTGAAGCAGGTTCATAAGTGCTGATCGGCGCCTCGATTAAGGAGTGATGGAATAGGTTGCGCTGCTGGATGGAATCGGCGCCGCCTGGGCAGGTGCAAAACCAGCCGGCACGAAAACAGCAGGTCCTGTCCGGTTCGTGCTGGCGGGATTCTGACTGAAAAACCGGAGGAGCATCTGAGGGGTCAGGATATTCGTATCCGTCCCGCTGGAAGGCGGAATCTCATTCGTGACCGGGGCCTGCGCTAATTCGGTTTTGACCGCCAAAGGAACTGGCGGCGGTGAGGGAGCAACAGCCGCCTGCGGTTCATTTTCCTTGAGTGTGGCCGGTTCTTCTTCGCGCATGACCAACGGCGGCAACACCACTTTTTCGCCGACGAGATCTGCGGGCGTTTGGAAATGCAGCGGTTTGGGGCCAATCACCGGCAGGTAGCCGGAACCGGCTGCAACCGAGAGCCTAATTGCGATTAGACTCACAGCGCACCAACCGATGTGCTTGGTTAGTCTAGGCATTGACCGCGTCATGTCAATTTGACACCGGCGGCACGGCGTTCTGTCGCGGCCTGAACCCGCCGCTGTTTTGTTGCCGCCATCGCCAGATCATACGGTTCCTCGAGCATTACAAGTCAATCCATCGGCAGTTCTTGCCGCTACTTGAGACCCGCGGCGTGTTTTTTCAAAAAAGATGTGGCTGGCGCCTCAACTTTTCCCGGTTCGTGTCGATAGGAGAGGAGGAACAAGTATGGATTTACAGACCGCCCCAATCCCTTGCCGTCAACTGGATCGGAACCAGATTGAAGCGCGCTTGAACGACTGCCCTCGTTTGCCCTCTCTGAGCAGTATTAACAATGCGCTGCGCGAATTGCTCAACGCTGATCAACGCTACACGTCCCAGATTTCGGAAGTCATCCGCCGGGACCCGAGTTTAACCTCGCGATTGCTCCGCCTGGTCAATTCCGTTTACTATGGCATTACCACGCCCATTAATAGCATCGAAGAAGCCGTGTTCTATTTGGGCGTCCGGCAGATTCGCCAACTGGCCATGGTCACGCCCATCATTGAGGATTTTCAAAAGCTGACCGGCCACACCTCGTTCCGGTGGCGTGAATTCTGGCAACATTGCATCGCCACGGCTATTCTGACGCGCGAGGTGGTCAATTCCGTCATGCTCCCCGCGGATGAAGCCGATTATGTGGCCGGCTTGGTGCATGACGTGGGCAAGATCATCATGGCGGCAACTTTTCCAGAGCATTTCGGAGAAGTTCACCGGCAAATGCGCCAGGGTGAACGTGACCTTCTCCAGGTGGAGTTGGAAGTTCTTGGGATCGATCACACGGAACTCGGTTCCCTTTACCTGCAAAACCACCATCTGCCGGCCATCATGGTGGAAACGGCCCGCTTCCATCATCATCCGGAACAGGCCAAAGAGTACGCCCAGATCGTGGCCGCCGTGCAAATCGCCAACCTTCTGGTCCATTACGCCAAAATCGGCAATAGCGGCAATTATGCGCCAGTCACGGATGCGGATTGGCTGAATGCCAGCGGTTGGAGCATTCTTTTTCCCGATCGGGCTGACGAAGAAAAGGCCATCGCACACGCCGGCTTGCGGCGCAGTCTGGAGCGCCTGCCGACCATTCTCGATGGTTTGGTTTGACCTCAGTCTCGATTGGGCCGCGGGCTGCGCAAGTTGCGCGCGCGTGAAGGCCGCATTCGGCCTTTTTCGGGCTGCAAGCTCAGATAGCCAATCCTACGGAAGCGGCCCTTTTGCTCGGCTTGGAGACGGTCAAAGCTCTGGTCTTGTGGGTCCATATCTTTTCACCATATCACTCGCAGTGTCTTTCCGATTTTTCCATCCAGAACCTGTCCGCCCACAGCCTTTCTGCGGGCATGATGGCCGGAGACATCGTCCGCGGCGAAGACGCCGGTCAAAGAATGGCGGACGACGCCTTGGCCGCCGGACTATTGCATGATGTTGGGAAACTCGTCCTGGCCGTAAACCTGGGCGAGGAGTACCGCGCCGTCAGAAACCGGGCCCGGCAAAAACCACAGCCTGTCTGGCAGGCCGAGCAGGAACATTTCGGAGCGACTCACGCCGAAATTGGTGCCTACCTGCTCGGTCTCTGGGGAATGCCTTTTCCGATTCTCGAAGCGGTCGCCTTCCACCACCAACCGGCAGCCAGCGGTGGCAGGCATTTCTCGGCCCTCACTGCCATCCATGTGGCCAACGTGCTCGAGCGGTCCGCCCGCCAAAATGAGGATTTCCCGGCGCAAATCGATTATGCCCACATTGCCGCCCTTGGATTGTGTGAGCGTTTGGCCGTGTGGCAGAAAATGATTCGGCACTGAGAACGTTATTCTAATAGTGCGTTGGATGCCAATCATGCTTTACGATCAAGACTATCGTTCAGCCGAGCAGGATAAACGTGATGCATCTCTCAGACGCAAAACGTGAAATCACTAATTTCTCAAGGCGGAGAGAATCACTTCCGATAAACAATGCTGAATATGAATGAGATGAATCCGAAAACACACAAATAATGAAAACGTCCGACACAAACGGTGTTCTCAAAGCGTCAGGAATGGCCGTAGCCCTCGCCCTTCTGGTTCCTTGGACGGGGCAGAGCCAGTCACCCTGGGCACCACCACAAATGCCGCGCCGCAAACCGCCTCCAGCCCGGCACCCCGTGGGATGACACTCGGTCGAGTCGTTGCGCTCCGCCGTGGCGCTGTTGGAAAAAACGAGGCGATGGCCCAGGCCGCGCTGGCCAACGCGATGGGCCTGTCGTGGAACGAAAGCCAGGCTCGCCAAGCTCAAGGACGAGAAGTTCCTGCTCCAGGAAGGCCTCGGCCTTCAGATCAAAGACACGTTCCTCGGCCTGAATGCCGCGCAGAAGTCCCCCCAGGCCACGTTTGACGCCATGAAGGCTGCCACGGAGAATCGCGAGCTGAACACCGTGCCTGTCAAAAAATGATCTTGTAGAAACCGAAGAAGTCATCCGCGCCCAGTGGATGGAGGCGCTGATGTCCGCGCAGCACTACAAGACGCGCTACGACCAAGTGACGCTGCGATCGCGACTCAATCTGATCGTGGGCACAGAGGTGTGGAAGCGGCTGCAAGATGTCCGTTGAGCCGCAGCATCAACCGGCTGGGTGGTTGGCCGCTCTTATTTTGCCGCTTATATGTAGAGGATCATGCAATGAACGAACGCCGCGAGCGGGGGAAAGCCTGCGACCCAAGATGGGCGGGAATCTCGGGTCGTGGTTTCGCCGTGCTGCTGTCCCTTGCGGCGGCCGCTCCGTTTTTTGGCGCCGGGTTGGACGGCACCAACATCGCGCCGTTTCGCGCCGGCTTCTCCACCAGCATGTTCGCGGAGGTCAACGAGAACGACGCCAAGGCCGTGGACCAGCACGCCGCGGACCTGGGTGAGTTCCTCACGCGCGACGCCAAAGGCCGCCAGATGCTCTGCTACTTGGCCGCCCTGGGCCAGACGCTCACCGAGGAGCAGTCCCTCTGCCTCGGCGAACTCGAGTCACTCCACAGCTCGAGAACGGCGTGGGCATCCCGCCGGAGAATCTCACCCGCATTTTCGCCCACGGCTTCACCACGCGCAAAGACGGGCATGGCTTCGGACTGCACAGCGGCGCCTTGGCGGCCTGGGAAATGGGCGGGCAACTGGCCGTTCACAGTCTGGGCTTGGGCCAAGGCGCCACGTTCACTCTCGAATTGCCCTTGGGCACGCCGCCGGCTTCTCCGGCATCCCCGGTGGATCCTCTCTTGCCCGCCGTCCAGAGGCCTTCGTCGAGCGACATCGAGCGAATCATGAAACGTCCTTTCATCGACTTCAGAATCTCAGCGGTTGCGCTGCGCCTTCATGGCGGCGTTGGGCTTAATGTACTTTGCGACGTGCCGATTTGATTCTAAACTCCGCCATGACCTCGCACCGAAGCAGGCACCGGGACACGGTTCGATGGTTTGATCGAGGCCGCGCTGCCCGGCGTCATTGGCTCACCGCGGGCATCCTGTGCCTGGCCCTGGGCCTGAGGTTCACCGCCGCTGCGGCCGCCGATGCGCTTCGGGAGGTTTCCGGAGCCGTGCTCACCAACGCACTCCAAGTACGGGCCCTGACCTTCGAGGAGGCGAACCGCTTTCTGCCGGTTCGGATTCGAGGCGTGGTGACCTTCATGGACTCGGAGTGGGGGATGATGTTTGTCCAGGACTCCACCGCCGGGGTTTATGTGATGAACTTTGACCTGCGGACGCAACTGCCGGCGGGCCAGATGGTCGAAGTCAGCGGCGTGTCTAATCCGGGAGCGTACTCCCCGGTCATTTCTCGCGCTCACGTCGAGGTGCTCGGCCCGGGCCATCTGCCCAACCCGCTGATCTCGACGATTCGCGAGCTCGGCAATGGAAAAGCCGATGGCTATTGGGTGGAGGTTCGGGGCGTGGTCGGATCCGCGCTGATCGAAGAGGGTCGGCTGGCGCTCCAGATTGCGCAAGGCCGGGACTGGATGCAGGTTTTGGTCCGGACGGTTCCACCGGGTTGGAGAGATTTGGTGAACGCCCGGGTGCGGCTGCAAGGGGTGTGCACTGCCTCTGCCGACGAGGAGAGGCGCCTGACTGGAGTGCAGTTATCCGTTCCGGACGGGGCGCAGGTGATGGTCGAAGAACCAGCGCCCAAAGACCTTTTCGCGCTGCCGATCCAGCCCATCACCGAGGTGTTGAAGGCCAGCTCTGCGCCAGACCCGCGTGGACCGATACGAGTTCAAGCGGCGGTTCAGACCAACGGCTTGGGCGGCTCGGTCTGGCTTCGAGACCGAACGGGCGTCGTCCGGTTGGACTCGCTGCGTACCAATGGCCTGAAGCCTGGGCTCTTGCTGGATGTTGTTGGGTCACCGACGCTGATCCAGGGTGAGCCGGCACTGCGGGAGATCGTCTCTCGCCGCATTGGAATTATCGGCACGAATGAGGTTTGGCCGGGTGGGTTGGATTCCTCGGTCGCAGGCCGAGCCAGCACGAATGTTCTGACCTCGATTGAGCAGATCCGGTCTCTCAAGCCCGAGGACGCCGCCCGAGAGATCCCCGTCCGCATCCGCGGTGTGGTCACCTTTTACTACCCGAATTGGGGAAGCCTTTTTGTCCAAGACACGAAAGCCGGCATCTACGTCGATGTCGGCGAGCAAGAGCTCGACCTCAACCTTGAAGATTGGATTGAACTGGAGGGAGTGACGGCGGCAGGGGACTACGCGCCCATGATTGTGCGGTCGCGTTTTCAGCCGCTGGGACGTGCTCCGTTGCCGCCAGCCCGCCACTATTCACTCATGGAATTGAGCTCGGGCTCGCAGGACAGCCAGTGGGTGGGCATGGACGGCGTCATACACTCAGTCAAAATGGAGTCGGGCCACTTCACGCTGGATGTCGCCGAACCGGGCGGACACTTCGAAGTGATCATCCCCAGTTGGGGGAACCAACCGGCTCCGCCCCATCTCGTGGATGCAACAGTTCGGTTGGAAGGCGCGTGTGGAACGACCTTCAATCAGAAACGGCAATTGATGGGCGTTCGGCTGTTTGTTCCGAGTCTGGATTTCGTCAAAACGGAACGAAGCGCACCCGCTGATCCCTTTGCGCTGCCTCTGCGGACGATCGGAAGTCTGTTTCAATTTGCCGCCGGCGCTGAACCCGACCATCGCGTGCGGATTCGAGGCACGGTGACGTTGCATCGGCCAGGCCAGTTCTTTTTTCTGCAGGACGACGGCGGCGGGATCAGGGTCAACAGCGAGAACCCGGAAACGCTTAATCCGGGCGACGAAGTTGAGGTGGCAGGGTTTCCGGCCACCGGCAACTACACACCGGCCTAATCCAGGCGATCTTCCGCAAGCTCAGTACGGGAGCGCTGCCGCGAGCGGGGCCGGTGACTGCCGAACAGGCACTGAGCGCAGGTTCCAACAATGAAATCTTCGACTCCAAACTCGTTCGGCTGCGGGCCCGCCTTCTGGACCTGATCACTCACTCGAAGGAGAAAATGCTGGTTCTGCAGGACGGACCCGTGATTTTCAATGCCCACTTGGACAGCACGGATCAACTCTCCTCAGCACTTCGGGTCGGCAGCGTGCTCGAACTGACCGGCGTCTGCTCCGTCCAGGTGGATGCCAGTCGCTACCCGAAGTCCTTTCAGCTTCATCTGCGATCGCCAGCCGACCTTCGAGTGCTTAAAGGCGCGCCCTGGTTGACTGTGCGTCACACCGTCGGCGTGCTGGTGATGATGAGCCTGATCATTCTAGCCGTCGTTTCATGGGTCATGGCCTTGCGGCGGCGCGTCCGAGTGCAGACCGCTTTGATCGAGGAGCGGATCGAACGCGAGAAGGCTCTGGAGATGCGAACGCGGATCACCAACATTCTGGAAAAGAGCTTCAACGAAATCTGCATCTTCGACGCCGAGACGCTGCGCTTCGAGTACGTGAACCCGGGCGCGCTGCGCAATCTCGGCTATTCGCTGGCGGCCCTGCAGCAGATGACACCCCTGGACTTGAACCCCGAATTCACCGAGGCGGCGTTTCGCAAGATGGTGGAGCCGCTGCTCCGGGGCGCGAAGGACAAGCACGTCCTTCACACGATTCACCGCCGCGCCAATGGCAGCGATTACCCGGTCGAGGTCCACCTGCAAAAGGTCGATCACTCCGGCAAACCGCTCTTCCTGGCCGTCATTCTGGACATCACCGAGCGCAAGCGAGCCGAGGCCGAGCTTGAGCGAGCGCAGAAGGAATTGCTGGAAGTTTCTCGCCAGGCCGGCATGGCCGAGGTCGCCACCGGCGTGCTCCACAACGTCGGCAACGTCCTCAACAGCGTCAACGTCAGCACCACCCTGGTCATTGACCGCCTCCGCCACTCCAAGGTGGGGCGGGCCTGCACAAGCTGACCACCTTGCTGGACCAGCACGCCGCGGACCTGGGTGGGTTCCTCACGCGCGACGCCAAAGGCCGCCAGGTGCCCGGCTACTTGGCCGCGCTGGGCCAGACGCTCACTGAGGAGCAGTCCCTCTGCCTCGGCGAACTCGAGTCACTCCGCAAGAACGTGGACCACATCAAAGACATCGTGGCCATGCAGCAGAGCTATGCCACAGTCGCCGGCGTGGTGGAGACGGTCCAGGTGGCCGACCTGGTGGAGGACGCCATCCAGCTCAACCTCAGCGCGCTGGATCGGCACGGCATCACCTTCCACCGCGAGTTCACTCCGGTGCCGCCCCTGGCCGTCGAAAAGCACAAAGTCCTGCAAATCCTCATCAACCTCATCCGCAACGCCAAGTACGCCCTGCACGAAAGCGGACGGACCGACAAGCGCCTGACCTTGCGCGTCGGCGGCCACGGCGGCGGTCGGGTGCGCATCCAAGTGCTCGATAACGGCGTGGGCATCCCGCCGGAAAACCTCACCCGCATTTTCTCCCACGGCTTCAGCACGCGCAAAGACGGCCATGGCTTTGGCCTGCACAGCGCCGCGCTGGCCGCCAGAGAACTGGGTGGCCAGCTCACCGCCCATAGCGACGGCCCCGGCACCGGCGCTGCCTTCACTTTGGAACTGCCACTTCAACCCAGGAACGAGCCATGACAACCACGGAGGAAACCATGATTCCCACCGCTCCCGACGCCTGCTTCCGCATTCTCGTCATTGACGACAACGCGGCCATCCACGAGGACTTCCGCAAAATCCTCACCCGCGGCATCACCACCACCGGCACGAACCTGGCCGGGGCCGAAGCCGCGCTCTTCGGCGAAACGACCGCCCCTGAAAGCGCGGCCTTCGAGATTGATTCCGCCTACCAAGGCAAGGAAGGGCTGGAACTGGTGCGCCTGGCCCTGGCGCAGGGCCGCCCATACGCCCTGGCCTTCGTGGACGTGCGCATGCCACCCGGCTGGGACGGCGTCGAAACCATCGGCCACATCTGGCGCACCTGTCCCGAACTCCAGGTCGTCATCTGCACGGCCTATTCCGATTACCCGTGGAACGCGATCGTCCGCCAACTGGGCACCAGCGCCAACTTTGTCATCCTCAAGAAGCCCTTCGACAACGTGGAGGTGCTCCAACTGGCCCACGCCCTCACCAAGAAATGGCTCCTGGCCCAGAAAGTCAGGGGCCGCCTGGAAGACCTCGACCTAATGGTCCAGCAGTGCACCCGTTATCTCCAGGAAGCCAACGAAAAACTGCGCCTGGAAATCGGCGAGCGCGAACGAAAAGGCGTTGCGCCTGTCCGAAGAGCGGTTCTCCAAGGCCTTTCAGGCCAGCCCCATTCCCATGGGCATCCAGACATTGGCTGACGAACTCTTCGTGGATGTCAACGACAGCTTCTTGCAGATGACCGGCCACCGCGGCGAGGAGGTCCGGGGCCGGCCCGCCCAAAACCTGCACCTCTTTGCCGACTTGGCGGATCAGGCCCGCCTGCTGGGCTGGCTGCGCCAGAACCAACCCGTGCGCCTGCAGGAATGCCGGCTGCTGACCAAGTCCGGCACCCTGCGCGACGCGCTGATCTCCATGGAACTGCTGGCACTGGGCGACCAGCCGCACCTCCTGTTCATCGCGCAGGACATCACGGACCGGATCAACCTGGAACATCAGTTGCGCCAAGCGCAGAAGATGGAAGCCGTGGGTCAACTCGCCGCCGGCGTCGCCCATGACTTCAACAACATCATGACGGTCATTCAGGGCCATGCCAGCCTGGCGCTGGCCGACGGCCATCTTGAGAACGAGGTCGCCCAGTCTCTGGAGGCAATCTCCTGCGCCGCGGATCGGGCGGCCGCGCTGGTCCGCCAGTTGCTGGCCTTCAGCCGCAAGCAGGTCATCCAGCGCGTCGTCCTCGACGTGAACGTCACGCTTCAGGGATTTGGCCGAATGCTCGGCCGGCTCATCGGCGAACACATTTCGATTCACTGGGACCTCGCACCGGATCTGCCCCACGTGCTGGCCGATATCAGATGCCTGGAACAAGTGATGATGAACCTCGCGGTCAACGCCCGCGACGCCATGCCGGGGGGCGGTCAGCTCCGCATCAGCACCACTAAGACGGTGGTGGATCCCTCTGCCCTGCTCGCCAGCCCCGACCGCAAGCCAGGCCGCTACGTCTGCGTGAGCGTCGAGGACACGGGCCAAGGCATGAAAACCGAAGTCCAGAACCGCGTCTTCGAGCCGTTCTTCACCACCAAGGATGTCGGCAAAGGCACTGGCCTCGGTCTAGCCACCGCCTATGGCATCCTCAAGCAGCACGGCGGCTGGATCGAAGTCAGCAGCGAAGTCGGCCGCGGCGCCGTTTTCCGGTTTTACCTCCCGAGCACCAGCCAACCCCTCCGCGCCGGCCGTCCAACCGATGCCGCCTCGCTCTCCTCTACGGGAGGGGCGCCCCGTACCATCCTGCTCGTGGAAGACGAAAGCCCCGTCCTCGACGCGGTGTCGAAGATCCTGCGCGCGCAAGGCTGGGTGGTCCACGCCGCCTCCTCCAGCGCGGAAGCGCTCAAAGTCTGGGACGAACACGCCGGCAAATTCGACCTGCTCCTGACGGACATGGTCATGCCCGGAGGCATCTCCGGCTTGGTGCTGGCCGACACGCTGCTCGCGCGCCGCCCGGACCTGCCCGTCATCTACATGAGCGGCTACAGCCTCAACCTCGCCAACGAAGGCCTGACCACGAAGAAGGGGATCGCCTTCCTGCAAAAACCCTTCGGGCCGGCGCAACTCCAACAGGCGATCTGCAAGTGCCTCGGCCAAGGTCATGCCGATGCGTGCTCACTCGGAAACTGAGGTTGCCACTCGTCATTTCGTTGCCTCCACGCACTCAATCCCGAACCTCTCTCCACCTGCATCTGGGAAGGGCGAGGTCGTTGCTTTGTTGAAAGGGGGCAACTTGAAGAAACTAGAACCTTCTTGCTGTGAGCAGTGGCGGGCACCTTGGACCTGGAGGCATTAATCGATTCCCATCCGGATGCGCGAGAAGAACGGTTCGACCCAGATGTTCCGGTATTCGACCGGACACCCGTGGTCCTGCAGTCGCAGAAAGCCGCCGCTGGCTTCGCCCCCACCCGTGCCTTCAGCCACCCTATTGGCCGGGATGCTGGCCTGGTCGATGACTGTGATCCCATTCTGCACGATGGTCACCATCGGCAGCTCGCCTTTGGCCGGATTGCCTTGCACAAAAAGGATGTCGTAAGTCTGCCATTGCATGGGGGGCAAACAGGCATTGACCGAAGGCGCTTTGACTTTGTAGAGGCCGGAGCAATCATCGTCGCGCAGCGGGAACAAGCCGAACGAATCGAGCACTTGCACTTCGTATTGGCTTTGCAGGAAAACGCCGCTGTTGCCCCGGTCTTGCCCCTGGGCTTTGGGCATGAACGGCGTGCGAAATTCCAAATGCAGTTTGAAGTGGGTGAATTTGTCTTTGGCTCGAAGATCGCCCTTTTGCGCTTGCATGGCTCCGTCGCCGGTCAGTTTCCAGGCAAACGATTCCCATTTGCCGGTCTCCTTGCCGTCGAAGATCATGGCGGCGCCTTTGGGAGGCTGGGCTCCCAAGGTGGGAGAGGTCTGAACGACGCGGTTGGCTTCAAAACTGCCCGATCCCAGTTCGCCGCTGAAGGTTCCGGTCAGTTTGCCCTTTTGGATTTGGGCCTTGCCTTCGATGGTGGGCAGCAAGTCGCCTTCAGCTTGAGGACTTATGGCCGCGCCGGCGAACCGGACTGTCTCTGCGGAGGAACCGCCGGCCGAGGTGAGCTTGAGAGCGGCGATCATAGCTTTGGCCCGGTGCAGCGTGACAAAGCCCTCGTAAGCGCCGTCTCCCAAAGCCCTGATCTGCGAGGAAACTCTTCCCTTATTGCCGTCCGGCGCGGTCCAAAAGCCTTCGTACGTTCCCATGACCGGCTCGTTCACGCCGTAAAACTGAGCGCCGGCCACAAGTTGCGTGGCGCAAACGACACTGAAAAAGATTCGCTTGCAGAACGCCCGGCTTACAATGGGATTGGGATTCATGAAATGGGTTTTGTCTCAATTTGCAGAGCGTGGCAATAGAAAACTTGCGGCGCTGGCTGCGGGTGCGCGTGGCAGAAACTCGTCGATTATTTCCCGATAGCGTAGAGCTTTGTGTTGGTGCGAATGAAAAGCCGGCCCTGGGCCGCGGCGATGGAAGACCTTATGAAATCATCGCCTTCCTCGCCCAGGGGAATCGTGCTTAGTACTTGGCCTTTCTCAGCTTCGACCACGACGACATCGCCCGCAAAGTTCATGCAATAAATCTTGCCGTCGGCGCCGGTGGGGGACGCTTCGTACTTCTTTCGGCCCGGCATTTCGATGGTCCATTTCACTTTCCCGGACTGCGGTTCGACGCGGGACAGGGCTTTGCGCACGTCACTCAGAACAAAGAAATCACCCTGGTAAAACAACGGGGTCGGCACATCCGCTGTGATAATCCTTTGCTGGTCGCTCTTCCAGGCGAGCGCTGCATCGTTCAAGGAGCCGGCGCCTCCGGCCTTGATGGCATAAATCGGATCGCCTTTGGGCGCGGAGGCGAGAATGACCCCATCCCCGGCCACCGCCGACGTGACCAGCCGCCAATGCCCGATCTTGGTCGGATTCCAGGTTCCCCAGCGCCACAGTTCGCGGCCTGTTTCCGGGTCATGACCGGTCAGGCAGTCTCCGCCGATCACGAGCAATTCCTTGCGTCCGTTGTGCTCGTAGGGCATCGGAGTGGTGAAGGCCTCGCGCGATTCCGCGACTGCTTCGCTGGGGCGGACCTGCCGCCAGAGCATTTTGCCCGTAGCCGGCTCCAAGGCCAGAATGCAGGACTCGTTCGGTCCCTCCTTCTGGCCGCGGCCATTGACCGGCACGTCACGCTGCAATATTTGCAGGTACAATTTGCCCGCGTGCAGCACCGGACTGGAAGAGAAGGTCCAAAGAAAAGCAAATTCTCCAAAATCCTTCTGCACATTGCGCGTCCAGACTTGCCGGCCGGTAAAATCAAAAGCCGTCAAGTCGCCGTTCCCATAAAAAAAGAAGGCGAGCTTGCCATCGGTGGTGGGCGACGAGGAGGCGAAATTGCTGCGGTCGTCCTTGCGGATGCCGTCGTTGATTTTGTGCTGCCAGAGCACTTTTCCGGTTTTGCGATCCAGGCAGAGAGCCAGCAACGCCTGCGCCTGGGTGTCGGTGGAAGAGATGAAAACGTGGTCGCCCCAGACAATCGGCGTGGCCGCGCTGGGTCCCGGCAAATCGAGGCTCCAGGCCACATTCTCGGTTTTGGTCCATTGGACCGGCAGGTTCGTTTCGGTGGTTGAGCCGTTGAAAAACGGGCCGCGCCATTGCGGCCAGTTCTCCGCGCAAGCGGAGCCGGCCAGAATTGAGGTTAGAATGAGAGTCAAAGATTTGGCACAGGTCATAGGGCGCTTTTTACGATTTGTGTTTGGGACTTGCATGGCAGCCAGATTATCCTGAAAGGCCGGAGCGCCGGAAGCAAAAACTCTACTTTCAATTTTGCAGCCTTTCCAACCGCCGCTTTAACCAGCCAGCTTCGTCCCGCAGGTCATCTTGGCCGTAATGTTGGTGTTGGGATTGAGGCGGGTCGTAAGGGCAAACTTGGACAAAGCGATGGGGCGAAGAACCGTCCGGCGAGCGGCCGGCTTTGTTTGGTTTCCAAAGGATGCCGCAAATTATAGTAGCACCGTTGCCTGACGTATGGTTTTGTTCTCTGGTGTCAAACAAAATTGCGAACAGCGTGACGCGAGAAACGTGAGGCCAGCATGAATGGAAATGTAGAAACCAATCGATCCTGGGATGTGCTCTGCCATTTGTCGGCTTTGTGCATGTTCATCGGCATTCCGTTCGGCAACATCATCGGGCCGCTCGTGATCTGGCTGGTCAAGAAGAGCGACTTGCCCTCCGTGGATGCCCACGGCAAGGAGTCGCTCAATTTCCAGATTTCCCTCACCCTTTATCTGATCATCGGCACCATCATGACGGTCGGATTGATGTTCATCCTGATCGGGTTCCTGCTCCTGCCGGCCTTGATCATTGCGTTTTGTCTTGGGCCGCTGATTGACGCGATTTTCATCGTGGTCGCGGCAATCAAAGCCAGCAACGGCCAACCGTATCAGTATCCTTTAAGCATTCGGTTCATCAGTTAGCCCGCGAAGGTCGCAGCCCAGTGGAGCCGCAGCCGTGAGATGCAGGGACCAAGAGCGGGAGTTTATCGCCATGCCTCCAGCGCCAGAGCCAGCTTGGTCAAGTAATGCAAATCAGCCCGGCAAAAGGGCAGATCAATACGCGCGGCCAAGCCGGACGCCGGCGCTTCTTTGAGCCAGGCCAGTGCCTTGAACCCCCCGGCAGCCAAATCGGGTGGATCAACGAAATTCTCCCCGAAATGGACCTGTCGTTCTTCGCCCGCCAACGGCCAGGTGCGATAAAGAACCTCAAACGCGCTCCAGACTGTGGCGACAGCCTCCGGCGCTTTGGCCCGAACCAACGCCGCCACTTCGGGGGTCAAATCGTACAGGAGAGCGACCTTATGCCGGTGCGGCGCAATCCGAAAGGAGATCGTATCACCGGCGCCAATAAAAGGGTCCAGTTCGGCCGATCCTTTGAAATTCGTCAATGTCCCACGATCAGCCGCGCGCTTCCACCAGGCCACCAGCGCCTCAGCCGTCTCATCCGCTTTGGCCGCCGCTTGCTGCGACATTGCGGTGTCACCCGCCCGGGCCGCGATTCGCCCCAAAGCCATGAACGAGGCCAGATACCGGTTGGCCAGGAGGTCCCCTTTGGCTGCCTCCAGCCGCCAGCCGGTTTTGAGGAAGTCGTTGAAACTCGCCTGCAACCGCGGCCAAGCCTTCAGCACGCGGTCCCATTCCCCGCAGCGTTCGGCATAGAGCCAAACGGCATGAACATTGCCAAACGGATGGTGGGTTTTGTCCTGGCCCAGCCGCGCCAAAACTTCGGTCGAAGTCCGGAAAAATTCCCGTCGCTCGCCTTCCGTCAAGCTGTGCCAGGCCTCTTTTTGAAAAGGCGGGTGCGACGACCATTCCTTGGCCAGCAACGCTTTTGCATCCGTCTGCAAGCTGGGCGGGAGATGGGGATACGCCCAAGCCAGCGCCTCGAACAGCTCGCCACTGTCATCGAATGAAAAGTCGCGCCCGGCCAGGCCCGGATCGACAAAGAGAGGCGCCCAGTTATTGGCCAGTAACTCTGCGGCGCTCTCCGTGAGGCGCTGCCGCAGGCGTGCCTTATCAGCGGACGGCGGCTCGGGCGCAACGTGTGTGATGACGGTTGCGCCCTCAATACCGATGGGCGCCACAGGTGGGCCGGGTGGGCCGGGTTCCAGGCAAAGCACTCGGCTGCCTGTGATCCAATAAATGCGCTGGCCCGCCACCGCCACGCCGCCGCGGCCCGGACCATGCCATTCATTCCGTGCCCACGGCGGAGTGCGGAAACCGCCGTACGTGTCGCGTTCACCCCAGATCGTGAAAAGCCGGCGCGTTTTTAAATCGAAGCCACTGAGCGTGCCTTGGTGAACCATGAGAACGAGGTGGCCAGCCACCACAAAGTTCTGGCTTTCATCAGCCGTTCCCCAAAAGGTGTTCCAAGGCGGCTGCCGGCCGTTTTCGTGAAACAGCGGCGTGATGCGATTTCTTTCGAGGTCCAGCAAACCAAGCGCGACCAGCGGCGCCACGCCGTGATTCCAGTTCCCGTAAGCGCTGCGATAAAAGACCAGCCAGGTTCCATCGGCTGTGGCGGCCGGCTCGGCTCCCACCCCTTGGCAGCCGGCGATCCACAGCACCGGCGCCGTGACAGCCTCCCGTCCGGTCGCGGCCTCGAGAACAAAAAAGCTTCGCGCGTCTTGGTGTTCATCGAGGTATTTTATGATGGCGGCCTGTTCCTTGGCCCAAAGCTCGGGGCTGCCGCGGGCCTGCTCGCTCTTGCTCCAGGCATCCACCTTCTGCCAACTGCTGTCGTCCACACCCGCGTTCTGGCAAAGAACATGCCGATCCCGCCCAATGCGTTGCCCCATGTTCAGGATGGGATTCGTCCGAACCATGACCAGCGTGTGGTCCCCTGCCCTGGCGATGATCGGATAGTAATCGCGCGCCGTTTGGCCGGCCAGTTGTTCCGAAGACCAAACCAAGCTGCCGGTGCCGGCCTCCAGACAATGAACCCGCAGATCTTCAGCGGTCACGAACACGCGTCCGTCGGCATAAGCGGCCGTTTGTCGAATGGGCGCAGCCAGACTTTTTCGCCAATGCACCTGGCCGGAGTTGAGCGCGATGCAAAAGAACTCTCCGCTGCGCGCCCCGATAAAAACGCTTTTCCCCACCACCGTCGGCGAGGCCGAGAAGCCGCCCTCACCGGCCAGGAACGACCAGCGCAAGGCCCCGGTCTTGGCGTCCAAGGCGTAAAGATTGCCGTCGGTGCAGCCTGCGACGACGAGGCCATTCGAGTATGCCGGAGAATGGAGAAACGCGCCGTGCGCCTGGAACCGCCACAAGGGTTGGCCGATCTCAGCCTGCAAGGCATAGACACTGCCGCTATGCGTCGCCACAAACAATTGGCGGCCGGCGATGATCGGCTCCATGGCTGTGCCCAGGCGTTCGCCATCGAAATGCCGTGCCCAGGCCAGGCGGAAGGGTGCGTTCAAATCGGCCGCAACAAAACCACTCCGCTCGGCACTTTGACGAAGAGTCGGCCAATCCGAATGGACTTTCGGAGTCGAAAGCAGCACAAGGACGGCACCCAATGCCAGAGTGAAGCTTTTCATCAGGTGACGGACGCTTGCCGCCAGCCGGAAATTCGAGCCGCCTCTGGGGTCAGACCTGCACTTTTGCGAGGGGGCGCGGGCGCGCCGGGGTCAGACCTGCACTTTTTCGGGGATTGCTGGGCGCGAAAAAGTGAGGCCTGACCCCGCGAACTGCTGAAATTCCGCCACGCAGTCCACGGAGTGACTGCGGCGCTCTTGCTGGCCGAAAAGGGGTCAAACTATAGCATTGGCGCGTTTGCATGGCCTTTTACATTGGCTTGTTTCCAGCCATGGAGTCTGGCGTTGGCGCTTTTCCATGTTCCCATTGGCAGCAGGCCTGCACCTCAAAATCCGTCTTCTGGCAGCCTTCGGCCAGAATCTTGAGGAAATCCTGCCTGCCTGTGTGTGCCGCACGCAGACAGGCCGATCCACATCATCGTGGAAAATGTCCTCCTGCCGGTCGCCACGCCTCATCATATCGTAAATGGCCCCGGAATATTCGACTCGAATCCTGCGCGGCACGGCAAGAGCATGGAAAAACCGCTCCCCTGTCAAGCCAATGCTATAGAGCCATTCCTTTCAACGCGCTAGCGAGACTCCTCTGCCGCTCTCTGCAGTTTTTGGAGGGTTGCCTCAATAGCTCCCCCCGATTGTAAGCCTCTTTCATGAGCGTCTTTAAGACCCTCCAGTACAATCTTCGATCCCATCCCCACAGTAGAGAGGGCCCGCGCAGCGTAATTGGCTGTGGTGACATCCGAGCCCAACAACTCTAGCAAGAGAGGTATGCTGGCGGAGGCATCGAGGCCTATTCTTTGGAGTGCATTGCACGCATGTTCCATTGCGCGCTGATCTCCGTGACGCAACACATTCATCAGGACTGGCACGGCGTACTGCCCCATGGATGCAAGGGCATCTTGCGCGGCCCAGCGAACGGTCTCGTTGTTGTAGCAAAGGGCTTCCTCGAGTATCCGCATGTTGGCCTTGGCTACCCCAGCCAATTCGGACGCGTCCTGTTTGATCCGCTTGCGGTGCGATTCGTTGCTATAAACGAGAGGATTCACCGTTGCCAAGGTTTCAGTGCCGCGAGACGCGTCTCTCGTGGCGCATCCCAACATATGCCAACCCATGAGGCCAATAGCAATCGCTGCAATGCAGTGCTTCATGTTCTTCCCGAGCGACAAGCTGACCGATGACGAGGAGCGGGCCAACGGCAGCCACGGTGGTTTTTGCGTCAGGGCGGTTTCCATGTCCACGAACCGGCCATCTTCGGCTTCTTCGATGCCCCGCCAAACGTCTTCCGGGATGTCCGGGTTTTCCAGGCGGCGCAACAACCGTGCAACGGCCTTTTTTTGGGCCGCATCCCCGCCGTTCATCGCGCCCACCAAGTGGTGAAGAACCCGCAGCTTTTCCGCCTTGGGCAAGTTCTGCGTTTCACGGATGATTTCAGTCGCGGTCATAACTCAGTGGCAGCTTAATCAAGCCTGTCAACAGTGTCCAACGCTAGTTTTGCTTCGTCACATCCGGAGTCTGCAAATTCTTCGCGCACGGATTCAACCGCAGAGACCTGCCTACGCCGCGCCGACAGGCAGGCCGAGCGGAGCTTTCTTGTCATCTCTGCACTACACTGGAATTCGTCCAGATCATCGCGCGCCGCGAGGATTACACCGGCGTCAGCCCGGCAGGGCGAAAGTCAATAGCCCACCGATTCATCGGTGGGACGGGCGGGAAGAGGGAACGAGTCCCGTCCGGGACGAAAGAAGAGACCTTCGATTGGTCCGGTGTTCTATCGTCCCTGACGGGACTTGTCCTGTCACGGCCTGGCCTCCCAGCGTTGAAACGCTGGGCTATGGTCTTTCGCCCTGCCGGGCTAATTTTGCTGCGGCTTCGCCGCGCTGCACTGCAATAGCCCAACATGTTCGCAAGCTGTGAGGATTTTCTGACGTGCCACCGGAGCGCCGACATTCTTGTCGGCCCGAATCGCGCGCCAG
>CAYIIH010000125.1:0-20627 GCA_964363225.1 uncultured Verrucomicrobiota bacterium | reverse complement strand
TGGCACCCGGACGGCGCGCACGGAGTGACGCGCCCTACCGCCCTGAACGGGTTCAAGGGATCAAAGCTCGAACCGTGGATTCGTGGCATTCTCATCCCATCCCTCTCCTCGGAAGGGAGAGGGTGCCCGAAGGGCGGGTGAGGGTTTTCGTTTGCGGCTGCGCCGCTCTGGGTTCTCTCTGTTCTTTCGTGGCTATTTCATCGGCACTCTTGACGTTCACGTTTCCAAACGAAGAATCTCCGCGGCAGGCTTGCGCAGCAGTTGGCGGGTGGGCAAGTGCGCCGCCACGGCACCCGCGAGGACACTGATGGCGAACGTGGCCAGGAACGTCAGGTAGGGCATCGTGAAAACAACCCGCATTTCGATCAACGCCGCCGCTTGCAGCGCGAAAAGATACGCCAGCGTGAAGCCAATGGCTCCGCCGGCGATCCCCGCCGAGAGAGTCAAGACTACGGCCTCGCCGAGGAACATGCGAAAAAGCTGGCCGCGCCGCAGTCCCAGCGCCTTGAGCACGCCAATCTCCCACCGCCGCTCGATCACCGCGGTCGCCATGGACGCAATGAGCGCAAAAACAGCAATGATGACGGCAACACTCAGCAACAGCCCAAACAAAACCTGCGTCACCCAGTAAAGCGCCCGCGCCTCTTCCTTCTTCTCGGCCGCGGACTGGACCCCAAATCGGTACCGCACGTCGAACTCCTCCCGAATCTGACGCGCGACCGACTTTTGCTGTGCGGCATCACCGCGGACTTTCACGAAGTAACGCGCCTGGAAGGCCTCTTCGGGCGCCTCCCGGGTCATGGCTTTGAAAACCGCCAGGGGGATCAGAGCGCCGGACCCGACCGCATGGGCCACTCGCGAACGGAAGTTATCGAAGCCGGGCATGGCACTGCAAACCGCCTCGACGCGGAACCTCCGGTCGGAGCGTGCTGAGCCTAATCGAAAAGAAAGCGCCACCAGGTCTCCGGCGCGGACATCCAAAAAGCGAGCAGCGGACAAGCTCAGGATCAGCGGCGAAACAGGCTCGGCATCACGCCCCTTGGCCGGTCCCGCCGCCGGCTCCGCTGCCAGCTTGGCAAAAGCTTCGGCGTTCCCTTCCTCGAATTGAATCTGGTTCGTGTAGAGTACTCTTGCCAGGTCCGGGTCCACGCCGAAAGGGACAATCCAAAGGTGCTTCATCCCCACCACATCGCTGATGACCACGTCATTGGCGACGCCCCATTGCGAGCGGCTGTGCAGAAACATCACTTCCGAGGCGGTTGCGACCCCGTCCATGCGCGCCAGTTCGCCCTTCAGATTCTCGGACCGGGGCTGGCCGGAATGCAAGCGGATGTCCGCGCCATAGATGTGTTCCACCAAGGCCATGGAGGTGCGACTGAAGAGCGAGACCAGGCTCGCGATGAAAATGACCAGGCAAACCGACAGAGCGAACATCAGCGCGGTAATGACGTTGCGCCGCCGGTTCCGCTCCAGGTTTCGGCCCGCCATCTCCGCCGCCGGGCCAAACGTCCAGCCCAGGCCTGCCATGACCAGTCTTTCCACCAGCGGCAGCGCCCCCATCGCCGCGAGAGTGAAACCGAGCAGGAGCGTCAACAGCAGGCAAAGGAGAACCGCGCCCACGAGCGAGGGGTCACCCGAAAGGAAAGCCGTCGGCAAAATGAAGAACACCACCCCGGAGAGAGCGGAAAGAGCCAGGCCCGTGACCAACAACGGGCGGTTCAAGCCTCCCTCGGCCGGTTCGCTGGCCGGGATTTGCCCTCGCCGGAAAGGGTCCAGCGCATCGACAATCCGCCAGCGGACCGCGTGGAAGGCTGGAACCAAGGCGCTGCCGATGGAAAGAACGGCGCCGATAATCAAGGTCCACCCAAGGATGGCGGGTGAAAACTCCAGGGCAATGACATCTCCCTGGGCGTGCATCGCCAGTGCGACCAACTTGACAATGCCCAGGGCCAACAGCGTTCCCGCCAGGACACCGGGGACGACTCCAATAAAGCAAAGCAGCAGCGATTCGGTGAGCACGAGCCTGAAGATGTCCCGCCGTTTAGCGCCCAAGGTCCGGAGAATCGCATACTCGCGGATGCGCTCCTCGACCGCCACGGAGATGAGCGAGTAGATCAGCAAACCAGTAATCGAGAGCGCGAGCAGGGCCAGCACGCCAAAAAGGGCCCGGACCGGCGAAGTGAAATTCTGAAACGCCGTAATCGCCGCCGCTTTCGGCAGCCGGACGTCATAGCCTATTCCCAAATCCGCCGCGATCGCTTCTCCGGCATCCTTCAACCGCAGGACGCTGGCGTGCAAGTCGCGCGCATCGTAGTAGGAACGAGGATTGTGGAAGGCGCCGGCCAGGGAATGCACCCGCTCCATTTCGCTCAAGAGGGTCCGGGCGTCACCCTCGTTGACAACGACGTAATCCCGCACCTCCTGCGGCAGGACAAGCTGACGTGCCAGCAGCGTTTCCACGTTGAGATCGCGCGAGCCACCGGTGGTTTCGGAGCGGACCGAGACATGGGTCCCCGCTTTCGCCGTTAGTTTGCCGGCGAGCGCCTGCGAGAGGGCGCAACTCCCTTTCTTGAGGACCGGCTCGGGTGTCAGGCCGGAAATATCGAGTTCCCGCTCCCGGGCCGCATCAATCCCAATGAGCGCCGCATAATGCTCCTTGTTCTGGGTGCTGACCTGGACGAGGCCGGCCAGCCTCGGGGAAAGTCCTCTGAGGAGCGGATTGTTTTTGATTCTTCGCTCGACCTCTTTGGGATCGAAGGCTTGCGGGTTTAGGAGGTCCCCTCCTTCGACCGTAATGACCAGGTCCGCTTTGCCAGCCTGCAAAGCGACCAGGTCGATGTAGGAGGTCGAAACGGAGTCCAATCCGACCTGGACTGCGGTGAGGAGGGCAATCGTCAGGAATATCCCCAAGACACCCAGGACCGAGCGCGTGCGGCGGCGGCCCAGGTTGCGCAGGACGTATTGCAGACAGGCCATCATGCGGCGGTCTTGGTTTCGCTCTCGATCCGGCCATCACGGAGCCGAACGATGCGGGAACTCGCTTCCGCGATCGCGGTGTCGTGCGTGGCGATGATGAGCGTGACGGCTTCACGCCGGTTCAGATCGCGGAGCAAGGCCATGATCTCCTGCCCGGTGGCGCTGTCCAGGTCTCCGGTCGGCTCGTCGAGAAGAATCAGCGCCGGTTGGTTGGCGAGGGACCGCGCGATGGACACCCGCTGTTGTTCGCCGCCCGAGAGCTCGGCCGGTTTATGATCCGCACGGTCCTTCAACCCGATGCGCTCCAGCAGCGAGAGGGATCGCTCGCGTCTCTCACGTCCGCCCACGCCCTTGAATTGCATGGGAATTTCGATGTTCTCGCGGGCGGTCAGCGTGGGGATGAGGTTGTAGAACTGAAAGACCACGCCGATGCGATCGCGGCGCAGATCGGCCAATTGATCCTCGGACAAACTGAGCAGGTCCACATCATCGACCCGCATGGTGCCGCGCGAGGGCAGATCAAGCGCGCCGATGAGATTGAGCAACGTCGTCTTGCCGCAGCCGGAGGGGCCCATCAGGGCCACGAACTCCCCGCGCCGGACCGTGAGGTCCACCCCTCGCAAAGCCCCGACGGCGGTGGTACCGAGGACGTAGCTTTTGTGGATATTGTCGGCTTGGACTGCGATCTCGCTCATAGTTTTCTCAAGGTTGGAGAATTATTCATCGGTCGCTGGCGGTGTGACTCTTGATGATCGCGCCAAGCGCGGCAAGGAATTTCTCAGGCTGCCAAGGCGCAAACCCAAGGCTATTGACAAAGTCGTAGCGCAGGTTTCCTAACCTGCTGTGTCGCAGTGCTTCCAGCCTGCGAACGCCGCGAATTCAATCACGCTCTCGGATTTCGGGCGAGCTGCCGATTGGGAATCGGCGATACAGCAGGTTCAGACCTCCTGACCCGCAGCACAGGTTTTTTGTAGTCATGGAATTTTTCTGACACCATCCATAATCATTTGAATTGAAATGCAATGACTTACGTAGAGTAATTGTTCAGGATGATGTCAGGAAGTGGATCACCCAACTTCCACCGGGGTCAGGATTTCTGAGGTTAGGAAACCTGCGCTACGCCGGAACCGGCATCGGTGCCGGGACTTGAACCGACTTTGTCAATGGCCGTGGGCACAAACCGGCTCCGACAAGCTTGACCCGGCCTTCCCAAGCAGGGCATTCTGGCGTCGCTCCAGTAAAAAAAACAGTTCCACCATGAAAAGACGAGCCTTCATCAAATCATCCCTGGCGGCTTCCAGCCTGGCTGGATTCGCTTCCACTCTTCCCACGACCGGCGCCGAAAAAAGCGACTCTCCGCCGCGCGAGTATTATGAATTGCGGCTTTACCATCTGCGGTGGGGTCCCAAGCAGAAGCTGTTTGATGATTTCTACCGGGAAGCGGCCATCCCGGCCATGAATCGCCACGGGATTGGGCCGGTCGGCGTGTTTAACGTCATGGCGGGACCGGACAGCCCCACCGTCTATGTGCTGCTGCCGCACGCCTCGCTGGAGTCCTTTGCCACGGCCAATGACCGTGTCCGGGCGGATGCGGATTACCAAAAGGCGGGAGCGGCCTTCATCAATGCGGCGGCCGGCGATCCTTCTTATGTGCGGGTGGAGAGTTCGCTTCTGGCGGCGTTTCAAGGCATGCCAAAACTGGAGGCGCCCGCCGCGGCCGCTGAGAAAAACCCGCGCATTTTTGAGTTGCGCACTTACGAAAGCCACAGCAAGAAGGCGAACAAGAAAAAGATCGAGATGTTCAACATTGGCGAGATTGCCATCTTCCGCCGAACGGGTTTGCAGCCGGTCTTCTTTGGCGAAACGATGATCGGCAGCAAGCTGCCCAACTTGACCTACTTGCTGACGTTCGAGAACATGGCCGCGCGCGACAAGAACTGGAGTGTTTTTGCGTCGGACCCGGAATGGAAACAACTCAGCGCCACTCCCGGATATACCAATGCGGAGATCGTGTCGAACATCAGCAATCTCTTTCTGCGGCCCGCGCCTTATTCGCAAATTTAGAATCCTGCAACAAAGAGAACGAGCAGGGTGTCCTGAGTTAGAACGATATAGATCGGAGCCGGCCGTTGCAGGATCGCCTCCTGCCAGCGGCCGAGCCGATTTTGACATAACTATGACGAAACCAACCCGTTCCCGGACTTTGCGCGCCATCCTGGCGGCCACGGTTCTGCTCTGTGCGGCAACGACTTTGCCGGCCGCAGAATTCCACAGCAACCTGCAAAAGTCCATTGCTGTCAGCGCCGGCGGCAAGTTGAAGGTCGAAGTTGATCGCGGCGCTATTGAAGTGGCAGCCGCGGAGGCCGACAAAGTCGAAGTGCAGGTGTTTCGCACCGTGAAAGATGAACCGAAGGAGAAGGCGGACGAGATTTTCGCCGATCATGAGGTGACTTTCAGCCAGGAAGGCAGTGCTGTGATCGTCCGGGCCGAATACAAGAAAGGCTCCGGACCGAACTCTCAGACTGAGCGGAAGGGCCTGATTGCCAAGCTGTTCGGATTTGTGAATCTCACCAGCCAAAACAAGAGCGCCCGCCTGAAAGTGCGTTATCAGATTTCCGTCCCCAAGAAATTCAATGCCGATCTGAAAACCTTCGGCGGCGACATCACGGTGGCCGACTTGGAGGGAGAGGTGCGGAGCGTAACTTCGGGCGGGGCTTTGAAGCTGGGGCATATCCAGGGACCTGTTTGGGGCAAGACCTTCGGCGGGGACATCACCTTGGCCGGCTGCGCGGCTTCTGCTGAGGTGACAACATCAGGTGGCAGCATCAAACTCGGCCAGGTGGAAGGCTCTGCCACAGCGCAAACCTTTGGCGGATCGATCGATATTAAGAGTGTCCAGGGCAAACTCTCTGCCAAAACGTCCGGCGGCGATATTACGATTGACCGGGCCGCAGCCGAGACCGAGGCGCAGACTTTCGGCGGCACGATCAAGGTCAAGAACGCCAGTGGCAATCTGAACGCCCACACGTCCGGAGGCAGCATTGAGATTGGTGAAGCCGGCCAGAATGTCACCGCCCAAACCTTCGGCGGTTCGATCAAGGTCAAGAAAGCGGGAGGCAAAGCCTCCCTCAAGACTTCCGGGGGCGAAATCGAGGTTGGTGAAGCGCGCAATAGCCTCGAAGCCAAGACCTTCAGTGGATCGATCACAGCCGGTTTGGCTGGGCAACCGTCCGGTGATTGCCGGCTGGAGACCTCCGGTGGCGACATCAAACTGCGCCTGGCCGATTCGGTTGCCGCCAAAATCGACGCTCACGCCAGTGGCGGCCGAGTGGTCACGGACATCCCGTTGACCGTCCAAGGCGAGCAAAAGCCCAACACCTTGCAGGCGCAAATTAACGGCGGCGGCCCGGCGCTGATTCTGCGCGCCAATGGCGGCAGCATTTATTTGAAAAAACTGTAAACAGCCGCGGGATCACGGCGCGAATTCGTTGGCGGCGGCATGGCTGCGCGCCGAAATAATCGGTTCAACTCCCCCATCCCACCCTTACCGGCGGCCATCATAAAAATAATCCAGCAGATCGCGCTTCCGCAGCGTGGACGTGCCGTTGAACAGGGAACGGAAGGTGTGCCGCAGCAGTTCTTTTTTCGAGTAAAGGTAGAACTTCCGGCCTGAGCTGACGTGCGCGTGGGCGGTGTGAGGATGACCACCTTGAGTCCTTTCGCCCTGGCCCAACGCTTCAATTTGCGGCTGAATTCGATCTCTTCGGCGGCGAACAATTCCTGGCTGAACCCGCCGATGTCTCGAAAAGCCTGCGCCCGGCAAAAAACAAAACTTCCGGCTGCCCACTTGCACGCGCGCGCGAGCCAATTCCAAGACCTGATCAAATGACGGCCCAGGAAGGGCGCCTGGTCCATGGCCACCACGCAGCCGCCGCCCGCGCACTGGCCGTTCTCGATGACTCTGAGCATGTCCGCCATCGTTTCGGCGCTCAGCCACGAATCGGCATCAATGAAGAGCAGCCAATCGCCGGTGGCGGCTTTGCCTCCGGCATTGCGGGCTCGGGAAATCTGATTGACCGGCTCGAAGACCACCACTGCTCCCGACCGGCGCGCCAGCTCGGCGGTGGCGTCTGTCGAATTGTTGTCCGCCACGATGACTTCACTGGCCAAATCTGGCCGGGGATTCGCCTGTAGCGCGCTCAACACACTCTGCACGCACGCAGCAATGCGCTTGGCTTCATTGAACGCCGGGATGACGATGGACAGCTTCATTCGTTTTTTGATTTTTTGACCGCCAATTCAAGCGGTCTGCGTTGCATTGGACAGGAGAACAGCCCGTTTGTCACAGGGAATTAGCGGACCTGGGAATTCCCTGGGCACGAATTTAACCGCAGAGCACCTCATGCACGTGCCGTGTGTGGAAGGGAAGAGTAACTTTGAACATTTCGAGGCGCAAACAGACGTTTTTGGCGGTTTTAAAAGATGTTGTACCGCAAGCTATTGCAACCTTGTTACTTGGAAGACGCGACGGACGCCGAGCGGAGCTTTCTTGTCTCCTTTGCAGTAGTCGAAATTGTTCGCAAGCTGCGAGCAAATCTCACGCAGGGGCGGAACGCAGCCTTTAGGCTGCAAGCAGGTTGGAACTTGGCAGCGTCTCAGCCCTTCGCCAGTTCCTCCAGGTTTGCGACATCCTGCAGCCTAAAGGCTGCGTTCCTTTCGGCTGCGGCTTCGCCGCTCTGTGTCCGTCGCGCCTCTGCGGTTTTCGTTGAGTTGGCCTTTGGCTGCGCCTTCGCTGCACTGCGAAAAATGCGCGCGAAATCCAGCCCGCCGCTATTGACCGGTTCCTCGCGAACTTGCCTGGCAGACGGTGAGCGCAGCAGGTTGGACACCTGCGCTCCGGGCTACTTGACCGGCTCCTCCAGAATCTGGCTGTGGCCGGCGCGTTTGATTTGGACGCGTCCATTGACCGTGTCCATTTTGATCAGCGGACCGCCTGTGCCGATCTGCGCTTCCAAATTGTGGCCGATGGGAAAAGGGCTTTTGACCGGCAGATTGAAGTCATTATGAATGCCGCCATTTAGAGTGTGGACCTCCAGCTTGGCGGCGGCTTCCCCCGGCAGGGAAACCGTGATGCTGCCATTGACGGTTTTGAACGAGCTGCTCTTCTCCCCATCCATCTTGCGAAAGGCTGCAGTAAGGGCGCCATTCACGCTGTTCAACTCCGCCGGGCTGGCCAGGTCCCGGGCCGTGACGCTCCCGTTGACGGTCGAGGCTTTGACCGGGCCGGTCACGCCCTCAATCTGCAGACTGCCATTGACGCTGCTGATTTTGGCCAGTTCAGCCTGGCGGGGCACCTGCAAACGATACTCGACACTGGCGGAATTGCTCCGGCCGAAAAAGCTCCATCCGCCGGACCGGGAACTGGGGTGTTTGGTTTCGATGCGCAACAGGTCTTTCTCGGATGTCACTTCGATTTTCACTTCGCGCAAGTGCTCCGGCTTTTTGGCGCGCTTGATGGCGTCCACTTGCACTTCGGCGCGGTCCCAGGCCGTGATGTGAATGGAGCCATTGACGTTGCTGAGCCGAATCCGGCCTTTATCAGCCAGGGGATAGGTTTGGTGAAACTCCTCTTTGACGTCCGCGCGGGCTGGCAGAGCGGCTGAGCCGGCCAGCCCCAGTCCCAAAGCGGCACCGAGAATAACGGATCGAATCGTTTGGCAAGTTTTCATACGGTCTTGATTTACCGAACACGGTATCATCTCAATTCTTGGGCACAAATCAAACGCCCGCCACATTGAGATTAAGACACATGCCGCGGGCAGAATGTTGCAGTTTTTGCACGGCTGGATTTCGCGGCCCGCCACGCCGCAAGAGACCAGTGGCAGAATCAGCGCCGGGCCGCGCCCTTAAGTTGCGCTTTGATGACTGTGACCTCCCAACCCTCGGCCAGCCCCAGCACCGCGCAGAACAAGCTTGGCGTTTTCCAACCAACGTTCATAGTCATCGCCCAATGAGTCCGCTGGAGACTTACTTGAATGACCTGCTGGCCATTCGCGCCTCCGGGGCCGCCGTGAAGGAGACTTCCGGCTACGGCCCGCTGGCCAATTTGTGCAACGCCATCGGCCAGACGCTCAAGCCCAAGGTCCGGTGCCTCATCGGCCTCCAGGACCAGGGCGCAGGACTGCCGGACGCGGGTTTCTTCACGCCAGAACAATTCGCGAAGGGCTCCGACGCCGAACCGCTGCAAGGCCAAAGCCCCGCGCGCGGCGTCATCGAAGTGAAAGGCGCCGCCGACGATGCCTGGCTCACGGCGGAAGGCGAGCAAGTCTCCCGCTACTGGGGCCAATACCGGCTCGTGCTCGTGACCAACTACCGCGACTTCGTGCTGGTGGGCCGCGACACCTCCGGCAAACCCGCCCAGCTCGAAACCTTCCGCCTCGCGCCCGACGAAGCCGCCTTCTGGTCCGCTGCTGCCGCGCCGCACAAGACCGCCGCCGCGCTGGGTGAACGGTTCACTGAATATCTCAAGCGCGTCATGCTCCACGCCGCGCCGCTGCAATCGCCGCCGGACGTGGCGTGGTTCCTACACCCCGCCGGAGATCGTCGAATACTAGGTGGCGCGCGTGGACAAAAACCTTGGCGGAAGAGGCGAATCTGTTAGAAATCCTGTGCCAAAACATGGCCGATATATTTACAAAAGAGAAGCGACCTGCCGTCATGGCTGCCGTCCGCTCTACCGGCAACAAGGACACGGAGGTCAGCATGGTACGCATCTTTCGCACACACGGCATCAAAGGCTGGCGCCGCCATCTGCTTCTGACAGGCAAACCCGATTTTGCCTTTCCCAAGGAGCGGGTGGCGGTATTCGTGGATGGCTGCTTTTGGCACGGATGTTCCGTCCATTGCAGGATGCCAGCGAGCAATCGCAGCTATTGGCGGAGGAAAATTGGGCGCAACGTCACAAGAGACCGAGTGGTGACACGAGCGCTCGCGGCTGCAGGCTGGACAGTCTTGCGTGTCTGGGAGCACAATCTGCGGAAGCCGGGCCAAGTAGTCCGCAGAGTTGTTACGGCGCTTGCAGGCCGTGACCGAGTTAGGCACAATTAAATGATGCGACCAAAACGAAAAGAGGAGAGGCGATGGACCTATGCCAACAGAAAAGACATTCGCTGAGTTTTTTGCGGGCATTGGCCTCATGCGGATGGGGCTCGAACGTCGTGGCTGGCGAATCGCACTCGCCAACGACATCGACCCGCAAAAGGCGGAGATGTATCGCGAGAACTTTCCCGACGCGGACGAACACTTCCTCCTTGGAGACATTCATAAGCTACTGCCGGATGAGATTCCCACTGTTGCGTTGGCCACGGCATCGTTCCCGTGCAATGATCTCTCACTCGCGGGCGGACGTGAAGGTTTGCAGGGCGCAAACTCTTCGGCATTCTGGGGTTTCATCAAGATCCTTCGGAACATGGAAATGCGGCGTCCGCCGCTCGTACTCATCGAAAATGTTCCCGGTTTCCTGACCTCAACCGCTGGCCGCGACTTCGAGGACACGATGTTGGCTTTGAACGACCTCAGCTACGCGGTTGACCCCTTCATCCTCGATGCGGCGTGGTTTGTTCCGCAGATCTGAAGCGCAAGTTTGAACTGACTCAATGAACACCGTGACCGAATTCAGAGTCGGCGATCTTTATACCAACGACCAAATTCGGTTTACGCTGGAAGTGGAAAATCTTGGCGGTGTTCGGCCAGCCTTGGACTCACAAGGAAACATCCGCCATGTCGCCGTGCTCACCGCTGCTGAAGATTCGGGAAAAATAGTCTCAGAGAACCCCTACCGCGATCGGATCGAAGGTGACATCCTGACCTACACAGCTCAAGGGCGAGAAGGTGACCAACAGTTGCGAGGGCGAAATAAGCGGCTCATCGAGCAATACTCCGTCCCAGTTCCATTTTTCGGTTTCACGAATGTCGGGAAACAGACTTACCGCTTCTTGGGGCTGATTGAACTGCTCCGGCACTACCAGGAAACGCAGGCCGACATCAGAGGAGCGCTGCGTAAAGTATGGTTGTTTGAGTTCCGTATTCACTCGGTTCCCGGAGTAGTGCCAATCACCGAAGCCAGAACTCTCTGCGCTGCCTTACTGGAGGAGTCGCGTCAGCAGACCGGATGGTCACCGGACGAAACAACAGTCGAGGCAGAAGTAGTTGCAGATGGAGTGCCCGCTGGACCAGTGCTCCAAGAAGCCGAGCAAATCCGTTCGCGCCTGCTGCAACTCCATCCTTCCAAATTCGAGAGCTTTCTTGAAGTCGTCATGAAGCGCAGCGGCTTCGCGCAAGTGACAGTCACTGGGAAGTCGGGCGACGGTGGAATCGACCTGAACGCTTACGTTGAAGAAGCCAACGAATTCTTCGCCGGCACGCACGTTCAAATTCAAGCTAAACGATGGCGGCATTCCGTTGGAAGTATCGAACTAAATCACTTCCGGGGAGCGTTAAGCAGCACTGCAAAAGGGGTCTTCGTCACGACCAGCCATTTCACCCGTGCCGCTCTGACTGAAGCCCGCCATCCGACGAAACCCTGCATTACATTGTTGGACGGCATCCGGCTTTCATCTCTGGTTCGCCGTCTCGAAATCAACATTGACTGAGAAAGGAATGGCTATGCTTAATCTCGCTATTGCCGTTGATGTGAACCGGCAAAAAGAGTCCATTGTGGAGACGAATTCCGGCGAAGTGCTGGTAGCACCTCGCTGGCCGCAAGATTGTGAAGCCCAAGTTGTGTCTTACCGCAGAGGAAACCGGACGTGTCGAATTGTTTACCTCGGCACGCTGGCGCAAGATATAGGAGAAGCGCTGACCTTGATTGACCAAGCAGGCCTCCTGCGGCGAAACAAGCCAGATTGGTATCTTCGGCTACGTGATTGTTCCGATGCCGAAAAGTGACAACGGGGGGCCTCCTGCTCGCATTGGCCGTCACCTCACAAACCAATACACAGACGCCGTTGCGATGAACGTCCTCGACCCATTTGAAGTCGCGGAAGTTCGGGTGTGGCCATTCGGCATTGAAGGGCTGAATGAAAGCGAACAGCGGGATTTTCTCGACCGCGCAGAGTTTACTGTCTTTCAAAAGCTGCTGGCCGAATCGAAGCTCGGTGCAATCCTTAACGAGAAGCCGCCTCGCACAACCTCTCTTGTCGAATTGCCGCAGGACTATCGCAAACGGATCATTCCCGATACAGTTTTCCCACACCGCAAACACCCGGACGTTCGCATTGCTAGGCGTGCCAGCACGATTGCCAGCCTGGCCCGCGTTATCAGCGAACGCAAAGTCTCCCGCGGTTTGCGCCAGACATTGCTGACTCAGGCTCGGCGTTTGGAGAATTTGGCAGCGGAACGATTGAGGGACTTTTCAGAGTTTTCAGACGATGCCGCGAGTGAACCGTCTGAAAGGGATTGAGTAGTCGCCCGTTCATGCGGATGCCATCGAATGCCAAGCAGCGCACTTACCACCAGATACGGAGCGAGTGCTGCGGCTTCGCAGCCTCGGACAACGGACGAGGAAATCATTCGGTTCAACGTCGCCCACATTCTTGCGAATCCGAAGAAACTATACAACCACCAACAGGGCAAGCTAGACGCCCTCGCCGTTCTCGAAGTGGGCATCGCTGATAGATTGGAAACGATAAGGCAGCACCGGTCAATTTGTTGCAGCCAACCCACTGAGTGGTCCCGCAGTGTTGTGACGAGACTTCAACATGACGTCCAATTAATGCTGGAGGCGATTCGGCGACTTGATGCGTTGGGTGTCAGAACAGCTTGTCCGCTGGGGCTGCAGTTTCGGCGCGAGCGCGAGCACCCTCTGCCATGCATGCGTGAGTTGCTGGCTCCAGCGGCGGGGCTTTGCAGTCCTGGAAAGCTCCAACGACAAGTCGCCGCGTTGCTGGACACTGACACTCCTGTCATTGGTGTGACGGCCGGGAATGTTCGTCCAGACTTTCGGACGATTGCGGTGTTGGAAACTACAACGGGGTCGAGAGAGTTGGATTTCCGCGTCACCGCCGGCTGGGGCCACGCGGGCAAAGGCGGCGTGACGATGCCGGGCAAAGGCAAGCTGGTCACGCGCGCTTTCACGGCCGAAGAAACGGCGGCGTTTGGGGTAGCGCAGGCTTCCAGCCTGCGGGTTCACGAGGCATCCTTGCCTCGTGAATCTGCAGCCACCACGACGGGCAGCAAGATGACGCCCGAACCCGCAGGCAGGATGCCTGGGCTACCTTTGCTCGGCCTCGCCACGCACGACGTTTGGCTGAACGACACCGTCTGCTGGCGCAACGTGCCGGAAAAAGTCTGGGATTACACCCTCGGCGGCTACCAGGTGTTGAAAAAGTGGCTGAGCTACCGCGAGCACGGCTTGCTGGGCCGGCCGCTCACCACCGACGAAGCCCGCGAAGTCACCCACACGGCCCGCCGCCTTGCCGCGCTCATCCTGCTCCAGCCCGCGCTCGATACGAACTACCAGCGCGTCAAAACCGCCGGCCACGATGTGAAGCCATGAGCAAAGCGCAGATGGAGTTGAGTCTGTGGCGCGCGGCCATCCTGGCCGCAGCCGGTGCAACACCTGAACCAACGACCACCGGCGACCCCGCTGGCCGGAAACATTCGGCACCGTTGCGGCCAGGATGGCCGCGCGCCGTTCCCACCGGCGACTTTGCCCGTCCCGGTTTGGTGGACCGTGGTTTCGTCGGGCGGTCCGTGGCGGCGCTTCACGGCCGACCCGGCGCCGAAAGCTTGCTCCGCGAAGGCATGACGGAGCGCTTGGAAAGCATCCGCGCGATTGACCTCGTCTATGGAGACGAGTTGAACGAGTGGGCCGCCGCCACGCGTGAGCGGCTCTGGCTGGAGTACTTCACCGGTGAAGCCATCCTCAGGGACTTGCAGTTCCACCCGTCCTTGCCCGCCGCCTGAAGGCGGGACTACGAACTCGCTTCCCGCTCGCCGCCCTCAGCGCCGTCAGCACGGAGACGCCCTGCTTGTCTTGGGCGAAGACGAAGTCGAAGTCCTTCAGTTCCGCGCCGGGCTGACGGTGGGTTCATCGTCCTGTCACCGGCTGTCGAGGTGCTGGATGCCCAGCACGTATTTGGAGCAGCGGCGCACACGGAAGGGGAAGCCGCTCGCAATCTCGGCTGCCGCAGCGGTTTGGGAATCATGATACTTGAGTTCCAGGACGGTCGTCAGGCCATCGCCGGCCAGACGCTGCAAACCGCGGTTCGACGCGCTGACGCCGAAAAAGCCGAGGTTCGAATCGACCGTCAGACGAACGCCACCCACAGCGCTTCGGAAGTAATGCCGATGATAGCGGTTGGCCAGCGTGGGCTGCAGGGAGCGCAGTCGCAGGCGGACAGCTTCCGGAAGGTCAATCTCTTCTTGCCACCCGTGTGGCGCATGGGCGTGACTCAAAACCTCCTCCAAGCGAGCGCCCGGCCAGGGAAAAGATTCCTTCCAGCCCAACGGGCCAGAGGCCCGCGCTACCCGAGGGGGAGCGCCTCGCCAGGGGAAGGACTCCTTCCAACTGGCCGACCCGCGTTTGAATTTGAGTTCCAGGACCGGCGATGCGCCGAAAGCATTGAACTCGCCGTACCAACGAAGACGCACTTTCACGCGTGCGCTGTTTCCGGAGATGTGATCAAAGTAATGGTCCAGTCTGGGCGTGTCGAAATAGACATTATTGACCTGGCGCTCCGGATAGGCGGGCCGAAACGCCGCCGGATGACGGCGCACCATGACCAAAACCTCCGCCATGGAAAGGCCCGTGGGCAGCCACTTCCGTTCGTAGCGCATTGATGGAACGTCGCCGGTCATACGAGTGTCAGCCACCTCGCCGCTAATCGCCGAATTCGCGCTCGGCCACGTAACTGACGCGGATGCCTTCGCCGAGTCCGCGCAAGCGCTGCTGGCATTGCTCGACGCGCGCCGTGTCCGGAAAGGCCACGCGGAAGGCCGCTTCGACTCCCTCCGGCGTCGTGTCATACCGTTGCAGGCCGGCGGCCAGGCCGCACTCGCGCAGCACGTTCTCGATCTGCGTCAGCGTCAGTCTGGCCGAGGCTGGGCCGGTGATCGTCAAATAAAGATTGGGCGGGCTCGATCTCTTGCGGAACAGGTGTTGGACGACGATGATCCCCAGGATCACCGCGAAGGCCACCACGGTCACCATGAGTTGTCCCGCTCCCAAGCCCAAGCCGAGGCTGATGGCCAGAAACAGGTAGGCCAGTTCCTCCGGTTCCTTGATGGCCGCCCGGAATCGGACGATGGAAAGCGCTCCGACCAGGCCCAGGGAAAGAGCCAAGGACGACTTGACGATGCTGATGACCAGGGTGGTGGTGACCGTCAGGAGCAGGAAGTTCTGCGCGAACCGTTTGCGGTTTGACAAGGCGCGTCCAAACCGGACATACACGGCCCCCAGAATGAGCGACAGGACTGCCGCCAGGACCAGGCTCGTGGCGAAGGCAGACAAAACGATGGGCGCGTTCTGGTTCCAGATCAGGTTGGAGAGAGCAGAGTTGTTTTGCATAGGAGGAGCGGGGAGTCAGGGCCGTTCGGCGCTCAGTTGTTGGAGGATGAACTTGCGGCGTTGGGCGACCTGGTTGTGGAACGACTGGATGTCATTGCGGAATTCGCGGAGCGCCGCCGCCGGGTCTTGCCGCTGCCATTGCGCCCGCATGGCCACTTCTTCCGCCAACCGTTCTTCCATCGCGCGGATGACGGGGCCCATCGTTTCCGGAGTGAAAAGAGTCTCGCACAACTCACGCAGCCGCGAGAGGAAACGCCGGCGGAATTCCGGGTTGGCCAAGAGCGGGCCGGAGAAATAGCCGGGCGGACGCCACCATTCGGCGCCGGCCACCGGCCATCCGCCAAACAGGTTACGCTTCGCCGGTTTGTCGCCGTTCATGCCCAGCGTCAGCGGCATGTCATGCCAATCGTATTGGCGCGAGGCGCCGTCGTAATCGCCCCAGGTCTTGTCTTCGTCCCAGGGAATGACCTCCCATTTGCCGCCGGGCCGCAGGTCGTGGTAGGCGAAGTAATTGTTGAAAAAACCGTCCCAGTTCTGGATGCACATGTTGACGGCATAATAATTGATCATCTCATCGACCTTGAAGTGCTGCACAATGAAATCCCACTGGTCCGTGCCCGCCGCGTTGTTCAGGCCCTCGACCACCTGGATAAGGTCCTGGTGGCCCGTGCGAGGGTTGGTCTTCTTCTCGTGCTGGCCAACCAGGCCGCGTCCATACCAAAGCAGTTTATAAATGTTGCCCTCCTCATCCCGTCCGTGGCGCCGGAAGAACGAATTGTTGGGCTGCTCGACAACGAGGTAGTAGCCGAAAGGTTGGTCATCGACCCAAAGTCGCATGTGCTGCGCCTCCGGGGCCGGAACACCCGCCTTGCGGTACAGCTCGTAGGAGAGTGGTTCCGATAGAAGTCGGCGCGGAGATGACTCGAAAATGATGTTGATGCCGGTCATTTTGCACCACGGCTGGTCCTTGTGGAAGTGGACCTTCAGGCCGCCCTTGCGCGCGCGCACATGCACATAGTCGAACACGATGACGTCCTTCCCGCCGGGAGGGAGGATAATCGCCGCGCTGCCCCACTGCGACCGCAGGTCGGCGGTCTTTTCCGCCCCGGCTCTCACCAGCGCTTCCACACGACGGGACCGCCCCGGCCGCTCGACCGCATTGAACGTCTCCAGCTTCAGGAAAGGGATGCGCGCGGCATTGGTATTGACAAACGTGGCGCAGGAAAATGTCGGACGCGGCTCGGTCTTGGAGGGGCAAAACCGTTCGGCGCCCGACGCGCTCCGGGCCCGAACGGCAAACCGGATCAACCGCCCTTCCGGTTGCGCCGGGATGCTGCCGGCATAGATTCCCCGGTGGGCGTCTCCGGACTGGCGCGGCATCGTCACTTCGCTCCAGTTCATGTCGCCTTTGGCCAGCCACGCCGCCCACACTAGCGCTGCCGATTCCACGCCGGCCTCGTCCACCACCGCCGCCGTCACGGCCGTCGGTTTGCCCGGTTCAGCCTGCTCGAAATGCACGTCCGAGATCTGGGGCAAGGGCGCCGCCGAGAAACACGAATTGCGGTGGCCCGGCGTTCCGTCGGCACGAGCGCCGGGTTTTGTGACGGAGGAAGCCCAGTTGGCCGGGTCGTTGCCTGGAACAGCAGGACAGATGCGTTCCAGCGAGGCGCCATAACCATCCGCCCCGAGCGGCCAAGGCGGGCGATCGCTGTACTGGACCGTGTCGATGGACCGGCCCCCGGCGTCAACCAACGCGATTGATTCACCCTTATGGCTGAGTTTGCCCATGAAAACGCCCGCCACATTGACATTTCCGCCGTATTGCGATTTGAAGGCAGGAATGTCGCGACAAACCACGACGCAGCCGCCCGCCGGAAGCTCCGTCCCTCGGGGGAAGACAAACTCCACTCCGTTGGTCAGCGACCAACCGGAGAGGTCGGCGGCGGTGGTGCCCGGATTGAACAGCTCGACGAACTGCAGATCGTCCCGATCATCCGCCGGGTCGTACATGATCTCGTTAAGGACCGCTCGGGCCGGAGCGGTATCGGCTGCTCTCACGGGCGCCGGCGGCAACACGCCGAGCAGCAGAACGGCGGCGGCGATGAGTGCTCGGCGAGCCCGGCGCAGCGGAGCCACAGCCAAAGCGGGCTGGAGGACACACTGGTTCTTGATCATTCCTGACGGAAGGGCCGTGGCAGAAAAACCGAAAACCGAAAACCGAAAACCGAAGGAAATCCGAAGAGCGAAGGCCCGAAAGCCCTTTTGCAGCATCGCAGCACACCTGAAGTTGCTCGAACTTGCGTCGGTCGGTGCTGCTCGGGGGTTCATTCGGGTTTTCGAGATTCGGGTTTCCTTCGGATTTCGGACTTCGGACCTCGGATTTTGGCCCCAGTCCTCTGCTGACAACGTCCATCAATCGCCACTCGGGCGCGGGCGAGCGCTCACTTAGGTGGTGGAGGGGCCACCGGATGGCGGAATTCCTCGCGCGTCGCCCACAGGTTTTCCGGATAGACCGCCTGCGGGTAGGGTATGAGGCGCACGCTCCCGTCAGAAATGGCGAAGTTGGACCCCTTGTTGTGCCGCCGATAATCGATTTCCTCATTCTCGTTGCCGGTTTTTCCCTGGTCGAGGTCCATGTGCACGTGGAACGAGTTTTTCCGTTTCTCGCCAAGAACGATCGTTTCGGACGGCCGCGGGATGTTCGACGCTTTCATGCCGTGAGGCCATAGCCAGCGCTTGTGCAGTTGATACTCCTTCTTGCTGAGGGTCTGGAGGAAGTAATCGTTGAAGCCGTTGATCAGGAAACTGCGCTTCGGGTTCAGATCGTTGGCGAATAATCCCACGACGCCAAAGCTGTCGCTCGGACAGGTGAGAATCTCCCAATTCAGGAAGTACGGCTTCAGCTTGTGCGGCCAGGCGTTGGGAGGTTGGCGGCGCGCCGGATACTCGCCGTTGTAATCGTCGGCATACATGGTGAGCGCCAAACCGAGCTGCCGGATATGATTCAAGCATTTCGTCTGGTTCGCTTTGCCTTTGGCACGGACCAGCGCCGGCATCAGCATCGAAGCGAGTATTCCAATGATGCCGATCACCACGAGCAGTTCGATCAGAGTGAAGGCTCCCACCCGGCGTCGCCAGTCTGCCGGAGCAAAATATTCGCTTGTCATTCTCATGTTTCGAGCGCCAACCGGCCTGCGCAGGCCGCTGGCTGGCCAGGTCATGTCATACATATTAGACCGACACCTGGCGAGATCGTTTTGTTGCAAGATTATGGTGAGGATGACTGGTAATAGGTAATTGGGCATTGGGCAAACGCCAGTCTTTCACCCACGCCGTGCGTATCACTAATCACCAACCGCCAATCACCGCTCTCCACTTGCAGCGCCGGTTTTCACTTCGATCAGCAAAGGCGACGTCAGGGAACTCAGGTCATCGATGGTCAATTGGCCGGCCGCTGTGGTGAGTACTTCACGGCAAGCCGGGCCGCTGGGAGGGCGGCTCGTTATCGACGTGCCGGTAGAGTTGCCAGAGGCGGTCCAGCTTCACGAGTTCACCGTGGCCGTCGAAAAATGCCACGTTCACCGCGCCGGGTAACGGCTGGTCTGACGGTCACTGCCTCGGCGCCGGACTGGAACGATTCCCGTGGCGGGGAATGGCCATCGAGCTTTCACGGGAGCGCTGCTGGTTTCATTGGATCGGTGTGGCCCTCATTGACCCAACTGCAAGACGCGAAAGCACTGCTGTGGGGCCGAGGACACTGTCGTTGCGTTGGTCGCAAAGTTCAGCTCGTCCGATTGCCACGAGCCAGTGGCCAGGTCCGCGCAACGCTGAAGCCGGAACGGTGGCGAGCCGCCGTGCCACTGAAGTTCCAGACCCCCACTCGCGACCCCGGTTTGCTGGGCGAGCACAACCCGGAAACCGACGGGGCTGCCCCCTATGCCCGGCCATTCGCAGCCGCGGTCCGCCGACCGGCAGTTCCCGGAGCGGTCGGTTCGGAAAGCCCAACTGCCGCCGCGGTGGACGCGGCACGAGCCCGTAGCAGGCCCCTGCGGGTCAAGGGCAATCGCGCTGGCATAGTCGCCATACCAGTCCTGGCACCACTCCCAGACATTCCCATGCATGTCGTACAATCCCCAAGGGCTGGGCAACTTCTGCCCCACCGGATGCGTCATGTCACCGCTGTTGTTCAGATACCACGCGTAGTTCGTCAGGTTGGTATAGCCCAGATCGTCTCCATAACTGAACCGCGTAGAAGTCCACGCCCGACACGCGTACTCCCACTGTGCCTCGGTCGGCAGCCGATACACACTGTCCGTAGGTATCCGCCCCGCCGCCCGCTCCCGCTGCGTGAGCTTTGCACAGTAATTCGTGGCATCGTCCCAAGTCACCATCTCCACGGGCCGGCTGAGATCCTCCGCACATCCGTGGTTTGTGCTAAACCAGCTCGGATTGCTGCCCATCACCGCCAGATATTCCCCTTGGGTCACCTCATACTTCCCCATCCAGAAACCCCGACTGATCGTCACCGCCGTCTGTGGACCCTCATCGTCATACCGGTCCACCTCGTTCGTCGGGCTGCCCATCCGGAACGTCCCCGGTGGGATAAACACCATGTTGGTCGGAGCGGGGAACACCACCGCCCGGTAAAACCGCCGACCCGTCGCGGGGGCCGACTTGTCGGCCCACAAATAGGGGCTGGCGGGCAGTTGCAGAAACTCCAGACAGCGCCAGGAGTTCGTTTGCGCAAGGTCCGTGACGTATTCAATCGAATAAACGGTTCCAACCGCACCCGTGACGGTCAGCCCGGCATACAGTTGAAGGTTGAGCACCGGCGGCGTCTGGGCGAAGGCTGTTGAGACGCCCGCCGCGACCGTGATGATTAACGCCACCGAGGCGAGTTTGGTTCCCCAAGAGGAGAACGACCGTTGCACTAACCCAGTTAGACTTTTCATACGTTTCTTTTCTTTGTTTCAGACGCATGGCGTCTGGCTTTGTTTTGGTTCACCGACGGAAGGATCGTTCACACGAACGCCTTCCACTTGTTACAGAGGAAAAGTCGGAAGTTTGTTACAAAGTTTCTGCG
>CAYIIH010000124.1:11523-20883 GCA_964363225.1 uncultured Verrucomicrobiota bacterium | reverse complement strand
CCGCTTGCCAAACTCTATTGCCAGTTTGGAAAGAATTGGGGTCACATCTCAACATTCAACATTTGACATTTGAGCTTGGTCCCCAGCGACAATGTTGGCTGGAATGTTGAATGTTGAGATGTGACCCCAATTTTACCGTTGCGCTGCAGGCCGGGGCGCAACCTGCGAGTTTGCAGGTGTCGGGAACGGCGAACGGAGTCCGCCACGATAAGAGAATTGAGTTTTCAGTTCAGACTGGCAAGCTCCTCTCATCAAACTGCTCACTTCAACTATGAGGCGAGGTCTTGCCAGGCCTGAGGGTCGATATTCCCCAACGCGGCGAAGCCCCACTCAAAGGAGCGCGGACAGCCTTGTCCGCGCGCTGATGGCCAGTCCGTCCCTTCGCACGGACAAGGCCGTCCGCGCTCCTGAAGAATCAACGAGACCCACGAGGTTTTTAACGGATTGTAGTCCAACGTGGCCGGGTCGAACTCAAGGCTTTGCCGGTCAGAACGCCGTCGAGGGGTGGAATCGCTTTGGCCGGACAGTCAGGACTCGACGGGGTCTCGCCCTACCATCAAGGTGGCTGCAGACGCCGTCGTCCGCGCGCCATTCGCGTGCGACTTCTGCGGCTTGGGGAATCTCCAGCGCGGCCCTCGCCTGCCTCCTGCTGATGCTGGCGCTGATTGCGCCGGCGTTCATTGCACACTCCGCGGACAGCACATTGGAAAAGCTCGGCTCGGGTCCGGCGGCGTTGGCAGCGCCCAAGCCGCGCGTCCAGACCGGCCAAAAGTGGGCCGACATGGAGTACGGCCCGTTCCTGAGCGCATCGATTGAAGCGCCCCAGCCGGCCACCAACATCGCCTTCAAAGGCATTGCCATCCGGTTGGCGGAGGCATTCGGCGGCCAACAAAACGAAGCGGTCGTGTTCGATACCGATCTGCTGCGTTATTCTGCCGGCTGGACCGGCGATTTTGTGGCGCTCAAAGGTGTTGTCTTCGACGGCGAGCATTGGGCTTATCCGCACATTGACGGCGAGCAGGTCTTCGGCAACGCCGGCCTTCCCGGTTGGGCGAATCAAGGAAGCTTCAAAGACCCGCGTGAATTCATCTACGGCCCGTTGCCGCGCGATTGGGCGCATTGGAAGGGGCTGTTTCTCCACGGCCAAAAAGTCGTGCTCGCCTACACGGTGGGCCAGACGGAGGTGCTGGAAATGCCCGGCCTGGAAAAGGGCGCGGGGCTGACGGCTTTCTCGCGCACCATCAACCTCGGGAAGTCCGACCGCGATCTGGCGCTGCAAATCGCATTCGAAAGCGGCCGCTCAGGCCAGGTGGTTTCGCTCGACACGCTGGCCATTGCGCCCGCCGATGCCGCAGCCGGCCACGCGGTCGCGTTGCTGGCACCGGAGCGCGGACGCCTGCCCGCCAAGAGTCCAGCGCAAGGAGACCTTCGCGTTCCTGCCGCGCCGGCATCCTCCGCCGACCCGGCGCGGCCGGTTCAGCAGGGGCTGCTGGCTCAATGGGATTTCGACCAGGCGCAGGGTGAGACAGCGCTGGATCAATCACCAAGCCAGCGGACGATCAGGCTGCACAATCACCGCTGGGTGCCGGGGCACACCGGTCGCGCCCTGGAACTGAGCGGCAACGGCTACGGCCAACTCGACCGGGCTGAGGACGTGGACTTCACCAGGAGCGACTTGGCCTTTGCCGTCTGGATCAACACCCGGCACGACGGGACGATCCTTTCTCAGACCGCGCCCGAAGGACCGTGGATTCCCGATGGCAAGACGCTTTTTATTCGCGGCGGCAAACTCACGTTCGATATCGGCTGGGTTGGTGCCGTGGCGGCGCAGCGCAGCGTGGCGAACGGACGTTGGCAGCATGTGGCCATGACTTGGTCGCATCAGGACGGCATGGTGACGCTCTACGTCAATGGCGTGCGCGAAGGCAGCGGCGTTCTCAAGCCGAAGAATCCCACTCGAGGCCACGCGGTTCGCGTCGGTTACACCTCGCCCAATTTTCCGCAGACATCGTTTTTCCAAGGCCAGGTTGACGACCTCCGCCTTTACGGCCGCAAGTTGAACGAGATGGAACTCCGGACGCTGGCGGGTCCGGCAGCCGACACCGGCATCGTGGCCGCCGGCGTGGTCGGCGCGCCGGCCGGCGCGAAATGGATCACGACTGCGGACGGCCACGTGCGCCTCCACCTTCCGGCAGCAGCGACGCCCGTGCGATTCAAAGTGCTGCTCGCCCGCGTCGCGGAGGAGGCGCTGCCGCGCTTTGCGCAATTGGCCAGGCAGGCCACGCCGGCGATGGATTTGCAGCCGCTGACGCAAGGCGGCCCGCCGCGCTGGCCGCAAACCATCTCCACCCGCGGCCGGCTTGGTCCGGACGCCGGCCCTTACGCCATTGATACGATTACGTGGCCCGACGATAATCCGTGGAATTCCTGGATGCGTTTCGGAGGCTTCGACTTTTTCCAGGACGGCACCCGCGCCGCCCTCTGCACCTGGAACGGCGACGTGTGGATTGTCTCCGGCATGGATGGAAAACTCGAAAGCCTCAGTTGGCGGCGCTTCGCCACCGGCTTGTACCAACCGCTCGGCTTGAAGATCGTCGAGGACCGGGTTTACGTGCTGGGCCGGGACCAGATTACGCGCTTGCACGACTTGAACGAGGATGGCGAGGCCGACTGGCACGAGAACTTCAACAACGACACGCTGAACACCGAGCATTTCCACGAGTTCGCCCTGGACCTGCAAACCGACGCCGCCGGCAGTTTTTACTACATGAAAGGCGCGCGCCACGCCCGCGACGCGCTGCACCCGCAACACGGCACGTTGATAAAGGTATCGAAGGACGGCGCCCGCAGCGAAATCATCGCCAAAGGATTCCGCGCGCCCAACGGTCTGACCGTCAGCCCTGCCGGCGAGTTTTTCAGCACGGACCAGGAAGGCTACTGGATGCCCGCCAACCGGCTGAACCTCATCAAGCGCGGCGGCTTTTACGGCAATACGTGGTCGTGGTTCCCCGAAGGCAAGCCGACGCAGTACGAGCCGCCGCTCTGCTGGCTGAACCCCAAGGTGGACCGTTCGCCCAGCACCATGGCTTGGGTCACGTCCGACCGCTGGGGGCCGCTCCAAGACCGGTTGCTCAGCCTATCATACGGTGTGGGGCGCATCTTCCTCGTGCTGCAGGAAACCGTGAACGGCGTGAGGCAAGGCGGCGTCACGCCGTTGCCCGTTGAATTCGACACCGGCATCATGCGCGGCCGGTTCCATCCGCGCGACGGCCAATTTTATGTGTGCGGCCTGTTTGGCTGGGCGGGCAACAAGACGCAAGCCGGCGGCTTCTATCGCGTACGCTACACCGGCCTGTCGTTGCGACTGCCGAACGAGTTGCACGTGGCGACCAACGGCGTCGTCCTTACGTTCACCGATCCGCTCGATCCTTCTAGCGCGATGGACACCGGCAACTACAGCGTCGAGATGTGGAATTATCGGTGGACAGAGAATTATGGTTCGCCGGATTTCAAGCTCGACGGCAGCCAAGGCCGCGACCGGCTGAAGGTGGCCTCGGCCCATCTGGCACGGGACGAGCGGACCGTGTTTCTCAGACTGCCTGGCATCTGCCCGGTCATGCAAATGCACATCCAGATGAACCTGAAGACGGCGGATGGCGCGCCGATTAGAACTTTCGTGCATAACACGATTCATGCGCTGGGCAACCGAAGCGGCGAAGAATGGCTGGGCGAACAAGCCGTGGCCACTGTCCGACAGGTTCAATTCGAGTTGAAGAACGAGGCTTCCGGCCTCGCGCAGACGTTCGTCTCCCGAGCCGCCGCGACTGGCGGCGCTGCGGACACGCGCCGGTCACGGTTGCTGGCGCTGAATGTTCCGGCAGGTTCGCCGCCCACGCCGTTCCTGCCGCCCGGCCCGTTCGTCTCGACGTGGCGCGGATTCATCAAGCTCGACCTGAGCGATTCTTACGCCTTTCACGCCACCGGCCGCGGCAAGGTGACGGTGCGGGTGAATGGTGAACTGGCTATCTCCGCTGGCGGCAACGCTACGCCCTTCGGCGGGTTGGATGCTCGTGACGCCGGCGGTGGCAAGGGTGTTGCTCCTCGTCTTCTCCAACTCAGAGGCGGGCTCAATCGCATCGAAGTCGCCTATGAGAGTCCGCCGTCCGGCGAGGCGGCCTTCCGGTTGTTCTGGTCGAACGCAAAACTGCCCATGGAAGCGGTGCCGCCCACGGCTTTGGTGCATGATGCTGGTGACCCAGAATTGCGCAAAGGCGAGACGCGGCGGCTCGGACGCCAGCTTTTCGTCACGCGACATTGCGCCCAATGCCACATCCCTTCCGTGCCCTTCGCGAATGCCATGCCGGAACTGGCGGCGGAGGCTCCGGTGCTCGACAACTGCGGCCGCCGCTTCAATCCAAGCTGGATCGCGCGCTGGCTCGAGCAGCCGGCGGCTCTGCTGCCTGATGCGACGATGCCGGCCTGCCTGACGGGTTCTGAGGCAGAGGTGCAGACGCAAGCCCGCGACATCGCGGCTTATCTGGCCACGCTGATTTCCGAACAAAAAGCGAACTCGACAGTCCCAGGAACAGAACCAAGTTTCTCGCCGGCGTCACTCCTGATTGCCGACCGCATCCAAGCCGGCGAGGCCCTTTTCGCCAAGCTCGGCTGTGTTGCTTGCCACTCGCTGCCGGGCGACGAAAAGCTGGCAGGTGATACGCGGCGTCCACTGGGCCACGTCCAAGCGAAGTGGCAACCGGTCGCGCTGATCGAGTTTCTGCGCGCGCCGGGCAAATATTACGCCTGGACACGCATGCCCGATTTTCAGCTCAGCGCCGGCGAAGCCGAATCGCTTGCGGCTTACTTGATTTCGCGCAGTGATCCGGTGGGCGCGGAGGCCGGTCTGCCGGTTGGTGGCGACTCCCAACAGGGGCGAGAGTTGGTGGTGTCACTCGGCTGCGTCAATTGCCATCGGATCACCGGCGTCAGCCCGGCGGAAATGGCGGCCGGCCTCGAGACCGTGGCGGGAAAGGAATCCCCACGGCTCGGCGGCAGGAATGCCGCCGCTCCCGTTGCACGTAACCTCGACAGTTTGGCTGGAACGGAATGGCGTTCCGGCTGCCTGGCTCGCGAGCCGTCCCAACGCGGCCACGCCGCCGATTTCAGGTTCGATTACGAACAACGTGAAGCGCTGCAACACTTGCTGGAGCACGACATCGCGTCGCTCCGGCAGGACACTTGGACCGAGTTTGCCAATCGCCAGATCGCGGCCTTGCGCTGCACGGCCTGCCACCAGCGCGAGAATGAAAAAGACTTTTGGTTTGCCCTCGAGGCGCTGGAGGCGAGCAAGAAACCGAAGCCGGTGAATCCTTTCGACGACGACGAGACGCAGGACAGGACCATCCATCGCTCACGCCCGCCGCTGATCTTCACGGGCGAGAAGCTGCGCCCGGAATGGATGGAACAATTGTTCCTGGGCAAACTCTCTTACAAACCGCGTCCCAAGCTCGAAGCCCGGATGCCGGCGTTTCCCGCTTACGCGCGCGGCCTGGCGCACGGCTTGGCTCTGGATCACGGCCTCGACTCGGTGTCACCTGAGCCGGGACCGGTCAATCACGAGCTGGCCAATGTCGGACAGGCGCTGATCCAAAAGGGGGCGCTGGCTTGTGTCGATTGCCACGCTGTGGGAGCGCAGCCGGCCTTGGCCGGAGCGGACACCTCCACCATCAACTTCGCCCACGTGCCCGACCGTCTGCGCAAGGACTATTTTGACCGCTACCTTCTGGACCCGCAGCGGTTGCTTCCGGGCACGATGATGCCGAAGTTCGTCAACGATGAAGGATTGACGGGCCTCACCACGCACTTCGATGGGAATGCGCGGAAGCAATTCGACGCGATCTGGCAGTATATGAGGACGATCCCTATGAATAACTGACAAAATCATGAGCGACAAAATGGTTTTGTCTTGTCGAATTGCCGAAAACACCACACAAAACAGCCATGAAACATCACCTTCTCACCAATCGCCGGAACTTTCTGAAGAACGCGACCGTGGCCGGCGCAGCCCTCGCCTTCCCCGCCCTTATTCCGTCCTCCGTGATCGGGCAGAACGCGCCCAGCAACCGCATCAGCATGGGTCTCATCGGCATGGGTCTGATGATGGGCGGCCACCAAGGGCACATGGGCAGCCGCGCCGATGTGCAGGTGCTCGCCGTTTGCGATGTCGATCGCACCAAGCGGGAGCGGGCCAAGGCGGCCGTCGAAAAAGCTTACGCCCAAAAAACCTCCAGCGGCGCGTACAAAGGCTGCGACGCTTACCTGGAGTACGAACGCATCATCGAGCGCGCCGACATCGACGCCGTGGTCGTCGTGACGCCCGACCATTGGCATACTCCGATCTCCGTCGCCGCCATGCGCAGCGGCAAGGACGTTTATGTCCAAAAACCGATGACGCTGACCATCCGAGAGGGCCGGATCATGAGCAATGTGGCCAAACAATATGGCGCCATCCTGCAAGTCGGCTCGCAACAACGTTCCGAGCGCGCTTTCCGCAAGGCCTGTGAAATCGTGCGCAACAGCTGGATCGGCAAGGTCCACACCATTTATACGCAACTCGGCGAGTTTCCGCCGCCCGCCACTCTGCCCGAACAACCGATCCCGGACGGCTTTGACTACGATCGCTGGCTCGGCCCGACTCCCTGGTATCCGTACAACGAACAGCGCGTCAAAGGCGACTACGGCGGCGGCTGGCGGCGCTTTTGGGATTATGGCTCGCGCAAGAACGGCGATTGGGGCGCGCATCATTTTGACATCATCCAATGGGCCCTCGGCATGGACGATTCCGGGCCGGTCGAGTTCATTCCCAAAGGCTACGACGGCGCCGAATACCAGACCCACATTTACGCCGACGGCACCAAAGTCTTGCGCAACCACCCGACAAAAGACGGGCAGATGATCCAATTCATCGGCACCCAGGGCGAAGTGTTGGTCAGCCGCGGCGACCGGCTGGAAACCACGCCGACGGAATTGAAAGACCAGCCGCTCGGCCCCGGCGACATTCATCTCTACGAGTCGCGCCATCACGAGGATAATTGGATTCAGTGCATCAAAACCCGCCAACAACCGATTTGCCCCGCCGAAATCGGCCATCGCACCGCCACCATCTGCCACCTCAGCGGCATCGCCGAACGGCTCAAACGCCCCCTCAAGTGGGACCCGGCCAAGGAAGAAATCCTCGGCGACGCTTACGCCAGCCGCTGGATGGACCGCCCGCGCCGCGCGCCTTACACCTACATCTGACGTGCGTCATGAGTGATGCGTGAAACTGGTGCCAACTTAGAATTCTGATTCCCATGAACATGAAACGACTTCTTTTCTTCCTCGCTTTAGTCAGCCTGACATTGGCCGGCTACGCCGCCGGCTACGAGCAGGCTGTCAACGACCTCATTCCCAAGCTGGCCAATCCCAAGGTCGAAGACCGCTACGGCGCGCAGATGGAATTGCAGGACCTCGCCTCCCACTCGTCCCAACCCGGCCGTGAAGCCGACCGTGCCGCGCTCGGGAAAATCCTCGCCGCCAACGCAGCCGATCCGTTGATTCCGCAGCCCGCCCGCGTCTGGATGGTGCGCCAACTCGAATACATGGGCGCCGGCGAAGCCGTCGCAGCCTTGACCAGCATCATGAACGGCGACGACGCCGAACTGCGCGAGTGCGCCCGCCGCGCCCTCGAGAAAAACTCCGCCCCGGCCGCATCCGCGAGCCTGAGAGCGGCGCTCGAAAAAGAGAGCGACACGGCCAGGAAAATCGGGCTGATCAACGCGCTGGGCCAGCGGGCAGACGGGGAGGCTGTCAGCCTCATTGCGCGGCATCTCAGCAACACGGCCACGGCTGGCGCCGCCGCGCAAGCTCTCGGCATGATAGCGAACCCGGCGGCGGTGGACGCACTCGGGGCCGCCAGCCAAAACGCCGCCATCAATGAAGCCCTCATTGAGGCCGCGAACCGGTTGCTGGCTCGAGGTGATGCCACCGCCGCCAAGGCGGTTTACCGGAAGACTTATGCGCCGGGCAACACGGCCTCGGCGCGCGCCGCCGCTTTGGCCGGACTGGCCAAAGCCGATCCCGGCGGAGCGGCCACGCTCATTGGCGAAGCGCTCGCCGGCAACGAACCCAAGCTGCAAAATGCCGCCATCCTGGCTGCCGCCAGCGCAGGCAAGGAAGTTTCGCCAACACTGGCTGCGCTGCTGCCAAAGCTGGCCCCCGCGGCCAAAGCCCTCGTCATGCAAGTGCTCGAGCCCTCGGCGGAAAAACAGGTGATCGAAGCCGCCGCCGACAGCGACGAACGCGTCCGCCTGGCAGCCATGGAAGCTTTGGGTCGAATGGGCAGCGCGGCCGGCGTGCCCGTTCTGCTCAAGGTGGCCGCGAGCGACGCGCGACCAGACAAGGCCGTGGCAGAAGGTGCGCTGGCAAGAATCTCCGGCGCCGGCGCTGTGGCGGCGCTCGAGCAGGCCGCGGCCAGCAGCGAGGCCGCTGCGCGCGCCGCTGCCATCAACGCCCTGGCCGCCCGCAAGCATGCGACGGCACTGCCAGCGATGTTGAAATACGCCGGCGAGCCGGATGCCACCGTGCAAAAAGCCGCCTTGGCCGCCCTGCGCCAGATGGGAACGGAAAACGAATTCGACACGCTGGCCAAACTGGCTCTCCAGTTGAAATCCTCGGAAGCCTTCGCCGCGCTCGAGGCCATCGCGAACAGGGTCAAAGACAAGCCGGCGGCAGCCAGGAGACTGCTCACGCTGGGCGCGACCGATGACCAAGCGCTGGGATCGCTGCTCGACGTGCTCAGTGTGCTGGGCGGGAACGAAGCGCTGGCGGCGGTTTCCAGGCTCGCGGCCAGCAGCAACGCCGAGATTCAGCAAAACGCCGTCCGTGCCCTGGGCAATTGGCCCGACTACGCCGCCACGAAAACGCTGCTAGACATCGCTGCCAACCCGAAAACAGAACCCACATCCTGCATCCTCGCCATTCAGGGAATCGTCCGCCTGGTGAAGTCGGCCGAAAATGTGCCTGCCCAAACCCGGCTTGACGCCGCCCTGGCAGCGATGGGCGCGGCGCGGCGCGATGAAGAAAAGAAACTCGTGCTGTCCGCGCTGGCCACGGTGCCGGACGCCAAAGCTGCCGCCGTCATCAAGCCGATGTTGAGCGATGCCAAGTTCCAGGCCGAGGCGGGACTCGCCGGAGTGGCCCTGGCGGAGTTGCTCCTTTCGACGGATAAAGCGGCGGCCAAAGAGCTCGCCCAGGCGGTTAAAGCCGCCGGCCTTTCCAGGGAGATCACCCGGCGAGCCAACTCGGTTTTGAACAAGTGATCGG
>CAYIIH010000124.1:0-11423 GCA_964363225.1 uncultured Verrucomicrobiota bacterium | reverse complement strand
GCCAGTCACTCGCGCTCTCACGAACGCGGCCACGAGCAGTCGGCGCCGGCTCTCCCGTTGTGGAATCTGGAGTTGCCGATGGTTTCTCCGAAGTCTTTACAGCCTTGTTTCCTCAGACGGGCACGGGCAGACTGCCGCTCATGAAATCATCGGCCGGTTTGTTTGCTCTGCTCGCGGCAACCGCCTTCTCGGCAGGCCAGGATTTATTCTTGAAGAACCTGCCGACGTTGCGCGATTTCGCGTCGCACCGCATCACCTCGGCGGACCCGACCGGCCGCAACGAGGACTGGCGTTTCCTCGAACCCGGCGGCACCCTCGTGCTGGCCGACATCCAAGGACCGGATTGCATCACGCACTTCCGCGACAACAGAGCCGCCGCGTCCGCCCTATGAAAGCAACCACTATGAAACGCATTGCACTCGCATTGACCGCCCTAACTGCCCTGACCACCCTGAGGGCCATCGAAACCAAGGCCGCCGCCACCTTCGGCGACGACATCACATTCCTGCGCCGCCACACCGAGACGGTGGTGCTCTCGGACAAATCCGGCCAGGCGCAGGTCGCAGTCGTCCCCGCCTGGCAAGGCCGTGTCATGACCAGCACCGCCCGCGGCGCCAAAGGCGCGAGTTTCGGCTGGGTGAACCGCGAACTCATCGCCTCCGGCCAAGTCCAGCCGCACATCAACGTCTTCGGCGGCGAAGACCGCTTCTGGCTCGGCCCTGAGGGCGGGCAGTTCTCCATCTTCTTCGCCCAAGGCGTCCCGTTCGATCTGGAACACTGGTTCACCCCGGCGGTCATCGATACCGAACCGTTCGAGGTCGTGAGCCAGAGCGCCGACCGTGTCCATTGTCGCCGCCACCTTCAGCTCACGAATTACTCCGGCACGCGTTTTGACCTCGAAGTGAACCGCGAAGTCCGCCTGGTGAACGCCGCCGACGCGCTGGCCAAGCTCGGTCTCAAACTCCCCTCGGGTGTAAAGTCCGTCGGTTTCGAGTCGGTGAACTCCGTGAAGAACACCGGCCGGCAGCCGTGGAAGAAAGAAACCGGCCTGCTCTCGATCTGGATTCTGGGCATGCTCAAGGCCTCGCCCGAAACCACCGTCGTGATTCCGTTCGAGAAAGGCCCGGAATCCGAGCGCGGTACGATCGTGAACGACACGTACTTCGGCAAAGTGCCTTCCGACCGGCTGATGGTGCAGGACGGCACGCTTTTCTTCCGCGCCGACGCGAACTGCCGGAGCAAGATTGGCGTGCCGCCGCGCCGCGCCAAGCCCATGCTGGGCAGTTACGACGCCGCCGGCCGCACCCTCACTCTGGTGCAATTCACGCTGGCGCCAGGGATTACCGATTACGTCAACTCGCTCTGGAAGCTGCAAGATGATCCGTTCAACGGCGACGTGGCCAACAGTTACAACGACGGCCCGGCGCAGCCCGGCGCGAAGCAACTGGGCAAGTTCTACGAACTGGAGAGTTCTTCGCCAGCCCTCGCCCTCCAGGCGGGCGCGTCCGCCACGCACACGCATCAGACCCTGCACCTGCAAGGCAGTGAGAAACAGCTTGAAGCCATGGCGCGCGCCGCCCTCGGCGTCGGCTTGAATGACGTCAAGAAAGCGTTCCAGAAGTGACTAAGACCTTTGGCCAACCCCTTCCAACACACCGCATGAAAGAACTCATCCAACCAGCATCCGTCGCGGCAGCATACTGTGGTTCTGCCGCGTGTGGCTGCAACTTTCCAGCCCGTGCTATCGCCCGCCGCGACTTCTTCAAGTTCGCCAGCTTCGCCGCCACTGGCCTCGCGCTCTCGAAACTGCCGGTGATGGCCGGGCCGTTTACGAAGGAAGACTTCGAGAAGCTCGTGCCGGCCGACAAGAAGCTGCATCCCGACTGGGTCAAGTCGCTCTTCGAGCGTGGCACACGCACGGTCTATCGCTGGCCGGAATCGGAAAAGATCGGCATGCCCGTCGGCGGGATTTGCGCCGGACAGCTCTACCTGGGCGGCGATGGGAAGCTCTGGCATTGGGACATTTTCAACCAAGTCACCGGCACGAACGATGCACATTACGCCCATCCGCCCAAGCCGGCGTCACCGCTGAGCCAAGGCTTCGCGCTGAGGGTGTCGGCCGGCGGAAAGTCACAAGTCCGGGCGCTGGATCACTCGGGCTGGAGCGAAGTCACATTCAACGGCGAGTATCCCATCGGTTTCGTCGAGTATCGCGATCCCGAATCGCCGGTCGGCGTCGCGCTCGAAGCGTTTTCGCCCTTCATCCCGCTTAACACCGAAGACTCGGCGCTGCCGGCCACGGTGCTGCGGTTCACAGTCAAGAACCACAGCGCCGAGAAGGTCGAGGCGGAACTGGCGGGCGGGCTGGAGAACGCGGTCTGCCTGCACTCCGCGCCATCCAGCATGGGGGTGCGGCGCAATCGTATTGTCCGCCGTAGCCTGGCGGCGGGCGATCAGCCGGCGGCGGTATCCGGCTTCACGTTCCTGGAGTGCAGCGCCGAGGCCGCGCCGGAGAAACCGCGCGAGACGAAGCGGCCTGACATCGTGTTCGACGATTTCGAGAAGGAGACTTACGAAGGCTGGACCACGACCGGCGAGGCGTTCGGAAAAGGACCGGTCGAGCAGGACAAGATGCCGGATTACCAGGGCAAGGTGGAGGCAAAGGGCAAGCGAACGGTCAACTCGCACGCGTCGGCGCCGGGCCACGAGGTCGGCGCCAGAGATTCAGCAACGGGCACGCTGACGAGCAGGGCGTTCGTCCTCGAGCGGGATTACATCACCTTCCTCATCGGCGGCGGCAGCCACAAAGGCAAGACTTGCGTCAATCTGCTCGTGAACGGCAAGACCGTGCTTTCCGCCACCGGCAAGAACGACAATCGAATGGAACCGCGCAGCTTCGACGTGCGCCCGTGGTCCGGCCAGTTGGCCAAGCTCCAGATCGTCGATAACGAGAAAGGCTCCTGGGGCAACATCGGCATCGATGACATCGTCTTCAGCGACGACCGGCGCTCGCCGCTCGTGCCGCTGGCCGAGCAGCCTGATTTTGGCACGATGGGAATCGCGTTGCTCAAATCCGAAATCCGAAATCCGAAATCCGAAGGAAATCCGAAACCCGAAGCCCGAAACCGAACCGCGGGCGCCCCGAAAGAAAATCGGCCTTCGGATTTCGGCCTTCCTTCGGATTTAGCCTGCACTTCTCTGCCCGAATCCCACGTCCCGTCCGGGCTCTTCTCGCCAGCCACCGCCGGCTCCGACGCGCCCGCTTCCAAGCCCTTCACTCATTCACTCACCGGTTCGCTCACTCGCGCGCTCGCATTGGCTCCCGGCCAATCCGCCACCGTCACCTTCGTGGTCACGTGGCACTTCCCGAACATCCAGCTCGGCGGCCTGGGAAATTACGAGGGGCGCTGGTATGGCAAGAAGTTCGCCGGCGCGCTGGCCGTGGCCGATTACGTCGCCCAGCACTTCGACCGCCTCGCTACGCAGACGCGCCTCTGGCACGACACCTGGTATGACTCGACGCTGCCTTACTGGTTCCTCGACCGCACCTTTCTCAACACTTCAATTCTCGCCACCAACACCTGCTACTGGTTCGGCAACGGCCGCTTCTACGCCTGGGAAGGCGTCGGCTGCTGCGCCGGCACCTGCACGCACGTCTGGCACTACGCCCACGCGCTGGCCCGCCTGTTCCCGCCGCTGGAGCGCAGCCTGCGTGAGAGGGTGGACTACGGCGTCGGTTTCGAGCCGGATACGGGCCGCATCCGCTTCCGCGCCGAGCATAACGACCACTGGGCCGTGGACGGCCAGTCCGGCTCCATCCTGCGCACTTGGCGCGAACACCAGATGAGCGCCGATGACGCTTTCCTCCGCCGCATCTGGCCGCGGGTGAAGAAGTCGCTGGAATTCCTCATGGGCAAAGACGCCGGCGCCGATGGCATCATCGATGGCCCGCAGCACAACACGCTCGACGCCGATTGGTGGGGCGAAGTCGCCTGGCTCAGCGGGCTGTATCTGGCCGCGGTGCGCGCGGGCGAGGAAATGGCGCGCGAGGCGGGCGAGGCCGGGTTCGCCAGCACATGCCGGGAAATCTTTGAAAAAGGCCGCCGCACTGTCGGGGAGAGGCTGTTCAACGGCGAATACTTTTTCAATCGCGTCGATACGGCGCATCTCGAGGCGATCAATTCCGGCACCGGCTGCGAGATTGACCAGGTGTTCGGGGATAGTTGGGCCTGGCAGGTTGGTTTGGGCCATATCCTGGAACCGGACAAGGTAAGGAGCGCCTTGCGCTCTTTATGGCGCTACAATTTTGCGCCCGACGTCGGCCCCTACCGCAACGCCCACAAACCGGGCCGCTGGTATGCGATGCCGGGCGAGGCCGGGCTGCTCATGTGCACCTTCCCGCGCGCCGACTGGGACTATACGAAAGCGGCCGGCCAAGGCCCCAATTGGGCGGCCGGCTATTTCAACGAGTGCATGAACGGCTTCGAATACCAGGCCGCCGGCCATGCGATTTGGGAAGGGATGCTGCTGGAGGGTCTCGCCATCACGCGGGCCGTGCATGACCGGTATCACGCCGCGCGGCGCAATCCGTGGAACGAGGTCGAGTGCGGCGACCACTATGCGCGTTCGATGGCCAGTTATGGCGTGTTCCTGGCGGCGTGCGGCTACGAGCATCACGGACCAAAGGGGCGCCTGGGCTTCGCGCCGCGTTTGACGCCGGGGGATTTCCGGTGCGCGTTCACCACGGCGGAGGGATGGGGCACCTATTCCCAGAAATCCGAAATCCGAAATCCGAAATCCGAAATTCATGTCCGGTGGGGCTTGCTGCGGTTGCGGACGGTCTCCCTGGCCCTCCAACCGGAATTCCGGCCGGCCAAGGTGACGGTGACGGTGGCAGGGATACCAGTGCCTGCGGCGCTGGTGGTGAAGGACGGCAAAACGGAAATCCAACTCGGTGAAGAAACAGTGATGAAGGAAGGGGAGAAGATGGAAGTGGAACTGGCGTAATCCCCAGGCAGGGTCTGCGGCGGCAGTTGCGAGACGGCGACGGATATCTCGAAAAGAAACTTCGAGAAAACAACAACGTGAAGGCGGTGCCGGTTTAGATATTCAGCCTGCACCGCTGGGCCAAGCCTCATACGTCCCCGGGTGAGTCGATCACCCTTCGAAAACGGGTGGCTCTGCAGCGAAATCAAGTTTTTGGCCCCTTCCCGCCGCTTGTCCTGACTCCATCCGTGCTTCTTAAGAGCAGGACTTTTTCCAAGCGGAACCAGCGGTTGGCCGCAGCAACCCTCATTTCAGCAGCGAGTAGCAGAGGCCGATCACCATCGCGGTGAGCATCACCACCGCAACGCCTCGCCAAAATCGTTTCGCCTTGGACCGCTTCGATGGCCGGGCGCCGAATTCACTTTCGATGAACTCCTCGTAATTGAACGACTCGTCGGGAAGACCCAGCCGATCCGCATCCGCCGACTCTGACCAGCCCGTCTCCGCGCTGGACCCGCATTCGGGGCACGCCGTCGCGCCAGAAGGAACTTCGGCGCCGCAGTTGGGGCAGCTTTCCGGTGTCATGTCAGGCGGACGATGCCGTGCCGGGATAGAAAGGATGGCAGACGGATCCCTCGCTTCACCTCGGCACTCGTGCTGGAGGCGGTATCACCCCATCCCGGCGTACTCCTCGTCGGTCTTGAGATCAAGCCCCATGAGGACATAATCATGCGAGATAGCCTGCATATCTTTGACGTAGTCCGGCAGGCGCAGCAGAACGCTGAAGCCCAGGAGAGCAAACACTTTGATGGCCGCTTCCTGCTCGCCAATGAATTCAGCCTCCACCTTCTCCAGGCTGACGCGGCGCGAGATCTCCACGGCGTTCGTCACCAAGGCCCGGGCCAGACCGCGGCCGCGAAATTGCGGATGCACCAGGACACTGACCCGTCCGATGTGGCGCTTCCAGCCTCCCAACTGCTGATGCAGCGTTCCGGAGCCGATGATCTGACTGCCTGAAAACGCCAGCAGCGGCAGGTTGCGCCCCAGATCGATATTCTGGCACCAATCATGGATGACAGCCGGATCGTTGACGCGGTGTTTGATGAACATCCGCTCGCGATCCGGCACCGCGAGAAAGAATTCGTGCAAAGCTTGTTCATCCGCCGGCTCCAGGGGGCGCACCACACAGGTGAAATTGTCCTTTAACGTGATTTCCTGAGGAAAATCTTCGAGAACAGAATCGAGCAACATAATTCTTTCTGGTTTTGATTGCCGCGGAGTATGGAGCCAAGCGCGCAACGATGCAAGGCTCAAGGTGATCGGGGCCGAGTTGGTTTTTGACAGCCGGATGGGCCGGCCTGAAGGGCCGGTGGTGGACCAGCCCAGGGGAAACGCAGCGCCGTTGCTGGGTTCAAAGGCCCGCACGCCAACCGCTCTGCAAGAGCGGTCGTTCGAACGCACGCGCCCTGACAGAGCGCGTTTCCACCCCGGCGTCAACCCAGCACTCGCGATGCTCGCTGGCCCTGGGCTGGTGGACGCCAGCCTTTCAGGCTGGATTGGGTCGTCCCTCGATCGGCCCCGCACTCTCAGGACCTGCAAGCCAAGAGGCGCCGCCTTCCGGCTGCCGCCTTCCGGCTTGCCTTGCAGGAACAAACTCAGTTTCATGAACGGGCTCAAATCATCCGGATTGGCCATAGACATGACAACCGTCATTCGCGAACCATGCAGCCAGCGCCCTCTGTCCTGAAAACAAATCGGCGAGGGACGACTTCCAAGCCGTCCCTGGAATCAACAGGCACGGCGCCGGCCTGCGACCCGGGCGCCAAGGCAAACCGGGGACATGTCCCGGCCACGGTCATCGCTGGCGGAGAGCACGCGCCCACGAGGACCGTCAGAGCCTGTCTGAAGATTCAAAGGGGTCCCCTTTCAATTTTCAGACAGGCTCTTAGGAATGTCCTCGTGGCAGCCGTTGTCATCATCGGCCTGAGCGGTTGCACCAGTTTTCACCGCGACTGGAGAAAAGCCGCCGCAACACCCGGGCCGGCCGCCGGCATTGAGGGACGCTGGCAAGGCTCCTGGGTGAGCGGCGTCAACGGACATCATGGCCGCTTGCGGTGTCTGGTGAGCCGGCTTGACCGCGGACAGTACCAGGCCCGTTTCCATGCCAAATACCAAAAGATTTTCAGCTTCGGCTACACCGCGTCGCTGGCCGTGGAAGAGCATAATGGCCTGTTCAGATTCCGCGGTGAGGCCGACCTTGGACGTTTAGCCGGCGGCAAGTACCAATACGAAGGAACTGCCACTGCGACCAATTATTCTTCCACTTACCGTTCCAAGTATGACTATGGCACCTTTCAGATGGTTCGGCCGTAAGTTCTCGCCCTTTAACGAACATGGACAAGACATCACAACGCCCGGTGCGCGTGGGCTTGATTTCTCTCGGCTGCGCCAAAAATCTGGTCGATGCGGAGATCATGCTCGGGGCTTTGATCAAAGGTGGCTTCGAGATCACGAACGACGCCGCCCGTGCCGAGGTCGTCATCGTCAACACCTGCTCTTTCATCGATTCAGCCCAGGAGGAGAGCGTCGATACGATTCTGGAATCGGCTGCCTTGCGCGAGGCGAAAAACCGGGGCCAGAGCTTGATCGTGTCCGGCTGTCTGCCCCAGCGGTTCCGCGAGGAGTTGCCCGGGCTCTTGCCGGAAGTGGATGCGTTCATGGGCATCGACCAGGTGGCGCAAGCGCCGCAAATCGTTCATCAAGCCCTGGCCCGCCGCGCCGCGCGAGTGGCCGGAAGCCCACCATCCGAAATCCTTGCCAGCTCCGCGAGGATGGCTGCGGACAGGCCGATCCCCAAATCCCAGATCGTCGGCCGCCTTTCCGAATTGGGGAAAAGCCAGCCACCATCGGAGCATGACCGGCAGAATGATTCTCAAGGGCGCAGCCCGTTTGCCGGCCCGAAGATTGCGGCCGGCGCCGCTCCGGTCGCACTTCAACCTGCAGCCTTGGACCCTCCCATTGTTAACGTCAACCCGCGTCCTCGCTACATTCCGGATTACGCCACGCCCCGTTTTCGACTGACCCCAAAACATTTTGCCTACCTCAAAATTGCCGAGGGCTGCAATCATCCTTGCAGCTTTTGCATCATTCCGCGCCTGCGCGGCTCGCATCGCAGCCGGGCGCAAACGGACGTTGTGGAAGAAGCGCGGCGCTTGATCGCGCAAGGGGTCAAGGAACTGAATCTGATCTCCCAAGACTCCACTTATTACGGGCTGGATTTGCGGCCGGCGCGGCAGGGATCGATTGCTGCGCCTGAAAAATTCGCGGCGGCGGCCAAGGCGTTGCCCGCCGACGCGCCCACCTTGTGCTCATTGGTGCGGGCTTTGAACCGCCTGCGAGGGGAATTCTGGATTCGCCTCCTTTACACGCATCCGGCGCATTGGACCAACGAGTTGATTCAAACGATTGCGGACTGCCCCAAAGTGGCGCGTTACATTGACATTCCGCTGCAACACATCCATCCGGTCATGCTGGAACGGATGCGGCGCGAAACTTCGCAGCAGCACCTCATTGATTTGATCGCCAAGATCCGGGCTGGAATTCCCGGCCTGGCCGTGCGCACGACGTTTATTGTCGGTTTTCCCGGCGAGACCGAGCCCTATTTTCAGGCGCTTTTGGATTTTATTCGGGAGACGAAATTTGAGCGCCTGGGAGTCTTTACCTACTCGCAGGAGGCGGGCACGCGCTCGGCCACGATGTCGAGACCGGTGCCGGACCGCATCCGGAAACGCCGCCGCGACCTGGCCATGCAGGAGCAGCTCAAAGTGGCCCGGCAGATTTCCGGATCCTTCGTGGGACGGCGGATCAAGGTGTTGGTGGAGAAGGAAGCCAGCGCCCGGGAACTGCAAGACGCCAAAGTCAGTTCCTGGGAGCACGGATTGATTCGCAGTGAAGACGAACACCGCGACCGGTTGCGAGGCCGTTATTTGCTGGCGCGCGGCGAAGCGGATGCACCCGACATTGATGGGCGCGTTTACATTCGGGGCCGGCAGCCGCCCGGAGAATTCGCCTGGGTCAAGATCATCGGCCACACCGACTATGACTTGATAGCCGAGCCAGGCTGAGGGACCTTTGGTTTGGGCGGCGGCAAAACCTCGTGAAAACGAGTGGAAACGAGTTTCGCATTGCCTGGAGCGGGCCAAAATGGTTTCAATTGGGAACTCGAGATTCGAGGCTGCGAAATCGCATGAATTTACCCAATAAACTGACGGTCTCCCGGTTCGTTCTCACGCTGGCCTTCCTGGCAGCCCTTTTTTCGGAGTTTCCGTTCAACGAGACAGTGGCACTGGCGCTTTTCGTGGTGGCGGGAGTGACGGACTGGGTGGACGGCGCGATCGCCCGGCGCCGGAACTTGATCACCAACTTCGGTGTGCTGATGGACCCGCTGGCCGACAAGATTCTGACCTGCTCGGCCTTTATCGCCTTTGTCGGCCGGGGGGAAATGCCGGCCTGGATGGTGGTCATTATTGTGGCCCGCGAACTCGTCATCACCGGATTGCGTCTGCTGGCGGCGTCCAAAAACGTGGTGCTGGCTGCCGAGGGCTATGGGAAGCACAAGACCATCTCCCAGATCGCGGCCATCATCTCCGTGCTGGTGCTGGCCAGCTACCCGCAATGGGGGCCGGTTGGCCCGCTGATTTTTGGATTTAACCTGTTTGGCTCTCCGTGGGTGGTCGGGTTTACCGAGCTCTCCAAATGGGTGGCCGTGGCGCTGACCTTGGTTTCCGGCAGCCTTTACCTTTGGCGCAATCGCCCGCTGTACCTCAGCGAAGTTTGAACCTTAAATCCTGAGTTTAAACCACGAAATACACGAAACACACGAAAACAGAACAGCTTAGGCAAAGGCTCTTTCTCACCTGCCGGGTGAATGATCCGCTGGTTCCAAGTATTTCCCATTTCGTGTCTTTCGTGTCTTTCGTGGTTGCATCTGCTTTTTCCAGGTTGAACTATGGCCGGCGTTGCAGGCAGGTCTCCGCAAGAGATTTTGCGGGATGCCAGCTCAGACGCGAACCAGGTGATCGGAAAGATGAAATTCGATTTTCGGCTTTGGCTGGCTCAAGGTTTCGGCGTGGGACGAATCCCGTTTGCCCCCGGCACGGCGGGTTCGTTGGCGGGACTGCTTTGGTTTTTCCTGCTGCTGGCCGCAGGAAATGTCCGGTTTTACCTGATCGGCCTGGCGGCGGGGCTGGCCCTTTCGGTTTGGATTTGCGGCCAAGCGGAAAAAATTTTGCAGCGGACGGACCCCGCTTCAGTGGTGCTGGACGAGATTGCGGCCTTGCCCATTTGTTTCGCGAGCTGGATACTGATTCGACAGTGCCAAGGAAGCGATTGGCCCGGGGCAGGTTTTTTTCTACGCCCGGACACGTGGTATTTGACGCTGGGAATTTTCGCGGCCTTTCGCCTTTTTGATGTCGTTAAGCCGTGGCCCGTGCGGCAGAGCCAGGCCTTGCCAGGAGGATGGGGGGTGACCATCGACGACGTTCTGGCCGCCGTTTATGTCAACCTGGCCACCCTGATGATCTGGGCTGGCCGGTTATGGTGGCGCGAATGATTCCTACTTCAACTTCCCTTGCCGCGCGGCCAGAACCGTGATGACCGCCGCTCCCGCCAAATTGGCCAGCCCGACCCAGCGGAGCAGCGGCAAGTTCGGATAATCCTAGAAAAGGCAGTTTAACCACAAAAGAACGCATAGATCGCAACGCGGCAACGCCGCAACCAAGAGATGGTAGGGCGAGACTCCGTCGAGCCGTGACTTCTGGGCGGACGGGATGCCACCGCTCGACGGAGTAGAGCCCGACCGTGGAAGAAAATATTTTAGCGATCCTTGAAATGACTAAGCTTACGAAAACAGAACAAAAGGAAAAACTTGAGCAATTAATTGAGGAATTTGGATTACAGAAAGTTCGCAACAATATGGGCAATGTGCTTTCAGGCGGAGAAAGAAGACGGACAGAAATTGCCAGAGCATTAGCAGTTGATCCCTGTTTTATTTTGTTAGACGAACCTTTTGCCGGTGTAGATCCTATTGCAGTTGAAGACATACAACATATCGTTCAAAAACTGATTGACAAAAATATCGGCGTACTGATAACAGATCATAATGTGCATGAGACTCTTCACATTACCGATCGTGCCTATTTGCTGTTCGAGGGTAAAATCCTGAAAGCGGGTACTGCTCAGGAATTGGCCGATGATGAGGTGGTAAGACGGGTTTATCTGGGCCAGAATTTCGTTTTGCGTTGATGATCAATCAATAATATTCGTCCCCATTTTGAGGTATCTGTAAACATCACGTGGCACTCCTTTTATTTTCACTTCGTCTCTTGTACGCCCCAATCTGACTATTACTGCTTTCTTTGAAGGAATTACAAATATGT
>CAYIIH010000123.1:0-20948 GCA_964363225.1 uncultured Verrucomicrobiota bacterium | reverse complement strand
TCTCTGCCACGATGGCACACGCGGGTTGGCCATCCAGGTCAACGGTCACGACTGGGTCGAAGTTCTGGAAGCGGCTAAAATCCCCTCTCCGCCGTGGGACTATCAGCATCACATCTACCCCGTGGTGCCCATTTCGTTGGCGCATTTGAAACAGGGTCGAGGCAACGAGTTTCGCCTGCGAGTCAGCCCCGAGCATCCTTGGAAATGGCCGCAAAACCTCATCTACGGGGTTCATTTCCGCATCTATTATGACCTCACCCGAAAGAAACATCCCACGGGTCGGCTGGTCGCACCGCAACCCGGCAGCGAGTTGGGCCGCACTGTGGAATTGGGCGCCACGGCCAGCAGTCCCAACGGGCGCATTCGGCAGGTGGACTTCCTCGGGCTTTATGAGGATGTCAACTTTGAAGGCGACGGCGAGTACCGCCAATGGCATTATCACTACTTTCGCGGCGACCTCACGAATCACATCGGCACGGTGGCCAAGCAGCCGTTCCGGATGACTTGGGACACTTCCTGGGTGCCGGATCAGCCGCAGGCGTTTCAACTCGCCGCGCGAATCACCGACGACAGCGGGCTGATCTACTTCACCGAGGCTGTCACCGGCCTGAAATTCAAGCGCCCTGGCCTTGCGGTGGAGCTTTGCATGCCCTATGACATTCCGAAGCAGTGGGTAACGCGCGCGGGCGAAAAGCAGGAGAAGTTTCGGGTTGCTGGCGACCTCAGCAAAGCCGTCGCTATCCAGCTCGTCTGGTCGAGTTGGAGTCCCGGCTACATGAACGGCATTCACCTCAACGGCACGAAGGTCTTCAGCCAGGAGGGGCCACGCTATCAATATTTCGCGCATCGGGTCACGCTGCCGGATGTCCGTGCCCTGGTGCCGGGGGAGAACCTCCTCAGCACCGGCCTGACGCCGAAATACAACGGGAAAATGGTGCATGGCATGGAGGTCAACTGGCCGGGCATCATGGCCTTAATTCAGTATCGGACGGATTAGCGGAAGCGGCAGCGTGCGCGGGCGAGCATGCGGAGCACCTCAATCCAGATAGAATGAGCAAGAACACGCGATGAAACTTCAAAAGCGAATTCAGGTTGGGGCGGGCCTTGCAGTCGGCGTTGCATTTCTGCAAGGCGCTTTTGCCGGCACAACGATGCCGCTGAATCTGAAACCACGACGCACATGCCTGATAAAATCGAACAACGCTACCAAGAGCGACTCAAACGCTACGTGACGGCGATGCGCAACGAAAAGCCGGATCGGATTCCCATCCGGCCATTCGTGGCCCTCAAACTGTGCTATGAGCAATGAACCTGGACCCAAGCCGAAACTGAAACGAAGACCCGGCGTCTGCATCCCTTGGGAAGATATGGGCGCCTCCGGAAACTCGGTGAACAGTTTGGAAAAGCTGAGAACACAAACGGAAGGAACCGCCGTAAATCCAGCCACACCGAAAACCGAACCGCCACCATCAACCCAACTCCGAAAAGCAGTTTCCGGAGGTTCCCTGAAGTATCCGTTCGCCATTGTCGCGTTGGCGGGGCTGTGCTTTTCCGCCGAGCCGCCCGGTTCCTTCCCACCCGGCTGGACCACGGTTTCGCCGCGCGACGAGATTCACCCGGCGTTCTCCTACGAACCAAAGGGCGGGCCGAAACAGGCTGGCAGCTTCGTCGTCACGCACGACCAACGCGATGGACTGGACGGGTGGTTTCAGAAGTCGTTCCCGGTGACCGGCGGCGAGTTCTATCGCTTTCATGCGGTTCGTAAGACATTCGACGTCGCCGTGCCACGACGCTCCACTCTGGTGCGAGTCATCTGGCAGGACCAGGCGGGGAAAACGGTGCCGGCGGATGTTCCCGTTAGCTGGGACAAGGAGACGAGGCGCATTCCGTCGGTCGAACCGGAGCATCCGGTTGATGGCGCGACGGACCGGCAGGGCTGGACCACCGTCAGCGGCGTCTATCGCGCTCCAAGCAGGGCCGCGCAAGCGGTCGTCGAATTGCACTTGCAGTGGGCGCCCAAGGGCCGCGTGGAGTGGAGCGAGGTTGAATTCGCGAAGACCGAGCCGCCGCCGGGCCGCAAGGTGCGGCTGGCCGCGATTCACTACAAGCCGACCGGCAAATCGCCGCGTTCCAACTGCGAGGAGTTCGCGCCGCTGATCGCCGAGGCCGGCAAGCAGAAAGCCGATCTCGTCGTGCTGGGCGAAACGGTCCCCTCGGTGGGCGTGAAGCAGAAGGCGCACGAAACGGCCGAAGCCATTCCAGGACCGACAACCGGATACTTCGGGGAACTCGCCCGGAAACACAACCTGCACATTGTGCTGAGCCTGTATGAACGGGACGGGCACCTCGTGTACAATACGGCCGTTCTTCTCGGCGCGGATGGCAGGTTGATCGGCAAGTATCGCAAAGTGTGCCTGCCGCACGGTGAGGTCGAGGACGGCATCGCGCCAGGCAGGGACTATCCGGTGTTCGACACGAAGTTCGGCAAAGTCGGCCTCATGGTTTGCTACGATGGTTTCTTCCCCGAAGTCGCCCGCGAGTTGTCGAACCGCGGGGCGGAGGTGATCGCCTGGCCGGTGTGGGGCTGCAATCAATTGCTGGCCCAGGCCCGCGCGTGCGAAAACCACGTTTACCTCGTCAGCAGCACCTACATGGACGCGAAAGACGATTGGATGCTCTCGGCCGTCTTCGATCACTCCGGCAAACCGATCGCCAGGGCCGGGAAGTGGGGCACCGTCGCCGTCACCGAAGTCGATCTGAACCAGCCCTACGTCGGGCCCTACAACCTCGGCGACTTCCGGTCGATGGTGCCCCGGCATCGCCCGGTCGTCGCGCCGGAATTCAAAGAACCGCGGGTGATCGGAGTCTCCCAAGAACCATGAAACACACTTCAACCCAACTCCGAAAAGCAGTTTCCGGAGGTTCCCTTATGAACACCGAGTCCAAGAACCGACCACTAACCATCAGGCTGCATGAATACCTATGCGTTGTCTGTGTCGTGTCCTGGGGCATCGCGGCCGCTGCGGCGCACGCGCAGGGAAACAAAACCCGCCCAGCGGCAGATTCAGGCCTCGCGGGCCACTGGACGCTGGAGGGCGATTGCGACGATCACTCCGGCAACGGGAACCACGGTCGCAATCACGGCGTGGACTTGCGCACGGGCCAGTTCAACGGCCGGGACAGTTACATTGAGGTGCCCAACAGCCCGTCGCTCAACTTCGGCACTCGCGATTTCTCGCTGTGCGCGTGGGTTCACACCGAAAAGGACGTGGACGACGTCGTGGGCGATGTCCTGAGCAAATACGCGCCCACGGGCAGAAAAGGATTCAACATCAGCATCAAGTCGACTGCCGGCGGCTATAACTCGCAGGGCGACGACAAGCACGTGTATTTCGGAATCGACGACGACAAAGTCAGCGACTGGGAAGATTGTGGCCGGCCGGAAGAAACGAGCAACTACGTCAACAACTCGCTGACCGTCTATGATGGCCATCTCTACGCCGGAATCACGGACGCAGCGACGGAGGAGAAGTGGTGTCACGTCTTCCGCTACGAGGGCGGCGGCAAGTGGGCTGATTGCGGACGGGTTGGCAATCTGAAGACGACGGGCGCGTTTGCGATGACCGTCCACAAGGGGAAGCTCTACGTCGCGACAGGCACGTATGACTGGACCCGCGTTCTCACCGGAGAATACGATCCCGGCCGCGTTTACTGCTACGAGGGCGGCACCACGTGGAGAGACTGCGGCCAGCCCAGCACCAATCGACGCCTGACCTGCATGGCTTCTTTTCGAGGCAAACTCTACGTCGGCGGCGGCAACGAGAGCCCGGGTGTTTTTGTTTATGAAGGAGGCCGGGAATGGCAAGTCTCGAAGCAGTTTCCAAAAGAGGGGCCAAGATCGTGTTTTCCCCACGCGATGGGCCTGCACGATGGCAAGCTGTTTGTCGGCTTTCCCGGCAACGTTTTCTCTTTCGACGGCAAGCAATGGCAGTTCGCGGGGAACCCGGTGGGCTGCACCCAAGTGCATTCCTTGGAAGTTTACCAAGGGAAGCTCCATGTCGGGACCTGGCCGGACGCCAAGATCGCGCGATATCGCGGTGGGGAAGATTGGGAATCCTGCGGCCGTGCGGGCGAAGACGGCACCGAGGTGAACGCTCTGACTGTCTACAATGGCAAGTTCTACGCTGGCTCGATCCCCCGGGCCGAAGTCTGCCGTTATGACGGGCCGGCCGAGTGGACTTCCCGCAAACGGTTCTTCTCGCCGCCGGGCTGGAAACCGGAACCTGTGGACGGCGCTTCACGGAAAGGCATCAACGAGTGGACGCGAGTAACCAGCCTGACGGTTTACGCTGGCAAGCTCTTTGCCAGCACCGGCAGTTGCACGGGTTCGGTGCGGGACGCGCCGTGCGATGTTCGCGGCAAGGTCTTCTGCATGGAGGCGGGCAAGTGCGTGTCGTTCGACCGCGATCTGGGTTCAGGCTGGAACCACATTGCGGCGGTGAGGCAAGGCGGACGGCTGAAGCTGTATGTGAACGGCAAGCTGACAACGGAATCGTCGCCGTTCGATCCGAAGGACTACAACCTCTCCAACGACGAGCCGCTGAAGATCGGTTTCGGCGAGGTGGACTATTTCTCCGGGACGATGAAAAACGTCCGTGCCTATGGTCGCGCGTTGAGCGACGATGAGATAAGGAGTTTGGCAAGGTGAAAGCAAGTGACCGCCAGTGGCAGCCGTCATGAAAATGACGATCAAAGCCAGCAACAACCGGCAACCCATCAGCCACGGAAGATTAACCGTCAGGAAAACGTAAACCGAAGGAGCCACCATGAATCCAGCCACACCGAAAACCGAACTATCACCATCAACCCAACTCCGAAAAGCGGTTATCGGAGGTTCCCCAACAATGTTCCATCCCAAGAGCAGAGTCGTGTCAAGGACCCACGGCAACCGCGCCGATCTCGCGACTCCCATCATCGCTTCCCGCTGGGCCTGCCTCATCCCGGTGGCGGCAGCCTTGCTCCTCGCGGTCGCCGCACCCACAAAGGCCAGCGCCCAGGCTTCTCCTCCAGCCGCCTTGCCGCCCTTCGTCTCCCACTGGATTGATCGGCATCCCACCTGGCTTACCTCAGTGCACCAAGTGGTCTTGGCCGATCTCGACGGCGACGGCGACCTGGACTGGACCGTGGGCAATGTCCACGGGCAACCGAATCTATTCTGGTATGAATACCGGGATCCTGACACCTGGGTGAAGCACTTGATCACGAACGGTCCGGCCATCGACGATGTCTACGGCGGCGTCGCTGCGATTGATGTGAACAACGACGGAGCCATGGACCTGATCAGCGGCCCGTTCCTCTTCCTCAACGGGGGCAAAGGCGCATCCTGGAAAATGTACAACGTCAAGACTTCCGATTCGGCCTGTCACGACCACCAGGCCGTGGACATCAATCGCGACGGGAAACTCGATATCCTCAGCACGAGCGCGAACCAGGGCCGCGTCTGTTGGTACAAAGCCCCCGCCGACCCAACCCAGCCATGGACCGAGCACTATATTGGCAAGGCACCCGAGGGGTATAGCAAGTTTCATGCGTCCACCCACTCCGAAGCCGCGGCCGATCTCGACGGCGATGGCGACATCGACGTGGCCGTTGCCCTGGGGTGGTTCGAGAATGTCGATGGCAAGGGCCTCGTCTGGAAGCCGCATTGGAACAAGCTCGTGGGCGTAGAGGGCACCTACAACGTTGGCGTGAAGACCGTCTGCCGCGACATGGACGGCGACGGCGACATCGACGTTGTCCAATCGGAGTGCGACACCAAGGGCGTTGTGAAGATCGCCTGGCTGGAAAATGACGGACATGGGAACTTCACCAGGCATATAATCAAGGAGGGGTTCACGGAAGACTACCACACGCTGAAGGTGTTCGACTACGACAACGACGGCGACCTGGATGTACTGACCGCGGTCGGGCCGCTCGCCGACCCTTCGCTTTCCAAGAATGTCTTGCTTTTCGAAAACACGGCAGGGCCTGGCAAGAAACCGGTGTTCACCGAGCACGTGCTCCTCACGTTTCCCGGCGATTTCCCCCATGACCTGTGCGCCGGAGACGTCGACCGTGACGGCGACCCAGACATTATCGTCAAGGGCTGGGACAAAGCATCGCCGTTCATTTACCTGGAGAACCGATCGAAGCAAGCCAAGCCATAGACGAGAATTGGCGCTTCACGAGACGCGGCCGAAGCGATCACATGTCCACGTACGCGCGTCTGAAAAGCGAAGATTAAAACCAGAAACGACCGACAACCCATCAACAACGGAAGATTAACCGTCAGGAAAACACCGACCGAAGGAGCCACCATGAATCCAGCCACACCGCAAACCGAACCGCCACCCTCAACCCAACTCCGAAAAGCAGTTTTCGGAGGTGCCCATATTGATTCCCAGGGCTGCACGTATCTCTGGCATTGCGTGGTCTCATTCTGACAGTTTCCGTATCTGCGAAACAATTTTCCAAAGCAGCTAAATACCCGAGAAGGCTTTGGCGTCATGCTTTCTTGTGCAACAGAAAGGCTGGGACATGAGAATGCAAAAGCCGATTAAACTGATAATGACCATTTGGCAACGCCGCCTACAAGTGATGCCGAGAGCCGATAATCTTGTAGTCGAGTTTTCCTGAATTGAATAGTGCGTCGGATGAAGAAATCACTGTTACAGACGGTCATCTGTTCGTTAACGCGGGAAGAGATGAGACGTGCGCCCGGGAGTTAGCAACTATGACAACGACAACAACAGAACTGGCAACGCCACTATCGGCAGGCGTGATCTTGCCTGATAAACTGGCCCACCTCAATCACAAGGCACAGGCAATACGCCGCGACATTGTGACGATGGTCTTTCACGCAAACTCCGGCCACATCGGCGGCAGCCTGAGCGCCACCGAGTTGCTCGTGGCGCTCTACTACGGGATCATGCGGCACGATCCGAAGCATCCGCAGTGGCGCGAGCGGGACCGCTTCATCCTGTCCAAAGGCCACTGCACGCCGGTCCTTTATGCGGTGCTGGCCGACTGCGGATATTTCCCCAAAGAGGACTTGGCGTGCTTTCGCCGTCCTGGCTCGCACCTGCAGGGCCACCCGTACCAGCCCAAGACGCCCGGCGTTGAAGCCTCCACCGGGACGCTGGGGCTGGGCTTGTCCACGGCCCTGGGCATGGCGCTCGGAGCCAAGCTGCGCGGCCATTCTCATTACTACTACGTCCTGTGCGGGGACGGCGAGATGCAGGAGGGGCAAATCTGGGAGGCGGCCATGTTCGGTCACAAATACGCGCTGGAGAACGTCATTGCGTTTGTTGATCGAAACCGCCTGCAAACCGACGGCAACACCGAGGAAGTCATGCCGCTCGATCCGTTGGGGGCAAAATGGCGGGCGTTCGGCTGGAACACGTTCGAGATCGATGGGCATGACATTTCTCAAATCATCAAAACCGTCCAGCAGGCGAAAGCCTGCGAAGGGAAGCCGATCATGATCCTTGCCAACACCGTCAAGGGCAAAGGCGTCTCCTTCATGGAGAATCGCGCCGAATGGCACAGTGGGCCGCCCAACCCGGTTGAATATGAATGCGCCATGAAGGAGTTGCATGATGCAGTTTAAGCAGACGCGTCAGGGTTATGTGGACGCGCTCATCGAGCTCGCCCGGGAGTATCCAAACCTGGTCGTGCTCGACACCGATGTCGCCATGGCCACGAAAACTTGTGATTTCCAGAAGGCGTTTCCGGACCGGTTTTTCAATTGCGGCATTCAGGAACAAAACCTCTTGTCGGTAGCCGCAGGACTCGCCCTGGAGGGCTTTATTCCGTTTGCCACGACTTTCGGCGTGTTCGCGACGTGCCGGGCGGGCGATCAACTCCGCAACTCCATCGCGTATCCCAAGGCCAACGTGAAGGTGGCCGCGACCCATTGCGGCAGTTCCACCGGCGGTGACGGGGCGTCACACCAGGCGAACGAAGACATCGCGATTGCCCGCTCGTTTCCGAGCATGACCGTGCTGGTTCCCGGAGATTACGAGGAGGCCAAGCAGGCCACGAAAGCCGCGGCCAAGTTCAAAGGTCCGGTCTATCTGCGCTTCGGTCGGGAGGCGTATCCCGTTGTCGAAGAAATCCACGGCGCTTTCACCATCGGCAAAGCCAAGGTGCTGCGCGACGGTCGCGATGTCACCATTATCACCACGGGCATCATGGTCAGCGAGGGCCTCAAAGCGGCGGACGCGCTCAAGGAAAAGGGCCATTCCGCAAGAGTGATTCACATGCCGACGGTGAAGCCCCTTGACACGGAGGTCTTGCTCCAAGCCGCCAGCCAGACGCGGGGCATTGTGACCGCAGAGGAGCATTCGATCCTCGGTGGCTTGGGAGAGGCCGTGGCGGGGTTTCTTGCGGAAGGCTGCCCCACGTGCGTCTTGAGGGTCGGGGTGAACGACATTTTCGGCGAATCGGGCACGGCCGAGGAGTTGTTGAACTTGCACGGACTGCGCGCAAAGAACATTGTGGAGAAGGCACTCGCTATCCTCAAAGACACTGATTAGCGTTATGAAAGCACTTGTGAAACTTCAATCGGGGGTTGGCCACGTCGAGATTCGCGACGTGCCTGAACCGAAGCCGGCGGACAACCAGGTCATGATCGAAGTTGCCTGGTGCGGCATTTGCGGCACCGACCTGCATGTGTTCAAAGACACGTTCCGCAACTTCCCGCCGGTCATTCTCGGCCACGAGTTCTGCGGCCGCGTGGTCGAAGTGGGCAAGAGCGTCCGCAACGTGCCAGTCGGCGGACGCTTCGCCGTGCTGGGGGCTTCAACTGTTACGTGTGGTCAATGCGTTTATTGTCGCAAAGGCGAGTTCATGTTTTGCCCGGAGCGGCGCGGCATGGGCCACGGCGTCAACGGTGCGTTCGCCCGTTACGCAGTGGCGCGAGCGGACCAACTGTTCAAGCTGCCCGACCATGTTCCAGACGACGAAGGCGCGGTGTGCGAACCGTTCGCAGCAGCAGTGCATGCGGTGTGCGACATCACCGATCTGCGCCTCGGCGACGTGGCGCTCATCTCCGGACCCGGCCCCATCGGGTTGCTGTGTCTGAAACTACTTGTGGCGAACGGGATCAAGACAATCGTGGCCGGTGCGGCGTCAGACGCATTGCGCCTTGAAATGGCCAAACGCCTTGGCGCGGCGGAGGTCGTGGACGTGACCCGGGAAGACATACTGTCCGCGGTCAAGGAACACACCGACGGACTCGGCGTGGATGTGGCGTTCGAATGCGCCGGGGTGGCGGCATCTGCGGGCGCGTGCCTCGACGCGGTGCGGCCATTAGGCCGCTACACGCAGGTCGGGCATTTCGGCGAGGATGTGACCGTGCTCTTTGACCGGATTGCCTTCAAGCAACTGTGCCTGAACGGTTCGGTCGGTTACACCGCTGAGACGTGGAACCGCATGCTGAGAATTCTTGCCCAAGGCAACGTGAGTTTGGGCAACCTCATTACGCACAAGTTATCGCTCGCGGAGTGGAAGAAGGGTTTCGATCTCTGCGAGCAGAAGGAAGCGCTCAAGGTTTTGCTGAAACCATGAAGAGCACCGCAAGGGAACGGAAGAGGCGAGGGACCGACTCAGCAAACAGGCTGACAGGAAACCTCCTGTCTGCGTCCTGCCCGCTCGAACGGGCCGTCTCGGTTGTGGGCGGGTTGTGCGGTGCTCTCCGTTCGCCAGCCGGTGCAACGAAACCATCTCTCTCGGAAATCTTCCGATCCTCCATGACTGCCAGCGAATCACCAGCCACCCGCCGCAAACGGTTGTTAGCGGACTTGTTTCCCGAAGGTGTGCCCGGTCTGTGGTGCCCACCGCTGACTCATTATGATGCTGAGGGGGCGATTGACCGGCAGCGCGTCGCGGCTCAATTGGAGTTCATGTCGCCTTGGGTGAAAGGTCTCCTAGTGCCTGGTTCCACCGGGGACGGTTGGGAATTGTCTGCATCGGAGGCTCGGGAACTGGTGGAACTTGTCCTGGGAGAGGTGCAGAGACTCAAACTCCGGCTGCTGATTGGTGCGCTGCGGCCCGTTGCGGCCGATGCGCGGCGGGTCATCGCCGAGACCAGGGGCTTTCTTCAGGACCGTGCGGAGGCCGAAGCGGTCGAAGAATGCCTCGTGCAAACGCGCGTTTGCGGTTTTGCCGTGTGCCCTCCGCGGGGACGACTCGTGACGCAACTGGAGATGGATGCAGCCTTGTCGGACGTGCTAAGCCTCGGCCTGCCCACGGCCATGTATCAGATACCGCAGGTGACAGAAAACGTGATGAGGCCGGAACTGGTGGCGTCGCTCGCCCGCCGCTTCGGGAATTTCATTTTGTTCAAGGACAGCAGTGGCGCGGATGACGTGGCAAAGACGGGCCACGATTTTGACGGCCTCTTTCTCGTGCGGGGCGCGGAGGGCAACTATGCCCAATGGCTGAAGACTGGCGGAGGCGTCTATCACGGCCTCCTGCTGAGCACCGCCAATTGTTTCGGGCGACAACTCCACCAAATCAGTGAAAACCTCAGCACAGGACGCTTGACCGAAGCGAAGGAGATGTCAGAAAGACTGACGGGTTTCATCAAAGAGATGTCTCGATTGGTCCGAGGAATTCCCGATGGCAATCAGTTTGCCAACGCAGGAAAGGCCGTGGATCATTTCCATGCCCACGGCCCCAGCGCATCCCAAGTCCCGCCGCCGCGGCTCCACTCGGGCCGAAGTTTGCCCGTGGAAGTGATTCGCGCCACCGGCGAAGCTTTGGCCCGCCACAGGTTGATGCCAGCCAAGGGCTATCTTGAATGAGAGCAGGACCTGCCGACGAACCCAAAATCATGAGACTGAAAAACAAAACCATCCTCGTAACCGGCGCCAGCAAAGGCATCGGAAAAGCACTGGCTTTGGGAATGGCCAGGGAAGGTGCCGACCTCATTGTCAACTATAATTCTGACGGGCAAGGCGCACTCGGCGTGGTGGAAGAAATTCGCGCCATGGGCCGACTGGCAATGGCCGTGCAGGCGGATATTGGACGCGTAGGACAGATCCAGAAGATGTTCGAATTCGCCCGCCGTGAGCACAACCGCCTGGATGTGCTCGTGAACAACGCCGGCATCACGGACTGGACCTCGTTGTTCGAGGTGACCGAAGAGAAGTGGGATTGGGTCATCGACACCAATTTGAAGGGGACATTCTTCTGTTCACTGGAGGCGGCGAAGTGGATGCGGGAGACCGGGGGCGGCGCCGTCGTCAATGTCTCAACCAACTGCGCAGCGCTGGGCGTCAAGAACTTGGTGGCCTACGCCACCAGCAAGGCCGGCATCCACGGCCTGACCAAGCAACTGGCGGTGGAATTGGCACCATACAAGATTCGTGTGAACACGTTCGCGCCCGGTCCGACGCAGGTGGACCGGAATCTGCGGGATGACCCCGATTACGATCGCAATTGGGGCAGCATGGTACCCATGAACCGGACGGCACTCCCGGAAGAGATGGTCGGTCCAGCCGTGTTCCTGGCGTCGGAGGAATCCAGCTACATGACCGGCCAGGTTTTCTACGTGGACGGCGGATGGACAGCACAGGGCAAAATCCCGATCGATAATATGGATCAAGCCATGGCGAAAAACCGCTGAGCCGAGGGCCGACGCAGTTCACGACTCGTCGTCCCTGCCGGCCAACGGTAAAAACAACCTCCGAGCTGAAGATCTGTGAAAAGCCAAAGCCAAGACTCCTTCTCCATGCAAACCCAAAGGGGGATCACGATCCCACTAATAGGCGTGGGTCATCGAACCGTTTCCATCGCCGTCCTTCTGGGTCTGCTCTGGTGCGGCTTGACGGCCTTGGCCGACGACGCCAAGTGGCAGAACCTTTCGAGCAAAAAAGGCGATCTGCCGGCGCCGCCTGGTGGCTCCACCATGCAGACTGGAGCCTTGGCTGGCGATTTCGACAACGACGGCATCAGCGACTTCATCCTCGGCTTCCGCCAGAAACCGCCCTCGCTCGTCTGGTATCGCCGCATGGCCAGCGGTTGGGACCAATACGTGATCGACAAGGACTACCTCACCATCGAGGCGGGCGGCGCGGTATATGACATTGACGGTGACGGTGATCTGGACGTGGTCTTCGGCGGCGACTGGCAGAGTGCGCAGGTCTGGTGGTGGGAGAATCCGGCGCCGGACTTTGACAAACAGACACCCTGGAAGCGCCACCTCATCAAGAAGGATGGCAAGAACCAGCACCACGATCAGGTCTTTGGTGATTTCCTCGGCACCGGCAAGTCGCAGTTGGCGTTTTGGAACCAAGGCGCGAAGACCATCTTCCTGGCCGAAATTCCGGATAATCCCCGGCAGGCTGATGGCTGGCCGCTGACGCCGATTTACACCGGCAGCGCCGGTGAGGAGGGACGCAGCGGCTTCAAGTATGCCGAGGGCATGTCCGCCTACGATATTGACTTGGATGGCAAGGTGGACCTGCTGGCGGGCAACACTTGGTTCAAACAGACGGGCGGGAAACAGTTCAAAGCCATCCGCATCGCCGAGGTCGGCGGCCTGATCTTCGCCGGCTACTTCAAGCCAGGCAAGTATCCGCAGATTGTCATCTCGCCCGGTGACGCCGATGGGCCGTTGCGCTGGTACGAGTGCACGGGCAACCCAGAGATGCCGGCGGATTGGGTGGGCCACGACCTGCTTGAGCGCAACACCATCCATTGTCACAGCCTGCAACTGGGCGACATCAACCGCGATGGGCACCTCGACATCTTTGCCGCTGAATTGGCCAAGTGGCACGAGCAGCAAACGGAGCCGGACAATCCCGGGGCAACGGGCTGGATGTTTTATGGCGACGGCCAGGGGAACTTTCGCAAGACCGAACTGGTCAAAGGCCAGGGTTGGCACGAGGCGCGCCTGCGTGACTTTGATGGCGATGGCGACCTCGATGTGTTGAACAAGCCTTACACTTGGGAGACGCCGCGCGTTGATGTTTGGTTGCAAAACGGCACGGGACCGGCCAAAGGCACCGGCGCCAGCCAGAGCTATCGTGGCCCCGTCGGCCTGCAGCTCTACAGTCTGCGTGACATCTTCAGCAAGAACGTGCCGCTGGGAATGCAATTTACGCGGAACTTCGGCTTTGTCGAAGTCGAGCTGGCCGGCACCTATGGTGTGCCGGCGGACAAATTCCGCGCGATGCTGGCCGCTTACGGGTTGAAGCCGATTGCCAATCACTATCCGTATGAAAGCTACGCGAAGGATCCCGAAAGCATTGCCCGGGAGGCGAAGTCGCTCGGCCTGCAGTATGCCGGTTGCGCCTGGATCCCGCACCAGGGCGATTTCAACGAGAAGAACTGCCGCGAGGTGATCTCGGTATTTAACAAGGCCGGAGAAGTACTCGCACGGCACGGCCTCAAATTCTTCTACCACAACCACGGTTACGAGTTCCAGCCGTTTGGCCAGGGAACGCTTTTTGATCTGCTCGTGACCGAGACCAAGCCGGAGTTTGTCACCTGCGAGATGGACGTGTTCTGGACGGTTCACCCCGGACACGACCCGGTGAAGCTGCTTCAGAGGTATCCGAATCGCTGGGAGCTTTTTCACATCAAAGACATGAGGAAGGGCACCAAGACCGGCCTGCTGACCGGCAGCACGGCGGTCACCAACGACGTCGCGATCGGCACTGGCCAGATCAACGTGAAGGCCGCGCTTCGCGAAGCCCAACGCATTGGTCTAAAGCACTACTTCCTTGAGGACGAGTCGCCAACGGTTGTGGAGCAAGTTCCGCAGAGTCTGAAGTATCTGGAATCACTTTCCTGGTAGAAAGTAAGCAAATGCACACGAAGGAATTCTTAGCAGGCACGTACAAAACATTGTTGACGATTCGGCTGTTTGAGACCCGCGCCATTCAACTATATCGGCAGGGTTTGGTTCGTGGCTATTTCCACCCCTATCTGGGTGAGGAAGCCATCGGGACTGGCGTCTGTGCCGCGCTGAAGCCACGAGACTATATCGTCAGCACCCACCGGGGACATGGGCACTGCATCGCCCGCGGGGCTGAAATCGGGAAAATGTTCGCCGAGTTGTTCGGACGAGCCACCGGCTATTGCGCGGGACGGGGCGGGTCCATGCATATCGCCGATGTGACCGCGGGAAACCTGGGGGCCAACGGCATTGTTGGCGGCGGCATTTCGTTGGGAGTGGGCGCGGCTCTGGGGACCTCCATTCGTGGCGAGGATCAGGTGACCGCGGTATTCCTGTCGGATGGGGCTTCCAACAACGGAGTCTTTTGCGAATCCATGAATCTGGCGGCGATTTGGAATCTGCCCTTGATCCTGGTGATTGAGAACAATCAGTATGCTGTTTCCACTCCGATCGAGCAGTCCACCCGCGAGCCGGAGCTTTACAAACGCGGGCCAGCCTACGGAGTCACGAGTTCGACCGTGGATGGCAATCATGTCTTGGAGGTTTACGAACGAGCGTGCGAGGCGGTCAGCCAGTGCCGGGCCGGCAAGGGGCCGGTCTTGATGGAAGCCAAGACCTATCGGCACGCGGGGCACCACGTCAATGACCCGGGTCTCTATATGCCCAAGGAGAGCCTGGAGTATTACAAATCGAAAGACCCGGTGGTATTGGGCCGGAAACTCTTGATTGAGGAGGGAGGAGCTGCGCAGGAGGAGGCAAAGGCCATCGAAACCGCGGTGGAACAAGAGGTGGAGGCCGCCGTTGAGTTTGCCAAGCGCAGCCCGGAACCATCCGTGGAAGAATTCCTGGAATCCATTGAGGCCTGTCAATGAGCACTTCGACACTTGAATCTGTTCCAAGTTTGCCTCAGACCGGTAATTCACAAGACACGCGTATCTTGAAGTATTCCGAAGCCTTGAACGAAGCGCTGCGGGAAGAAATGCGACGTGATCCCACGGTGTTCCTCATGGGCGAAGGCATTGCCGAACGGGGCGGCATCTGGAAAGTCACCGAAAACCTGATGCAGGAATTCGGCGCGAAACGCGTCCGGGATACCCCTATCGCCGAAGCTAGTTTCACCGGTGCTGGGGTGGGGGCTGCCATCACCGGCATGCGGCCGGTGGTCGAAATCATGTTTGTGGACTTCGCCATGTTGGCGATGGATCCCATTGTGAACCAGGCAGCCAAGTATCACCTGATGACCGGCGGATTGGGCCGCGTCCCGTTGGTCGTCCGGACCCAGGGCGGATCGGGCACGACGATTGCGGCTCAACATTCCCAAAGCCTGGAAGCACTGTTCTACCACATTCCGGGCTTGAAGGTGGCGATGCCCTCGACGCCGTACGATGCCAAGGGGTTGCTGAAAAGCGCGATCCGGGACGATGCCCCAGTCATTTTCATTGAACATAAACTGCTCTACACGACGACGGGGGAAGTGCCGTCAGCGGAATACCTGATCCCGCTGGGCGAGGCGGACATCAAGCGGCCCGGCCGGGATGTCACCTTGATCGCTTGGTCGAACATGGTGCCGCGTTCACTCGCGGCCGCTGAGAAACTGGCGGGTGAAGGCATTGAAGTGGAGGTGGTGGACCCGCGCACGCTGGTCCCCCTGGATAAGCAGCGGATTCTCGAATCTGTGTGCAAGACTCAACACGTGGTCATTGTGCAAGAAGCGGTCCGCCGCGGCGGCGTGGCTTCGGACATCGCTTCCATCATCCAGGAGGAGGCCTTCGATTACCTGGATGCGCCCATCGAAATCGTGGCCGGAAAAAATACCCCGATTCCTTTTAACATGAAGCTGGAGAGCGCGTGCGTGCCGCGGGAAGAAGACATCGTGCGGGCACTCAAGCGCGCGGTGTATGCCGGTTAGCAACACCACCGGGTTGTTTCACCAGAGAAATCGCTATGGTTCCTGTCATCATGCCGCAGATCGGTCCGGACAGCCCGACCGGGAAGGTTGTCCAATGGCTCAAGAAGGAGAATGACCGAGTCCAGAAGGGCGAGGTGATTCTCACCGTCGAGTCCGAGAAGGCGGTTTTCGAGGTAACGGCCGAACAAGACGGAGTGGTCTTGAATATCCTGTTTGCAGAAGGCGAGGAAGTCGAGATCTTCAAGCCGCTGGCCTACCTCGGCGAAGCGGGTGAAACTCTCCAGCATGAAGCAGCCCCTTCAAACCGTGCCGCAAGCTCGGTTGCGTCGGGCCGGAAGCCGACGGAACTGGACAACCTCGCAGCCACACCAACGGAGCGGCGGGATTCGCTTCGCCAGGTTGCTTCGCCAGCGGTTCGGCGGTTGGCGAGGGAGCGCGGCGTTGATCTGCAGCGGATTCAAGGCACGGGTCCCAACGGGCGCATTACCACACAGGATGTCGAGGCCGCTTGCGGCCGTAATGCAGCGCTCTCTGTGGAGGCAGGGAGTGAGGCGGAAGCGCCGGAAGGTTTGACTGCGGATGTGGTCGTTCCTTTCAGCCGGATGCGGCAACGCATTGCGGACCGCCTTAGCTTGAGCACCCAGACCATTCCTCATTTTTACCTCTGCGCCGACGTGGACATGACCAGGGCGCAGGAGCGGCGCGCCGCGGCCAATCGCGAACCCGGGGTTCACCTCACCGTCACCGACGTGTTGATCAAGGCCGTGGCCGTGGCCTTGCGGGAGTATCCGCGCCTTAATGCCTTTGCCGAATGCGACCGGATGACTTTGAAGCATCAGATCAACATCGGTGTGGCCACTGCGGTGGGAGGCGACACCTCTTCCGCCTCCGGCGACAAGGCGCCACACACCGCGCAGGCTGCTCCATCTGATGGGCTGCTCGTGCCGGTGATTGCGCAAGCGGATTGCAAGAGTGTGGTTGAAATTTCAGCTCGCTCCCGGGATGTAACGGCCGCCGCCCGACGAGGCGTTGTGGCCCCCAATGTGGCCTCCACGTTTACGATCAGTTCGCTCGGCAAGTTCGGCATCTGCCAGTTTCTGCCGATCATCAATCCACCGGAATGTGCCATTCTGGGCGTCGGCAGCATCGAACCGCGGGCGATGCCCATTCAAGGCGGGTTGGGGGTGCGGGAGATGATGACCCTGACGTTGGCGTGTGATCATCGAGCGGTGGATGGCGCCTATGCCGCCGGGTTCCTGAATTCAGTCAAAGACCGTTTGCAGAACCTCGATGGAATTCTCCCGGACAAAGAGCGCCGCGGGCAGCCGTTGTTTTGACGAAATTGAAATTATGAAAACGAAGATTGGTTTCATCGGTTTGGGGATCATGGGAAAACCCATGGCGAAAAACTTGCTCAAAGCGGGTCATCCTCTCGTGGTTCACGATTTGAACCGGCAATCCGTGACGGAACTCGTTTCCCTGGGAGCGGAAGAAGCTCCCAGTCCCAAAGAGGTCGCACAGAAGGTCCGGCATATCATTACGATGTTGCCCAACTCGCCCGAGGTGAGAGAAGTGCTGACCGGCCCCAACGGGATTATCGAAGGCGCTGCGCCTGGCACGCTGGTGGTGGATATGAGTTCCATTTCCCCGATCGTGGCCCGGGAAATGGGCGAAATCCTCACGCGGAAAGGATTGAAGTTTCTCGATGCCCCGGTCAGCGGGGGCGAGCCCGGCGCGATCAACGCGACTCTTTCGATTATGGTGGGTGGTCTGGAAGACGTCTTCTATGAATGCAGAGACATCCTCCTCGTCATGGGCAAATCCGTCGTCCGCGTGGGCGATGTTGGCAGTGGCAATGTCACCAAACTGGCCAATCAGATCATGGTGGCCCTGCACATCGCTGCGATGTCGGAGGCGCTCGTGCTGGGGGCCAAGGCAGGCGTGGATCCGGGTTTGATTTACAGCGCCATTCGCGGGGGATTGGCTGGCAGCAATGTACTGGAGGCCAAAGCCCTGCGCGTGATGGACCGGAACTTCGAACCCGGCTTCAAAATTGACTTGCACATCAAGGACCTGGCCAATGCCCTCGACGCCGCCAGGCAACTGGGAGTTCCGTTGTTCTTGACCGCCCAGGCCATGGAGATCATGAAGAGCCTGCAGGTGGAGGGGAAGGGTCAGAAAGACCACTCGGCCATTTTGAACTTTTACGAGAAGCTGGCTGGCATCGAAGTCCGAAAACCCGTTTCGTTTTGAACCACAATCCAAGCGCAAGTATGCAGAAACTCACCGCCCTCGTCGCGCTCTTGGCCGTGTTCACACTGGCCATCTGTTTTATTCTGATCGGCTCAATCTCGGAGGAAATCAAGGTGGCGCTGGGGATCGACAACTCACAGGTCGGAAGCCTGGCTTCGTCATTGTTTTTCACCAGTCTGGCCGTGCAGTTGTTCATTGGCGTGCTGGTGGACAAACTGGGCCACAAAGTGCTCGCGACCACCGGATTCTTCGTGACCAGCGGCGCGATTCTCCTGCTCGCGTTCGCGGGGCAGTTCCGGACAGCAATGGTGGAGTGCGCCCTGTTAGGCGTTGGCGCCATGTGCGTGAATACCGTGGGCAACACGCTCATCCCGATTGTCCTGTTCGACGGCAGGGATCCGGCGCGCGCGAGCAACTTCGGTAACGGGTTTGTGGGACTGGCCTTCGTGCTGACACCCGTGGTCTTGGGATACCTGATGCAGAATGCGGGATTCAGCTACAGTGCGGCGCTGTCGTCCATTGCGGTGCTGGTGCTCCTCTTCGGATTGCTGGCGGTGACGGCCAAGTATCCTCAGGTGTCGACCGGCTACCATCTTTCCCAAGCCATCGGCCTCCTGCGTGAACCGCCGGTGTGGATTGCGGCGCTGGCGTTGCTGTGCTACATCGCGCTGGAAAGTTCCTTGAGCACTTGGATCAAGCCGTTCATGACGGAGTTATACGGCGGCGCCTCCAATGCCCAAGCCACTCAATACGCCACCTGGGTGTTGGGTGCCTTTGGGCTGGCCATGGCAGTGGGAAGATTTGCCGCCTCCGCGCTGCGCAACCTGACGGCCATCGGTTCGCGGTTGGTTGCCGGTCTGTGCCTCGCCAGCATCTTCGCCATCGTGGTCATGGTGTTTGCCCGGCGCCCCGCGCTGGCCATTGGTGCCATTCTGCTCACTGGCTTGGCGCTCGCACCTATATTCCCAACCATTGTCGGTGTCACCTTCGCGCAGTACGAGCCACGGCTCTATGGCAGCATCTTCGGAATTATCTTCGCAGTGGGTTTGCTGGGCCCCACGATCGTTCCCAAACTCATCGGCCACTTCAGCGTCGGCGCCGGCGTCCAGCGCAGCCTTTGGCTCGCCGGCTTTATGGGGATTTTGTTGTTCGGATTGTCCCTGTTCCTTGGTCGCAAACGAAAAACTTCGTCATGAAAAAAGAAATCCATGTTGGCCTCGTCGGCGCCCAGTTCATGGGGCGCGCTCATAGCAATGCTTACCTCAAAGTTGCCTCCGCCTTTGACCTGCCAGCACCGCCAGTCTTGCGCGCCGCGTGTGACATCAATCCATCGGCGCTGGACCCGCTGGTCGCCCGCTATGGCTGGCAAACCAAGGAGACTTCGTGGAAGAAATTGGTGGCGCGCGATGACATTGACTTGGTGGACATCTGCACCGCCAACAACCTGCACATGCCCATTGCCTTGGCGGCGGCCAAGGCGGGTAAACATGTGCTTTGCGAGAAGCCAATCGCCCGCAATGCTGCTGAAGCCCGGCAAATGCTCGACGCCGTGCAAGCGGCGGGCGTGCGCCACATGGTTGGCTTCAACTACCGTCGGGTCCCGGCCCTTGCGCTGGCGAAAGACCTCATCGCCCAAGGGAAGATTGGCCGGGTGTATCATTTCAACGCCGTGTATTACCAGGATTGGCTGGTGGACCCGAGCTTCCCGTTCGTTTGGCGACACGATGTCAAAATCGCCGGTTCCGGCGCTCATGGCGACATGAACGCCCACATTGTGGACCTGGCCCGGTTCCTGGTGGGAGAAATCGAAGCAGTCTGCGGCGCCCAGGAAGTATTCATTAAGGAACGTCCCTTGCCCAACGGCGAGGGAAAGGGAACCGTCACGGCCGACGACGCAGCCTTTGCTCTGGCGCGTTTCCGTCAAGGCGTTTTGGGTTCGTTCATGGTGACACGGTTTGCGACCGGTCGAAAGAATTTCATGCGCCTGGAAATCTTTGGCAGCGAGGGCAGCCTCCTGTTCAACCTGGAGCGCCTCAACGAACTCGAGTTTTATTCCCGGCGCGATGGCGGCGCGGAGCAAGGTTATCGGAACATCCTGGTAACGGAGGCGAATCATCCATTTATTAATGCCTGGTGGCCCCCTGGTCACACCATCGGTTGGGAACACACGTTCGTTCACGAGATCCGCGACCTCCTGGTGGCCATTGCTGAAGAAAAATCGGTCTCGCCTGATTTTCACGACGGCCTGCGCTGCCAGCAAGTGCTTGATGCAATTGAAAAGTCGGCGCAGCAGCGGCGCTGGATCGAGGTTCCCGAATGAGCGTGGCAAAACCAGATGTCGTCTTTGCCCATTGGCCAATCGACACCCACATGGACCACCAGGTGGCCAGCGCGTGTACGCTACGCGCTGGCATGACGATGCCACGCCGGCCTCACTTCTATTTCTTTGAAGTCAACACGGACAGCCAAACGCAGGGCTTCACGCCGAATGTTTATGTGGATGTCACCTCACTGGTGGAGAAGAAAAAGGCCGCGTTATTAGCACACGTGAGTCAGGACGGCGAAGGCCTTTGGAGGAAGCATCACGATCTCATTGCGAGCTTCCGAGGGCGCGAAGCTGGCGTGGAAGCCGCGGAAGCGTTTTCCCATCTGACTCGGGATAGCCAGTTTAGCAGCCTGCCTGGCGCTTAATCCATCCAGGCCAACGACAGCCTGCAGGATCGGATGGTGCGACGCCCCCCCCGGCGGGCCCTGCAAGCGTGGCCGTTCGTTCGTTCTTACTTCAGCTCTGAGGAATAGGTAAATCTTCGCACCTTTGGTTCTCTGCTTTGGCCCTTT
>CAYIIH010000122.1:0-20979 GCA_964363225.1 uncultured Verrucomicrobiota bacterium | reverse complement strand
CGAACGGTAGCGTTTACCCGGAGATCATTGCCGCGCCCGAACAGAACTCGCTCGTCGAACTGGACCGGCAAACGGTACGGGTCATCGCGTGACGCTGCCCGGAGCGCCGGAATCAGGGCGAGGCTGCGTTTGGTGTGTCGGCTGGAGGTCATGGGCGTCGTCCGCCGAAAAGGCCGCTAAAGAAGTTACCCACAGACCTCACGGCGCTGCTTACAGCTTGAGCAACAGTCGTGGCGGCGTTTCTCACCGCTTGAGTGACGGAAATTGCCGCCTGCTGCACGGAATTTGCAGCTCGCGTGAACGCGCTGCTGCCGCTGCCAGACGAACCGCTGCTGTTTGAAATGGTGTTAGGAGGTGCGGGGTTGGTTTGCTGGCCAGCGTTCATCTGGTTTGCATGATTTGCGGCGGAGACAGTTTTATTTGCCATACTTGTGCCGCGCCCACCGCCTCCAGCACTTCCACCTGCTGCACCGCTGGTGCCAGCCGAATTCAGAAGGGCTCCGAGAGCACCTTTGAAACCATCCGTTAGTGGCGTTTTGACAGTGCTCATGTAGCTCGTGTCGCGCTGAAGGGCATTCAGTAAGAAACTTGGATTTTGAGCGGTCTTATCAATAGCTTCGCCGAGGTAACGCTGAACTTGGCCGAAATTCTTGCTTACCTTGTGCAGGCTTTGCAAACCTGATGCCACATCAATGCTCTTGGAAGTCCAATCAGCCGCGGTCGCCCACTTGTCGTGACCTGAAGCGTTGGCGAGATTCCCGAGTAACCCGATGGAATGTGATGCAATTCCCTTACCGTCTGCCAAGAACATGTCGACTGGAATCATTACGGCGTTGGCGGAAGCTTCTTTGAACAAATCAATCGTTTCGGTCAGTCCGTCAACGTACGCAGTCCAATAGGCCGCCTTGACTTGATCGCTGAGTCCCGCAACATCGGCTTCCGAAGCAAAAAGAGACCAAGTGCCCGCCGGGTCGATAAACGATAGAGGATTTCCATTAGCGTAACTGTGTAGCGATGGTTGCCATCCCGGGCCGATGCTCTTTACTGGATCAGTCGAAAGGAACACACCCGCATCCGCCGAGTAGTAACGGGCGCGCATGAAATAGAGGCCGGGGAGTTCTTCCATCACACCCTGACTTCCAACAAAAAGATACGGGTTGGAGATTTGAGATTGCAGATTCGTTGAGCCGAGGCTGCGTCCGTATGGCGTGTAGGCGTATTGGGCCATGTTCGTTCCGCCGCCGTCCGTCACCGAAATGATGTTCGCCTGAGCGTCGGCGTGGTAGCAAACGACGTTGTTGGCGGCATCGACGCGGTAGCAGAGGTCGGGGCCGTGGACGTACCTGGCGGTCACGTTGCCGGCAGCGTCGAGGTCGCAGAGGATACGTTCCATGCCGCCCACGAGGGAGAGGACGTAGCCGGTGGTTACGCCGTCCACGGTTTTCGAGATGCGACGGCCCAGGGCGTCGTAGCGGTTGACGATGTTGGTCGTGCCGGCGGCGGTGCTGTAGCGGATGCTGGTGGTGCGGTTGTCTTCGTCGTAGGTGAGGGACCAGCTTTCGGCGTTCGTGCCGCTGAGGGTTTTGACGGCGTTCGTCATGTTGCCGCTCGGATCGAAAGAATAGTTGATGGTTGCGGGTAAAGTTCCGCCCTCACCCTGGCCCTCTCCCCCAGGAGAGGGAAGGTGTTCGACCATCCTCGTCTTTAGGCGACCGCTCTTCGTGTAGTCCGCCTTTTCGTCGGTCAGAGTGGGAAGCGGCCATTGCAGGGTGCCCTTTTCGCTCGATCCGACCTTGTTGCCGTTGCGATCGTAGGCGTAAGCGAGGGCGATGTTGATGGTTGAGGGTTGAGGGTTGAGGGATGAGTAACTCAAGCCGGTGATTCGTCCGGCGGTGTCGAACGAGTTGGTTTGGACGACGCCGTTCGGATAGGCGCGGCGGATGAGGCGTCCGGCTTTGTCGTAGTCGTAGCTCATCTGGCGCGTGGCCCAATCCATCTGGTTGGTCAGGCGGCCCAGTGGGTCGTAGATGTTCGTCAGCGTTTTGCTGCCGGGATAGGTGACGCTTGTGACGCGGCCCAGCGGATCGTAGCCGTAGAGAACGGTCTGAGCGTGGGCGTCGGTTTGCTCGATGGGGCGGTCCAGCGCGTCATAGACGAAGCGCGTCGCGGTGGTGAGGCCGCCGAAGCGGCGGGAAATGGTGCGCGGGTTGTCGTTGTCGTCGTAGTCGAAGGTGTCGCGGCGGAGAGTGCTGAAATCCACCAGGCGCACACGTCCGGCGGGGTCGTAATCCGGTGTGCGCGTGGTCCCGTTGGGATCGGTCTGGCGCTGGAGGCGGAGGAGTTCGTCGTAGTCGTAACGCCACTCGAAGTTGTCCTGGTTGCGCTCCAGCATGCGCTCGTTGCGCGGGCCATAGGCCATCACGTAATGGCCGTGCAGCGCGTCCTCGATGTCCACGATGTTCCCATTGCCATCGTAGGTGTAAAGCCAGTCAAAGCCCTCGGCGTCTTTCCACTTCGTCAGGCGTCCACGTCCGTCATAGAAGTGGATTGATGGATACCCGTTTGGAGTAATGGATTGTTGGAGCCTCCCGGCGACGTCGTAAGCGGCCTGGCGGGTGTTGCCGAGCGGATCGGTGTCGGCGATTACGCGGTTGAGGCGGTCGTAGGTCTTGGACCAGCGCTGGCCGAGTTTGTCGAACCAGGCGACGAGGTTGCCGTTGGCGTCGTAGAGGTTCGTGCTCGTCTGACCCAACGGGTTGGAAATCCGTTCCACACGGTTGGCGGCGTCGTAGATGTTGGTGACGGTGTGTCCGAGGGGATCGGTCACGCGCTCCACCTTTCCGCGAGTGGTGTAGAACGTGAGCCATTTGTTCGTGCCAGTGCGATCCGTGGTGTTCGTGCGCTGGTTGGCGGCGTCGTAGGCGTGCGTCGTCAACTGGCCCATGCCGTCGGTGGTGGAAAGGAGGTTGCCGTTGGGGTCGTAGGCGCGGCGGAAGACGCGGCCCAGCACGTCCTGGACACGGACGGGATTGCCGTTGAGGTCGTAGGCGTAAGCGGTGGCGTCGCCGAGGGCGTTGGTCTCGCAGAGCCGCCAGCCAACTTCGTTGACGACGTAGGTGGTGGTGACGGTGTTGTTGGTCGTGAATGGCTCGGTGCGAGCGATGAGGAAGCCATTCGTGTCGTAGGCGAAACGGGTCGTGTTGCCGTTGGCGTCGGTGGAAGTTTCGACCAGGCCGTTGGTGCGGTAAGTGTAGCGGACGAGCGGGCCGAGGGCGTCCGAGTGGTTGGTGAGATTGCCAACGGCGTCATAGGCGTAGAAGTTCGTCCAGGTGGTCCAGCCGTTGGTGTCGGCAGGCTGGGGCGTGATTTGCTGGATCACTTTGTTGAAGAAGGCATGGAAGTCCCAGCGAGTGACTTCGTCGAGCGCATTGGTGCGGGCGACCACGTTGGCACGGTCGTCGTAGCCGAAGACGGTCTTCCAACCGAGCGGTTCGGTGATCGAGGTGCGGTTGCCCCGGTCGTTGTAGGTGTAGGTGGTGATGTTGGTGAGCGGGTCTTGCTGGGCAAGGATGCGGCCCTTGCGGTCATAGGTTTCGACCCATTGCTGGCCGCCGGGGTCGGTGTGGCGAAGCTGGCGTTTGGCGGGCATGCCGTATTCGGTGCGAGTGGCGCGGCCCAAGGCGTCCACGGCATTGGTCTTGCGCCCGTATTGGTCGTACTGAATGAAGACGTTGGTGTGGCCAAGGGGGTCAAGGATGCGAGCGAGGAGGCCATTGGTGCCGTAGGCAAATTGCCAGGTGGTGAGGACGTTCGTGTAAAAGCCCGAGGTATTCGTGATGGATTTGGAAACGAGGCGGTTGGTGGTGTCGTAAGCGAAGTTCGCCTGCCAAGGGCCGAAGGTGACATTCGTGAGGAGATCGAAGTTGCCCTGGTATCTGAAGTCCCAAGTGCCTGAGACAGTGTCAACCACTTGGGTCAGGACGCCGCGGATTTCGTTATAGAGGAGCTTCACCACGTTGCTCTGGAAGTCGCGAATCTCCATCAGGCGACCGCGCATCACATCGTTGTCTTCGTCGAAAGGATCGCGGAAGCGATAAACCAGCCTTTCGGGCGTCCGCCACTCTACCAGGCCGTTGGTCACGTAAAGCTCGCCGCGATACTCTTGTGAGCGCGTCCGATAGGTGCCATCGCGCCCGCCATTCACCCGATGGGCGTCCCACGTCTCCGCCGCGCCGTCCCAGCTCAGGAGAACGATGGTGTTCAAAGTGCCACCGGGCTGCAGGTATTGGCTGGGGACGAGACGGACCTCAAAGCTGTGCCGCCAGCCTGAGCCGAAGGAACTGTCTTTCAAAGGGTCGTCGGTGCCAAACTTGGCGCCGTTGAAGTAGTTGGCGCTGCTGTAGCCCAACCGGAGGTCGAAAGCGATGCCGGGCGTGGGGCGTGACAGGGCAGTTTGTTGCCAGGAGAAGCTGCCAGACAGCGGGGTGATCGAGTCGCGACTGCCATTCCGGCGCGAGTCGAAAGTGGACTGTTCGCCAGCTTGATTGACCTCTTCAAACTCAACCACCCCATTGGTGCTGGCCATCTCCGTGCCAGACGGCACGGGTGCAGGGGCAAAGTTCTTGAGCCGGTCGGCGACGTTGGCAGAGAAAGCCAGCTTGAAATAGCCTTTGAGCGCCAAGTCATTTGTTGGCTGGTCGGCGAAGAGATATTGCCGGATGAATTCGGGCTTCGACGCGGCCTGGTAGATGGCCACCTCCTGAACTTCACCCATCAAATAACGACCGCTGCCCCAGCCGCCAACGGACACGCCGTCCTTGGTCGAAGTGTCCCCCACACTGGTTCCCTCGCTGAACACCTCCCGACCATCCACATAGCCGGTGAACACGTTGCCGCGACGCACAACCGCCACGTGATACCAGCGCTCGAGATACGGCCGTTCAATGAGCGCCTTCGTGAAGGGGCTGGAACTGCCGCTGCCCCGTGCAGCAAACTCGACATTACCTGTGCTGGAATTGAACTGAATGAGGTAGGCGTAGCGCCCGGTATCTGGATAAGTGCGCTGGTTAACCAGAATGGCGAGGTTCGTGCCGCCCAGGTCAGCGTCGCTGGGAATGCTGAGTTTGAACCAGCAGGAGATAGTGAGACCGCCAACTGAGTTGCTCCACGAAAGGCCACCGGTAGGATCGCTGATTTCGACCCGGGCGTTACCCGGGAAAGTGGCGGCGCCACAGACGAGAGCGGAACGAAGTAGGCAAAACGCCAAGCACAGAACCGCAAGGAGTTGAACTGCCGATTTCGCGGATAACGCGGCGGTCGATGTTCTCCCGGCTCTCATTGCCAGTATGCTCCTTCAAGGCGACGGAGAAAGCAATCGTAAATCGGGGACGGTCGGGGACGGCCCATCGGTTTGCATGAATGGCGAGTCCAAACGCCTGGTCTGGAATTGGAGGCTTAGAGCCTGTCTGTAAATCCGCCCGGTGAGGGCACCGGGCCTACAGGAGCGCGACTTTTCGGCGGCAACTTGTAGGCCGTGTGCCTTCACGCGGCGGCTCTGGGTGATTTTCAAACAGATCTTAACTGCTTGACCTCTGTGATTTCAGAAGGCTGAGCACCTCTTCATCGGTGGTTTGCGCGAAGACTCGATAATATTGGCCCACGGCTTCAAACCGCGGATCGACCTCCAAGACCTTGACCTCGTCTGCGACCTTGGCCAGCCGGTTCACCGCTGTATCCGAGGCCACCGGAGCAGAAACGATCACCTTGTTCGCTCCTTGTTTGCGCGCGGAAAGCACCGCTGCTTCGGTGGTGGCGCCGGTGGCCAGGCCGTCATCGACAATCAGCGCCGTTTTGTTCTTCAGCCCCAGCTTGCCATGATGGAATTTTTCACGATAAGCCTTCAGCCGGGCGGTTTCCTCCACAATCACTTCTTCCAGGTCCGCCCGGTCCACGTGGCTTCGCACCAGAACGGCCTCATCCAGCAGAACCACTTCTTCTTCGGCCAAAGCGCCGACGGCAAATTCACGAAAGATGGGATGGCCAATTTTACGAACGACCAGCACATCCAGCGGCCGTTTGAGGATTTTGGCCACTTCGGCGGCGACAACGACACCCCCGCGAGGCAAGCCCAGGACAAGGTCTGCCTGAACGCCGGCGCTCATCAGGAACTGCCCTAATTTGCGCCCGGCTTCTTCGCGTGAGGCAAATATCATTCGGTCTGATTAGCTCAGCATCCCGGCGGCAAAACACAATCCAAAAATCGAATGAGCCGGCGAATCCCCATTGACTTTCAACCGGCTTCTCGCAAGCTCATTGCCCGATCGGAAAACGAGCAGCAACATTCAGGAATTGATGTTTTATGGCCACGATGCACGAAGTTGATTACAAGATTTTCGGCGACGACATGCAATTTGTCGAAGTCGAACTCGATCCCCAGGAAGCCGCCGTCGCCGAAGCCGGCGGCATGATGTACATGGAGGATGGGATTGAGATGGAAACCATTTTTGGCGATGGCTCGCAACAGAACAGCGGGTTTCTGGGCGCGCTCATGGGTGCCGGCAAGCGGTTGATCACCGGCGAATCGCTGTTCATGACGGTTTTCCAGAATCGCGGCGCCGGCAAGAAATGCGTGGCGTTCGGCGCGCCTTACCCCGGCAAAATCATCGCCATTCACCTGGCGGAGATCGGCGGGGAACTGATCGCGCAAAAGGATTCGTTTCTCTGTGCCGCCAAAGGGGTGAGCATCGGCATCGCCTTCCAGAAGCGGATCGGGGTGGGCTTGTTCGGCGGCGAGGGATTTATCATGCAGCGTTTGCAGGGCGATGGCTGGGCTTTTATTCATGCGGGAGGGACACTCCTGCAACGCGACTTGGCTCCGGGCGAAACCCTCCGGGTTGATACCGGCTGCATTGTTGGGTTCCAACCTTCGGTCAGTTACGACATTCAATTTGTGGGCAAGATCAAATCCGCATTGTTCGGCGGCGAAGGACTCTTCTTTGCCACGCTGCGCGGTCCGGGCCGCATCTGGCTGCAATCGCTGCCGCTGAGCCGCTTGGCCGACCGGCTTTACTCCGCGGCTCCCAAGGCCGGCGGCCGGGGCCGCGAGGAGGGTTCAGTTCTGGGCGGCCTGGGCCGGTTGATCGATGGCGATTCGTGATTCTCAGTCATTGAATCGGAGGCCAGGCCTGTTATCTTCAGGCTTCAGTGAAGAAGCTATTGGCCTTTTTTTCCGGAATACTGATCCTCGGACTGGCTCTGGCCGCCGCGTGGTACCTGCAGCGGGGCACTTCCTCACCCCAACACGTTTCGGGCACCATCGAAACCGATGAAACGCACGTGGCTTCGCGCTATGGCGGGCGAGTCGCGCAAATCCTCGCGGCGGAAGGCAACCTCCTGCACTCCGGCCAGGTCATCATGGAATTGGAAGCTCCCGAATTGGCGGCTCAACGCGCTCAGACCGCCGCGCTCCTCGAGGAACTCGTCGCCGGCCCCCGCCCGGAAGAACTGCTGGCGGCCCAACACGATTGGGAATCGATGACGGCGGAATTGGAGTTCGCCCGCGCGGAAGACAAACGCACCCAGGATTTGTTCCGCCAAAACACCCTTTCCGAAACGGAGCGGGATCGGGCCGCCAGCCGGGCGCGCGTGCTGGAGAAAAGCGTCGCCGCCGCCAAGAGCCGCTATGACTTGTTGCTGGCCGGCACCCGGCCGGAGCGGATTGCCCAGGTCAAAGCGCAACTGGCGGAAATCGAAACCAGACGGAGCGAACTGCGCATCGTGGCTCCCACCAATTCCATCTTGGAAGTGCTGCACGTGAAAGTGGGTGACGTGCTGGCGCCCAACCGCGCCGTAGCGACGCTCCTTTTGCCAGACCACCTTTGGGTGCGCGTTTACGCGCCGGAACCGTGGCTCGGCTTCATCAAACTGGGGCAGGCGGTCAAGGTCCGGGTGGACTCCTTTCCCGAGCGCGAGTTCCAAGGCCAGGTCGAGCAAATCAATCGGACGGCTGAATTCACGCCGCGCAACGTGCAGACCGTCGAGGAACGGATCAAACAAGTCATCGGCGTCAAAGTGCGCCTTCCCGCACCGGAGGGCCTGTTGCGCGCCGGGATGGCCGCCGAGGTTGTCTTTCGCGACGCGCCGAAGTGAAAGCACGAATCCCACCTGGTGGGACCAATTGGCCCGTTGCATGTTGTGTGGATTGCAGTCTTGCCTGACTTCCGCGCCGGCGGTAGTTTCCCGATGTGAAATGGACCGAGACCATCCAATGCTGGCGTCGGCTCAACGCCGAATCCCGGCAAGAGATTTGTTGGCGGCGGATTCCGCGCCAAGTCGCTCTGTCCATGGCGTTCGAGAGAGAGGCCGTTGACCAATCATGGCTGGAGAAACTACACCGCCAGGCGGGGCCACCCGCTTCATTCAAACCACCCGCGGCCTCCTGAGCTATTCGCAGTTGGCGCCGCTGCTGGCGGAGCGCGTGCTTCGCGTGGAAGCGGCCATTGCTTCCGGCGCGTTCGCCTCGCAGGATCTTAGTGGTGAACTCCTCCTTCGCCTGCATTCTGAAATCGCCGGTGATCTTGTGCCCGATTGGGCGGGACGGTGGCGCGATGGCGAAGTTCGAGTCGGTGAGCACCACCCGCCGCCGCCCTATCGCGTGCCCACGCTAATGCGCGACTATGGTGAGGACCTCCGCGCACGCCTGGAAAATGGCAGCGGCCAGATGGGCGAACTTCTGCTGGAATTGCTCGCCTTTGCTGAGGGTCGCCTTCTTTCGATCCATCCGTTCAACGACTTCAATGGCCGCGTCACCCGTCTCTTCCTGCGTGAGATGCTCAGGCGGTTGGAGCTTCCGCCGGTTGACCTTGTTCCCACGGACGAAGCGGCGGAAGCGGATTATTTCTTCGCACTCCGGGCAGGCGATCACAATGACTGGCATCCGCTGATGAAAATCTGGGAGCAGCGGTTCGAGCAGTTTGGTGATTTGGCACTTTGAGCCAGACCATGCCCGCCGACACCATGATCGAATGCGAGAAACTGACCAAACGTTTCGGCCATTTCACGGCCGTGGACCATGTTTCGTTTTCGGTCGCAAAGGGTTCGATCTTCGGTTTCCTCGGCCCCAACGGTTCGGGCAAATCCACGGTCATTCGCATGTTGTGCGGGTTGCTCGAACCGAGCGACGGGCAGGCGAGCATCGCGGGCTTCGACGTGGCGCGGCAGACGGAGCAGATCAAGAATCTGATCGGTTACATGTCGCAGAAATTTTCGCTCTACGACGAGCTGACTGTCCACGAGAACCTGACTTTCTACAGCCGGCTTTACGGATTACGCGGTGCGGCACTGGCGAAGCGGCGCGATGAATTGATCGCGCTCACGCATCTTGAGCCGTATCTGGAACGACGGGCCGGGTTGTTGTCCGGCGGCTGGCGACAGCGGCTGGCGATGGCATGTTCGCTCGTGCACAAGCCGAGCGTGCTGTTTCTTGACGAGCCGACGGCGGGGATTGATCCGGTGGCGCGGCGCGAGCTGTGGGACCTGCTGTTCGAGTTCTCCGGCCAAGGCATGACCTTGTTCGTGACCACGCATTACATGGATGAAGCCGAGCGCTGCTCGCAGATCGGTTACATTCATCTCTCGAAACTGATCGTCTGCGGGTTGCCGGACGATCTGAAACTGATGCCCGAGGTCAACCCCTCCGGCATGAAACGGCTGGACATCACTTGCGATCACGTCACGGTCGGACTGCAGGCGTTGCGCCATTTGCCCGGTGTCAAAAGCGCCACGGTTTTTGGCCAGTCCATGCATTTGCTGGTGTCGGAGACGGTTATGGAAGAGACCCTCCAGGAGCGATTGGCGGAGGCCGGGATTCCGAACGCGGACATCCGGCCCATCGCTCCCTCGCTGGAGGACGTATTTGTAGCCTTAACCGATAAGCATGGGAATGGAATCTTTTGAAATTGATTTATGAACGGCCTTTTTCGCGGCTTTAACGCCATTCTATACAAGGAGTCGATTGTCGTGCTCCGCGATCCGTTGACGCTTTTTTTCATGCTCTTCCCGCCGTTGATCCAAATGATCGCGTTCGGCTACGCGCTGGATAATGACGTGAAACACATGGCGATGGTGGTGCTAAACGAGGATCGCACCGTGGAAAGCCGCCAACTCCTGGACAGTTTCGTCAACACCCAGACCTTTCGCGTGGCTCAGGAAGTGGGGAGCCTCGAGGAGCTGGTGGCCGTCATCCGGCGCGGCCAAGCTTACGTGGGTCTGCAAATCCCGCCCGGTTTCACGCGCAACCTGCGGGCGGGGCGGACGGCTTATGTGCAAGTGTTGATTGACGGCTCGAACTCGACGACGGCGCTGCAAGCCTTGAACACCTCGCTGGGCGTGACGTTGCGCCAGTCGGCCATGATGCTGCTGGGAGAAACGGAACGGCACGGCCTGCCGATCGAAGTGCGGCCGCAAATGCTCTACAACCCGGCCATGAAAAGCCCGAATTTTTTTGTGCCGGGCGTGATCGGGGTGGTTTTGCAGATTGCGACGACGATTGCCACCGCCATGTCCATCGTGCGCGAGCGAGAGCGCGGCACCCTCGAACAACTGCTCGTCAGCCCGCTTTCGCGCTGGGGTCTGATGCTCGGAAAGCTGGTTCCCTATCTATGCCTTGGCACCGCCATGGCCGTCTTTCTCATTGCCATCATGCGGTTTCTGTTTCATGTGCCCATCGCAGGCAGTTTAACGGCCTTGCTGGCTTCGACCTTGATTTACGTTTTCTCGCTCTTGAGCCTGGGCCTGCTCATTTCCACCAAAGCCCAGAACCAGATGCAGGCGCTGCAAATGTGCATGACCCTCATCATGCCCACCGTTTTCTTTTCCGGCTTCATTTTCCCGCGCGAAACGATGCCCTGGATTTTCTATGCCATCGGCGCAATGCTGCCCACCACCTATTACATCGAACTGCTGAGGGCGATTATCTTGCGAGGAGCCAGCCTGGCCGATTTTGGGCTTAACCTCGTCATGCTGGCCGGCATGGGGCTGGCGCTGTTCTCGCTGTGCGCGCTGCGGTTTAAGAAGAGATTGGCCTAACCGGGATGTTTCTCGTGTATTCCGAAAGGCCAGGCAGTCTCTCATTAACACCCTGCTTTAGCTGGGTGTTTGCGAGCCAAAGGGATCGGAACCGTTTCAACGGTTTTCCGCTATCTGTCGAAACCGTTGAAACGGTTACGAACTTCATTCATCCGCCCATCACCCAGCTAAAGCAGGGTGTTAATGAGAGGGCCGCGGGAGTGGGCTGGAGACTTTGTGAAATTTCCGAGTTAGCAGTTGACGGACCTTGGCGCCACGTGCGGCATTCTTTCAAGAAGGCCCGCCGCCAGCCTTATGCGGACCAGCCAAATCGGGCTGACACACTGCGAGATTGATTATTTTGCAGAGAAACCCAATTCCTTGGGCGTTTTGAAGGTGAGGCCGAAAATGAAACGTTGTCCTTCATGAAAGCGTTCCCGAAGCTCGAAATTCTCGAAGGCAACGCCCCCCGGTATCGGCCGGACGGATTGCCAGTAAGTAAACCGCGCGTTCACCGCGACGAGCAGATCCTCGCGAAACCCGCCTTTCTGCTTCTTCCAAAACTGCGTCACTCTCGACCCGCCGTAATACCAAAGGTTCGAGTTGGGAAAGGGTCGCACGGCAGCGGGATTCTCTTCGTCGGTGGTGATGGCGACCAGAATGTCCCCCGGCGGAGTCACGTGCAACCGGCTCAGAGGATAGAGGGTGTGCTCCGCGAAGCCAGTCCCGGTATAATCCGGGTAGAGCTTCAGACTGCTGACCATTTCGTCTTTCAACCAAAGCTGCCGCGCGCGCGCCATATTGCCCATGGTCGCGGTTAAAATGCAGTAATCCATGGGCGCGCCGCCCGGCTCGGAATGGATGGTGAACTGGATTTCGTCAGGCGCATCGCTCCGTTGCGAAACCACCAGATAAACATGCGCGCCGTTGTCGAACTTCTCCACGCGCAGGATGACATCCAACTGGTCCACCCCGGCCGTTGGGCGCGAAATCGTGCCTGGTTGCAGGCTCGCCGCAGGCTTTTCCTCGTTGGTGGCTGCGCCCGCCCAGATGCGTTTGCCTTTGGTCTGATCGAGAGAACTTTGTTCCAACTCGCTGAAGCCTTTCCTCCCCTTCACAACGGGTTCAACGGCAATGAAATTGACCAGGTCGTACCGGCCCTGAGCCAGAACGGGGGAACCGATTCGGATGAGGCCCCGGGGCCCGCCCGTGGCCCCGCGAAAGCCGGCGGGATGAATGGCGAATTGCAGGCCGCCGTGGAGGCCCCAGAGCGGCTGGTTGGTGTTGAGGCCGGCTTGCCACCATTCGGCGGCGGACGCTCTCGAAGGACAGCACAGCAGAAGGGCGGCTATGAAACCAAGGTGTTTCACACTCTTTGCACACGCAGCTTGACACGAGTTTGTCATCTTTCGGAGAATGCGCCGTGCCATACCCATTCGCAATGCGCCAACAGCAGGCAAAATAACGGAAGGAAAATCATGCAGACATCAGTAACGCAAAATGAAAGCACAAAGGAAAGCGTAACGTTGTATCATTGGCTCGTGGTGGTGATTGCTTCCTGCGGCTGGCTGTTTGACTGCATGGACCAGCGCTTCTTCATCCTGGCCCGCGAATCGGCGTTGAAGGAACTGTTGGGCAGCGATGCCGCTGCGCTGGCGGAAATCAAGAAGTACATCGGTTATGCCACCACTTCGATGATCGTGGGCTGGGCCACCGGCGGCATCATTTTTGGCATGTTAAGCGACAAATGGGGGCGGGTGAAAACCATGGTCGCCACTCTGCTGGTGTATTCGGGATTCACCGGGCTGTCCGGCTTCGCTCAAAGCTGGCAGGATTTTACAGCTTACCGGTTCCTGGTGGGCCTGGGCGTCGGAGGCATGTTTGGCGCCGCGACCACGCTCGTGGCTGAAAGTGTGCCCGGCCATATTCGTTCGGTGGCCCTGGGGTCTTTGCAGGCCCTCTCCGCGACGGGCAACATTCTTGGATCGCTGATCAGCTTGCAGATTCCGCCGGGCGCAGAGCATTTCCTGGGCAATTTTGCCGGTTGGCGCGTTCTCTTCTTTGTCGGCATTTTGCCGTCCATTCTGGTCGTGCCGATCCTCTTTGTCTTGCGCGAACCGGCGGCCTGGAAAAAGGCCAAGGAAGAAGCCGCGCTGGGCCGCGGACACAAGAACGTCGGTTCGCCTCGCGAACTTTTCCGGGAACGACGCTGGCGGCGCAACACGCTGGTCGGGCTGATGCTGGGCCTTTCCGGAATGATCGGGCTTTGGGGCATTGGCTTCTTTTCGCCCGAGCTGATTTCCACGGCGTTAAAGGGAGCGCCGCAAGCGACGATTGACACGGTCCGGGGCTGGGGCACCGCGCTGCAGGACGTGGGCGCGTTTCTGGGCATGTTCACCTTCACGATGGTCGCTTCCTACATGAGCCGGCGGATTGCTTTCTTTGGCTCGTTTCTGCTCTGCTTGGTGGTAACCATGTTCGTGTTCAATTCGCTTAAGACGGCGACAGACGCTTACTGGATGCTGCCGATGATGGGCTTTGCGCAACTGGCGGTGTTCGCCGGTTACTCGATTTATTTCCCGGAACTTTTCCCGACCCGCCTGCGGGGCACCGGCGTCGGCTTTTGCTACAACACGGTGCGTTATCTGGCGGCTCCCGCTCCCATGTTGCTGGGGTATCTCAGCACGGTTCTTTCCTTTCGCACGGCGGCCATGGTCATGTCCTCCATATACCTCCTGGGCATGATTGCGCTGATTTGGGCGCCGGAAACCAAAGGCCAGCCGCTGCCGGAGGATTGATCTTGGGGCATCCCCTCGCCTTCGACCCTGCGCGAGCTTGGCAAAAAGAAAAAGGCCCGTCCGGAATGAACGGGCCCTTGGTGAGGATTTGGTTGTTGAAAGAAACGCTTACTTCGCTTCGGACTCCGTTTTTGCCTCTGACTCCGGTTTCGCGGCTGACTCCGGTTTGGCCTCGGCTTCGGGCTTCGGCGCGCTCTCGGCCGCCGCCGCCGGGGAAGTTTCGGACGGCGCCAGCGGAGCAGGACCTAAATCGGTCCATTCCAGGATGGCCAGATGGGCGGCGTCACCCGTCCGCTGGTGCAGTTTGACGATGCGGGTATATCCGCCCCGGCGCTCTTTCTGAGTGGGGGCGATTTCATTGAATAGAACGCGCACGGCATCTTCCTGGTGCAAGCGGGCCACCGCGAGCCGCCGGTCGTGAATCGTTCCGCTCTTGCCCAGCGTCACCATCTTCTCCGCCACGGAACGGGCGGCTTTGGCTTTGGCCAGCGTGGTGGTGATCCGTTTGTGTTTGATCAGACTGCAGACCAGGTTGGCCAGCATGGCATTGCGGTGGGAACCGGTCCGGCCCAATTTGGCCGTTCTCTTGAGATGTCGCATAACGTTCCAGTTTTAGAGGACCTTGGCTTCTTCTTTGGGCGCCTCGAGCAGGGTGGCATCGATGTTCATGCCCAGGGTCAAACCGAGGCCGGCCAGTTTCTCCTTGATTTCGTTGAGCGACTTTTTTCCGAAATTGCGGTACTTGAGCATTTCGGCTTCGGTCTTCATGGCCAGTTGCCCCACGGTGGTGATATTGGCGTTGTTCAAGCAATTGGCGGCGCGCACGCTCAACTCGATCTCGTTCACACTCATGTTGTACAATTTCTTGTTGCGCGCCTTTTCATCATCCTGCTTGTCGGTCACCTCTTCGAATTCAACGGCGTTCTTATCGTAGCCGACGAACACATCGAGGTGGTGTTGCAGAATGGCCGAAGCCTGGGTCAAAGCGTCGTCCGGTGAAATACGGCCGTCGGTCCAGATTTCCATGATCAGCCGGTCATAGTCGGTGCGCTGTCCGACACGGGCGCTTTCCACGGCATACCGCACACGGGTCACAGGCGAGAACAAGGAGTCGATGGCGACGACGCCGATCGGCTGGTCAGCTTTCTTGTTTTCGTCTCCCGGGCAAAAACCGCGCCCGACTTTGACTTCCAGCTCCATTTCAAGCTTCTTCTTTTTGTCGAGGGTGCAGATGATCTGTTTGGGATTGGCCAATTCCAGGTTTTGGTTGAGCTTGATGTCGCCCGCGGTCACCGGACCCTCTTTGTTGACCGACAAAAGGAGCGCCTGCGTTTCGCGGCTGTGGGCTTTAAACAGAATCTTCTTCAGATTCAGGATGATGTCGGTGACATCTTCGACCACGCCCTCAATGGTGGTGAACTCGTGCATGGCGCCGTCGATCTTGATGGAAGTAATGGCCGCCCCTTCGAGGGAGGAGAGGAGCACCCGGCGGAGCGAATTGCCGATGGTATGGCCGTAACCGGTTTCAAACGGCTCGGCAATGAATTTGGCATAAGTCTCCGTGGCGGTTGCCTCTTCTTTGATCAACCGCTTGGGCATTTCAAAACGACCTAAACGTACTGGCATAGTTCTTCTTTCTGGCAATTTTAATCTGGTCCGGCTTGTGTTTTCCCGCCGCAAGCCGGGCCCGTATAATCGCCTTGCTCTCCTGCGAGAGCGGGTTAATTAGCGGGAATAAAACTCGACCACAGCCTGTTCATTGGCAATGGGTTGGATTTCCTGACGGGTCGGAATCCGCATGACGGTTCCCTTGAACGTTTCCTTGTTGAAGGCCAGCCAATCCGGCACCGCCCGGCTGGTGGCCCCCTCCAGATTGCGCGTGGCCATCTGGCGGGAAACGCTGGTGTCCTTGACCTCGATGACGTCATTCACCTTCAGGCCGTAGGAGGGGATATTGACCTTGCGCCCATTCACCCTGATATGGCCGTGGCAGACCATCTGGCGAGCCCCCGCGCGCGTGGTGCCAATGCCGAGATGGAAGACGACGTTGTCCAGGCGCGTTTCCAGAAGCTGCAGCAGGGTTTCGCCCGTCACCCCGCGGCGCTTGAGGGCGCGCTCATACACGCCCCGGAACTGGCGTTCCATCAGTCCGTAGTAATAGCGGAGCTTCTGTTTTTCGATCAAGCCCAGCGCGTAATCGGTGTTCTTGCGGCGGGATTTCGGGCCGTGCATGCCCGGTCCGTAATTCTTGCGCTCGAGATATTTCGAGGGCCCAAAGATCGGAGTGCCAAAACGGCGGCTGATGCGAGTGCGAGGTCCAGTGTAACGAGCCATACCTTAAATTTGAAACTTGAGATTCGTGATTTGAGATTCCAGCCGATCAGACGCGGCGTTTCTTGCGCGGACGACACCCGTTGTGCGGCACCGGCGTGACATCCTTGATGCAAGAGATTTCCAGCCCGATGGCCTGCAAGGCGCGAATGGCCGACTCGCGTCCGGAACCGGGTCCTTTGACTTTGATTTCCACTTCGCGCATGCCATGGGACATGGCCTGGCGCGCGGCATCCTGGGCCACCTGCTGGGCGGCAAAAGCCGTGCTTTTGCGCGAACCTCTGAAGCCAACCCGGCCCGCGCTGGACCAGCCGAGGATGTTGCCATGCATGTCGGTGATGCTGACGATGGTGTTGTTGAACGTGGCCAGGATGTTGGCGATGCCAACGGCAATGTTCTTGGACCCTTTGGCCCTGATGATCTTCTTGGCGCCGGCATCTTCGGAGAGCAATTCAGCCGCCGTCGGCGCGGCCGCAGCCACCACGACCGCCGGCTTCGGCGCCTCGGCAGGCTCAGCGCCGGGCTCGACTTTTTTGGGGGTGGCCTTGGCGGGACGGGCCTCCGCGCCGGGTTTGGCGGCGGCTTCGGGAGACGGCGGCCGAGCGCCCTCGGCCTTGGTTTCCTTTTTCGGAGCGGTTTTCTTGGGTTTGGTTTCGTCAGCCATAAAGGACTCTTAATGGATGCCTGTCTTGGCATTGGGGTTGCGCTGCACGCCGACAGTCTTGCGCGGACCTTTGCGCGTGCGCGCGTTGGTGGAAGTGCGCTGGCCTCGGACGGGCAGGCCGCGCAAGTGGCGGATGCCGCGATAGCATTTGATGCTTTGGATGCGTTTCAGGTTCATGCCGAGTTCGCGGCGCAGGTCGCCTTCGATCACGTACTTGCCATCCTGAATGGCATGAACGATTTGAGAGAGTTGCTGTTCGTCCAGACTTTTGGCCCGGATACTGGGATCGATTTTGGCTTTTTCCAAAATGACCTTCGAGTTGGTCGGACCAATGCCGTAAATGTAACGGAGCGCAATGTCGATCCGTTTTTCGCCGGGGATGTCAACGCCTAAAATACGTGCCATAAGCTTCTTATAATTTAACCTTGCCGTTGTTTGTGCCGCGCATTGGAACAGATAACGCGGATGATGCCTTTGCGTCGAACGATCTTGCAGTGCTCGCAAAGTTTCTTGACGGATGCGCGGACTTTCATGTTTTTATGTTTTCTGCTTTGAGAGTGATGCACCCTTTCGATAAATCGTAGGGCGACATTTCAACGGTTACTTTGTCCCCAGGCGCAATGCGGATGAAATCCAACCGCATCTTGCCCGAAGTGTGCGCCAGAATGCGATGGCCATTCGGCAGTTCCACTCGAAACACTCTGTTCGGAAGTGCTTCGACTACAGTGCCTTCAATCGCAATTGCCTCTTCTCCGCGCACGTTAATATTTCCGGTTCCGACTCTGTTACCAGCACCGTGTGCTCAAAATGGGCGGAAGGCAGACCGTCTTTCGTGACGACCGTCCATCCATCTCTCAAGATTTCCACGGCGGCGGCTCCGGCATTGACCATGGGTTCGATGGCCAGGGTCATGCCGGGCCGCAATTTGGGCGATGATTTGCCATCGACATAGTTGGGCACCTGCGGCTCTTCATGCACGGTGCGCCCCACCCCATGGCCCACGAACTCGCGCACAACGCTGAATCCGTTGCTTTCCACGTAGTCCTGGATCGCCCGTGAAATATCCACGACGCGGTTCCCGGCCACAGCCCGGCCAATACCTTCATACAAGGCTTTTTCGGTGACATCAATTAATTTCTGCGCCAAAAGATCACAGCCGCCTACGGCTACGGTTCGCGCCGTGTCGCCGATGTAGCCGTTGTAACTGACGCCCACATCCAAACTGACAATGTCGCCAAATTGCACCCGGCGGTCGCTGGCCAAGCCATGTACAACTGCTTCATTGACCGAGATACAGATATGCCCCGGGTACTTGCGATAGCCGAGAAAAGCGCTCCGCGCGCCGTGCTGCTTCATGGAGGCGGCGGCATAGCTGTCGATTTCCCGTGTCGTCCGGCCAGGCACAATCCACGCCGAGACTTCATCCAACACTGCGCAGGCGATGGCGCCTGCGGCGCGCATGGCTTCCACGTCCCGCTCGTTTTTCAAAATAATCATGCGTCAAGCGCTCGGCCGCGCCGGCCTGAGTTGGCCGGAATCATTGGGCCGGGCGAATGCGGGCTTCGGTGCGACATGATCTGCCCGCCGCGGCCAGGCCATCCCGGCTTCTAAAAGCGCCCTCGGAGCCGCCCTTTCTTCAGAAATCCGTCATAATGCCGCATCAACAGATGAGTTTCCATCTGGCGCATCGTATCCAGAAGCACCCCGACTGTAATGAGCATGCTCGTGCCGCCAAAGAACTGGGACACATAAGGATTGATGTTAAAGAAATTCCCCAACAACTGCGGGATGACCGCAATGACCGTGAGGAAGATGGCTCCCGCCAGGGTAATGCGGCTCATGGTGCGGTGCAGGAAATCACTCGTCGCCTGCCCGGGCCGGACCCCTGGAATGTACCCGCCATATTTCTTCAAATCATCGGAAATTTGCAGCTCGTTGAACTGGGTTGCCACCCAGAAATACGAGAAAAACATGATCATCGAGCTGTAGAGAAAATAGTAGATAAAATGGCCCCGGTCGATTTGGCGTCCGATCTCGGTAAAAAAGGAAATGCTGGTCAACTCACCCAGTTTCATCAGCACAATGGCTGGAAACATGAGGATGGCTTGGGCGAAAATGATGGGCATCACCCCGGCATAATTGACCCGCAAAGGCATGAAGGAACTGCCGCCCGCATAAACCTTGCGGCCCACCGCGCGCTGGGCGTACTGAACCGGGATCTTCCGCTGGGCCTGGGTGACCGCCACCACGCCGGCCACCACCGCCAGCAACAGCAAAACCAACGCGACAGCATGAAAGAGATTGAACTGCGATTCGATTCCTTCCGGCGGAAAGAACATTTCATACAAGGCTTGGCTGGCCACGGGCAAATCCCCCACGATGCCGATGGTAATGATCAGCGAAATGCCGTTCCCGATGCCCCGTTCGGTGATCTGTTCACCCAGCCACATCAGCATCATCGTGCCCGTGGTGAGGATCAACACCGTTTGAATGCGGTACCACCAGCCCGGATCCGCCACCAGTGGGCCGCTGAAACCGGGAAACACCTTCTCCGGATTCTCCCAGCCCAGCGACATGAGAGTCCCATGCCCCAGGCACAGCAACACCGTCAAATAGCGGCCATACTGGATGATCTTGGCGCGCCCGCCCTCCTCCCGCGCCAGCTTGCTCAGCGTCGGAATGACGGCGCTCAGCAACTGGATAATGATCGTCGCCGTGATGTAAGGCATAATGCCCAAGGCGCCGATGGCGCACTTTTGCAGCGCCCCACCGGTGAACAGACTGTACATGCCGAGCACCGAATTGCCCATTTGCTGGGCGTTGGCATCGAACCAGGCCTTCAAAGCCGATCCGTCCAAGCCCGGCACCGGCACCCAGGCCACCACCCGGCAAATCGCCAATACCATCAAGGTAAAGAAAATGCGCGACTTCAATTCCGGAATCTTGAAGCAATTTGAAAATGTATCGGCGATATTCTTTAACATGTGAGAAGCGGGCCGGCGGAATGATTAAGCCTGGGGGCTTTCAGCTTTCCTGGCGCCGGCGATTTCACAAACGCCGCCCAGCCCTTCGATTTTAGCCCGCGCAGAGCCGCTGAAGGCGTGCGCGCTGACCGTCAATTTTTTCGTCAATTCTCCCTGGCCCAGGATTTTGATCCCACTCGCCCGGCCGTTGGCCAGGCCGGTGGCGCGCAAGGCCGCTTCATCGACCCGCGCCCCTTCTTCAAAACGATTGAGGGCTTCCAGGTTCACCGGCACGTACCGGGTGGCATGCCGGGCATTGCTGAAGCCGCGCTTGGGAATGCGGCGAATGAGCGGCATCTGGCCGCCCTCGAAGCCGGGCCGGATGGAACTGCCCGAGCGGGCGCTTTGGCCTTTGCCACCGCGGCCGCTGGTTTTTCCGTGCCCGCTCGATTCGCCCTGGCCGAGCCGCTTGCGGCGGTGCTTGGCTCCAGGACGAGGTTTAAGATCATGTAAACGCATAAATTCTAAGCTGTGACAGGCGCCGCGCGGGCTGGCCGCACTTGCAGGCCGCGGACCCGGTAAATCTCATCTCGCAAACGCAGGATTCGCAGGCCCGCCAGCGTGGCCTTGGCGACGTTGGCCGCATTCTTTGAGCCGAGCGATTTGCTCAAAACATCTTTCACTCCTGCTGCTTCAACCACAGCGCGGACGGTCTTGCCGGCAATGATGCCGGTTCCGGGCGAGGCCGGGCGAAGCAGAATGCGCGCGCCTCCAAACCTGGAAAGCACTTCATGAGGGATGGTGGCCTCTTTCAGGGAAACGCTGACCATGCGGCGTCTGGCATCATCGCCTCCCTTGCGAATCGCGTCGGCCACTTCCCCGGCCTTGCCCAGGCCGATGCCGACCCGGCCATGCTTGTCGCCGACGACCACCAGCGCACTAAAGCTGAAGCGGCGTCCGCCTTTGACCACCTTGGCCGAGCGATTGATAAAAACAACTTTCTCGGTCAACTCATTGCCTTCCTTGCCTTCCAGCAAGGGATCGGTCGATTCCCCGGAGGGACGGCCCCGGCGCGGGCCGCGGCCCGGGCCCCGTCCGCCCCCGCCAGCGTCTTTAGTGCGTCTGGTTTGTTACACACCCAGAGTTTTCTACAGATTTA
>CAYIIH010000121.1:0-20992 GCA_964363225.1 uncultured Verrucomicrobiota bacterium | reverse complement strand
CCCCCTGAACCATCAGGATTTCAGAAATTTACCGACATCTCGCGAATGCGCCCCCGTGCAGGCCGAAGTAGAGATTCATCTTGCCTTCGCTGAAGGGGCGGAACCAGCCGGTGGCCGCGCTCTTGAAACGGCCCAGCACGTAATCGGTGGCTTCTTCCGACCGGTCGGTGATGTCGTTGGCGGTGAACTCCTGCTTGGCGAACGGCTCCGGCAATTCGACGTCCGGCTGGTAAGGCCACGTGGCCTCGCCACGCAAGTCGCTGGCAGGCGCCCGGCGCAGGCGGAACGGAAAGACCGGTTGGCCCGTCACGCGGTCCAGCAGCAGCGTATTGCCGATCTTCGTCACGGCCGCCACCACGTCCACGCGGCGGCCATCGCGGGTGATGGTGGCGAGATTCGGAGGCGCGGGAATGTCGAGGTCCCAGAGGTCATGGCCGATTTCCTGGAAGTGCCAGAGGCGCTGGCCGGTGCGCGCATCGAGCGCGACGACGCAGTTGGCGAACAGGTTTTGCCCGCGGTGCCACACGCCGATGAAGTTTTCCTTCGGCGAACCGGTCGTGATGTAGGCGATGCCGCGCACCTCGTCGAGCGCCATGCCGCCCCAGCAATTCGCGCTGTAGCTCTCGGGGTGGTCCCATGTCTCGTAGCCGAACTCGCCCGTCTGCGGCACGGTGTGAAACGTCCAGCGATGCTGGCCCGTCGCCGCGTCGAACGCCCACACGTCCTTCTCGAACCCCGGCACGATGATCGTGCGCTCGAAAATCGCGGGCGCCGCCGTGGCCGCGCCGAAGTCGCCTTGCGCGTTGCCCGGAAGTAAAACCCGTCCGCTTTGGCCGAAGTCCGCGACGGGCTGGCCGGTCTTGGGCTGCAACGCGTAAAGGAACTTGCCGGCACAGAACATCACGCGCTCGCCAGCCCCTTCGCGGCCTGGCCAGTAAATAAGTCCGCGAAAGGCGGGCCGGCCTTCCGGCTGGAAGCGCCACAACTCGACCCCGGTTTCAGCCTGCACGGCCACGATGTGTTTGCCGGGTGTGGGCGCGAACAAGATGCCGTTGGCGATGATGGGATTGCACTGGATGTTTCCGGCGCCATCCTTCGAGTGATAGACCCAGGCGACTTGCAGGTTGGCCACGTTCCGGCGGTTGATCTCGTCCAGGGCAGAGTAACGGGCACTGCCGTTGTCACCGTGCGAGCGGTGCCAGGTGAGAAACGTTTCGCGCTTTGGAAAGCCGTTGGCGGGGGTCAATTCTTCGGGCTGCGCGGCGGGGATGGTTTTGTATAGCGGCAACTGCTCGCGCTCCTTTGGGTCCTCGACGGACCAGTAATCCTGCCCGGCCCGTCGCGCGAGAGGAGAGGCCAGTTCCGCCTCGGAGTTGGCGCCATAAGGAAAAGCGGCAGCAATGGCTATCGGTTGGTTTGGAACCCAAGCCAGAAGAGCAAGGGCGGTAACGACCGCTGGAACTGCCGGAAACTGATGCATCGGTTTTGGGCGCAATGCATAAACGACGGCCTGACCGCCGACAAGCCTTTCAGGCAGAAGGACGCAATATTGGCAGGGTTGCTCCAAAGTCCGAAGGTCGAAGGCCGAAATGCGAAAGAAATCCGAAATCCAAAGACTCCTCGGTATTGAGGCGCCTTTTTCGGACTTGGCCCGGCCCGGCCTCAAACGGCTTTACATGGGTGTCCGACCATCAGAATAATCGCCTCTATGCCGAATAAGCGTTGGGTTCTTGCTGTCGCCGGGCTGTTGCTCGGTCACTCCGCCGCCGGCCTCTTGGCGGCCTCCGGCACTGCCTCGCGGGCGGGCGCGCCTTACGCCATCGATGTTTGGGATGCGGAAGACGGGCTGCCGCAGGGTTCGGTGATTTCGATGACTCAGACCCGGGACGGCTATCTCTGGTTGGGAACGCTCAACGGTTTGGTGCGATTCGATGGCATTCGCTTCACCGTCTTTGATGAGAGCAACACGCCGGGGCTGAAGAGCAGCCGGATTGTCAGCCTCTTCGAGGACAGCCAGGGCCACCTTTGGATTGGCACGGAGACCGACGGCGTCGCGCTCGTCAAAGAGGGCCGGGTCACCAGCCTCGATCTCGGGCGAGGCACCCGGGAAGGACGCCTGATTTCAGTCTGCGAGGACGCGAGCGGCGCGGTATGGCTTTACACGGCGGATGGCCAGCTCTGCCGCCGTCGGAAGGGCAAGGTTGATGTTTGGCGCGTGGGCGCGGACCGTTTCAGCAACTGCCGCGCGATCGTCGCCGAGCCTTCCGGCCCGCTCTGGGTGGGCATGGACTGGCGCCGCTTCGCCATCGGCTCAACGGCAGCTCTCGGATCGCGCGAACTCGCCGTCGAGCATGACTTGCCGGTCGGCAAGCTCGATTTCCTTCTCTCCAGCCAGCGGGGCGGGTATTGGTGTCTGGCCGATGGCCGCGTGCAGAAGTGGAGGACAAACCGCCTCGAACACGATTCAGGATTGTATCCCTGGAAACGCACGCCCGTTTCGGCCGCCTGCGAAGACCAGCAGGGCAACCTGGTGGTGGGAACGCTGGGAGCCGGACTTTTCTGGTTTGACGCGGAGGGCAAGGCCACTTGCCTTTCCACTAACGAGGGTTTGTCACACAATTATGTTCTCTCGCTGCACGTGGATCGTGAGGGGACGCTTTGGGTGGGGACGGATGGCGGCGGCCTGAACCGGGTGAGGCGGCAGGTTTTTGACGTTCTGGAGGCATCGCGGGGTTTGGCGGTGCGATCGGTCTGCGAAGATGGTCAGGGAGGTTTATGGATGGGTTTCAATGCCATCGGCTTTGACTCCGTGGGCGCTGGATTCTGGAAGGACGGTGTCCTGCAACAGTTTGGCCCCGGCCAGGGCTTGATGAATTCGTCTGTCTGGGCCGTGTTCGTGGACCGGAGCCAGCGAGTCTGGGCCGGCACGCGGGGGGGCCTTTTAGAGGGCCTATTCCAATGGCTGAACGGCCGGTTCCAGCGCGTGGCCGGGGCAGGAAGCATCCACCCCGAGGTGCTGGCGATTCATCAAGACCGCAGCGGCCGGCTCTGGCTGGGCACGCAGGGTGGTTTGGCGAGTTGGGATGAGCGCAACTGGAAGGTCTTTACCACCCGCGATGGATTGTCGGCGGACGTCGTGCAGGCCATGGCCGATGATTCCGAAGGAAACCTCTGGGTGGGCACGGCGGGGGGAGGCCTGAATCGTCTGCGCGATGGCAAGTTCACCGCCTACCGAAAACAGCCCGAAGGACTGCCCAGCGACAACATCTCCTCGCTCTACATCGACCGTGAAGGGGTCTTGTGGATCGGGACCGACGGCGGCGGTCTGGCCCGGCTGAAGGGGGACAGATGGACCCGTTATACGACACGCGAGGGTCTTATCAGCAACAGTGTCGGTTACCTGGTTGAGGATGGCCAAGGCTACCTGTGGATCGGGTCGTATGCCGGTCTGATGCGGGCGCCGAAGAAGGCGCTAAACGATTTTGCCGACGGCTTGACCAACTATATCTCGTGTCGCGCCTACGGAAGGCACGACGGTCTGCCGGCCAGTGAATGCACGCAAGGTTCCCAGCCGGCCGCGTGTCGCACCGGGGACGGAAAGCTCTGGTTTCCGACCATTCAGGGCTTGGTCTCAGTGAATCCCGCCCAGATCATGCCCAACAGCAATCCGCCGCCCGTCGTGATCGAATCCGTTTTGGTGGAGGGCCGGGCGCAAAGCGCCAACAGCCTCCGCGCCCAGCCGCCGCAAGCCGTGGTCATTTCTCCTGGCCAAGAGCGTCTGGAAATTCAATACACCAGCTTGAATCTCGCGGCGCGGGACCGGGCGCGCTTCAAGTATCGGATGGAAGGGCACGAGACCGCCTGGACGGAAGCCGGCAACATCGCCGTCGCCCGCTATAGCAAACTGCCGCCGGGGCATTACCGCTTCCAGGTGACCGCCTGCAACGAAGACGGTTTGTGGAATGAGACGGGCAGTTCCCTGGCGCTCATCGTGGAGCCGCCGTTTTGGCGGAGGTGGTGGTTTCTCACCTTAGCCGCCGCTTCGCTTCTGGGCGCCATCATTGCCGTGGTCCATTATTTCTCGACCCAGCGGCTGCAACGCCAACTGGAAAGGCTTAGGCAGCAGGAGGCGATCGAGAAAGAGCGCGCGCGCATCGCGCGGGACATCCACGATCAACTCGGCGCCAGCCTGACCCAGGTCTCGCTGTTGAGTGAGTTGGTGGAGAGCGACAAAGATTCTCCCCACGAAGTCGAGGCTCACGCGCGGCAGATTTCCCAGACGGCGCGCGACACCACGCGCACGCTGGATGAGATCGTCTGGACGGTCAATCCCTCGAACGACACCCTGGACGGATTGATCACTTACGTTTGCAAGTATGCCCAGGAGTATCTGGCCGTGGCCGGATTGCGCTACCGGCTGGAGGTGCCGGCGCAATTGCCCGGCGCGGCCATCTCCCCCGAGGTCCGGCACAATGTGTTTCTCGCCGCCAAGGAAGCCGTCACCAACGTCGTCCGGCACGCGCAAGCCTCGGCCGTGTGGCTCCGGTTGAAGCTGGCGCCGGCCGCCTTCATTCTGGAGATTGAAGACAACGGACGCGGCCTGGCCGGTCTGGATGAAAAGACGGTGCAGTCCAGAAACGGGCTGCGCAACATGCGCAAACGGATGGAGGACATGGGCGGCCGTTTCTCGATGGACCCCGCGCCCGAAGGCGGCACGGTCGTGCGGCTCACCGCACCGATGGGAGCGTTTGAAAAACAAGCGCCAGGCAAGTTGAGCTTCTTGTCGTGAGGAGAGAGACGCGGTTGGTCATCCTGGAAAAACCAGTCGCAACCACGAAATACAAAAAACACGAAATGGAAAATACTTGGAACCAGCGGATCATTCACCCGGCAGGTGAGAAAGAGCCTGCCTAAGCGTTCTGTTTTCGTGTGTTTCGTGTATTGCGTGGTTTAAACTCAGGATTTAATGGGCATAGATTTGCCTTCCGATTTGGGGCACAGCGTCGCAAAGCGAACGTTCAGCCTGGAAAAAGCAGTTGGAACCGCGGAATACGCGAAACACGCGAAAGCAGAACGGGTTGGAGAAGAGGACCGATTCACCCAGCGGGTGAACGACCTGGTTAGCTTAACTCCTTTCCCTTTGGCGTATTTGGCGTATTTCGCGGTTTGAATTGCCGGATTCAGGTTCAGTCAATCTCCAGACAGCCGGACGCGGGATTCTTCTCGACATCGCCAATCTGCGCCGCCCGCTTTCTCGGCCACGCGCCTCACGCCTCTTTCATCCCCGGCAACCGGATCGGCATGGCGCGCACGCGCGTGCCGGTGGCGTGGAAGACGGCGTTGGCAACGGCGGGGGCAATGGCGATGATCGGCGTCTCCCCGCCGCCGGCGGACGGCAGATCGGGCCGGTTCAGCAGGTGAATGTCCAGGACGGGCACATCACTGAAGCGCGGCACCAGGTATTTGCGGAAGAAAGGATTCAGCATCTTGCCGTCCGCAAACCGCATTTCCTCGCGCAGCGCCGGTCCCAGGCCCATGATGATGCAGGCCTGGACCTGCGCGAGCAGATTGTCCGGATTCAAAATCGCGCCGCACTCGAAGACTTCGCACACGTGTTTCACGACGATGGCGCTTTGCGAGTGGTCAATCTCGATCTCGGCGCACGCCGCCACGTAGGAGCCTTTTTCCGTGCCGCAGGCCAGTCCCACGCCCACGCCGGGCGCTTTGTTCTTCACCCGCTCTTTCCAATTGAACCGCTGGGCGGCGGTTTCGAGGACGGCGCGCAGGCGCGGATTCTCCAGGTGCGCCAGGCGGAAGGCGAGCGGGTCCGCCCCGGCCGCCGCGGCCAGTTCGTCCATGAAGCATTCGCGCGCGAAGTTGTTGGCCGTGGCTGCCAGCGTGCGGTAGGAACCCTGACGCAGGGGCGGCTCGGACGAGACAAATCGGCTGCGGGCCTTGCCGGCGCGGTACGGCGTGTCCACGGCCGAGCCGCCCGAGTTGATATTGACGAAGTGCCAGGAGGTGAGCGCGCCTTGCGCGTCGAGGCTCGCTTCGGCCTCGATCACGGCCGCCGGGCGGAAGTAGGCCCAGGTGAATTCCTCCTCGCGCGTCCACCGCAGCAACACCGGCCGGCCCGCCGCCTGGGCCAAGCGGGCCGCTTCCACGGCCGCTTCGCCGCTATGTTTGCCGCCGAAGCCGCTGCCGAAGTCGGGCACGATGACGCGCACGCGATCGGTCGGGAGCCGGAAAGTGCGCGCGAGTTCGGAGTGATAGCCAAACGGTCCTTGCGTGCCGGTCCAAACGGTCAGCTTGCCGTCGTTCCATTCGGCGGCGGCGGCGCGCGGTTCGAGCGGCGCGTGTTGCACATAGGCCGCATGATAGGTCTGGCGGACGGCTTTGTGCGCGGCGGCGAGTTCGTCGGCGAACGGATTTTGCGGCACACCGTCCCGGGCGCGGCCCTTCAGGTACTCGAAAATTTCTATGCTGGACGGATGCGGCGCCGGTTCCCACGTCGCGGTTTTCGCAATGGCTTCCAAGGCCTCTCGGGCGCGGAAGCTCGTGGGCGCGGCCACGCCGACGAACGGCCCGTCCTGCACGACCACGACGTCCTTCATCGCCTGGGCCGGCGCGAGATCAATCGAAATCAGCTTCGCGCCGTAAGAGGGCGGGCGCAGGACTTTGCCGTAGAGCATGCCGGGCCGCACGATGTCGGACGGAAACCGATGCGCGCCCGTCACCAGATCGCGGCGATTCGGGCGCGGGACCGATGTGCCCAGCACTTTCCACTCAGCGACTGGCGTGACGGTGACATCGGATGGAATCGTCTTCTCAAATGCTTTGGCCGCGTCGCCGCTTTGGGCGAGATCGGCGTAGGTGAGCTCGCGGCGGCTCGTGGCGTGGGTGATTTTGCCGTCGCGCACTTCCACCGTGTTACGTTCCACGCCCCAACGCTGGCAGGCTAACTCGATCAGCAGGTTGCGCGCCGCTGCTGCGCCCTGTCGCACCGCTGGAACAGTGGAAGGCGTGGTGCGGCTGCCGGCCGTGGTGCCGTCGTCGGGCACAAAACCCGTATCGCCCATCACCATTTGAATCCGGCTCACGGGCACCTGCAGTTCCTCGGCGGCGGCCTGTGTGAGTTCAGCGCGCGAGCCCTGGCCCATCTCGACTTTACCGGTCAGGACGGTGATGGCGCCGTCCTGGCCGATGTGGATGCGCGTGGCCACCGCGCGGTTGCGGTCACTGCCATCGCGTCCGCCGCTGCGTTGAGCCAGGGCCGGGGTTGGACTGACCACAATGAGCAGTCCGGCGCCGAGCACCTGCACAAAGTTGCGCCGGTTGAGGCCGAACTCGTAGTTCATGGGGTCCACCGGCTCATCATATTCCGGCGCGACGTTCTGGTGGGTCGGGAAATCTGTTTTCATGACGTTTACCTCCTTGCGTCTGCCGCCGCACGGCGAACGGCCTTCAGGATATTGGGATAGCCGCAGCAGCGGCACAGATGCCCTTCCAGGCATGACCGTATCTCCTCCTCGGTTGGTTTCGGCTTTTCACTGAGGAGTCCGGCCACGGCCATGATCAAGCCGGGCGTGCAGTAGCCGCATTGGAAACCGTTTTCGGCCAGGAAGGCTTCCTGGACCGGATGCAGTTGGCCGTCTTTGGTCAGCGACTCGATAGTCAGAATCGTTTGCTGGCGGGCCTTGGCGACCGGGGTGATGCAGGACTTCACGCTTTTGCCACCGATGATCACGGTGCAGGCGCCGCATTGGCCTTCACCACAGCCGAATTTCGTTCCGGAAAGCCGGAGGTCTTCGCGCAGCACCTCGAGGAGAGGCCGCTGTGGATCGGTGGTGACAGTCCTTGGCTGGCCGTTCACAGTAAAAGTGATCGTCATGTCCATAGGCCGCCCAGTATTGCCCGGAGTTGGCGCAGGTCAAGCCTGCGTTCGGTCGAATGGATGGCAGGAACTCAAGATTAAACTGCGCAAGAGTCCTGGAAACGGGCGTTATGTGAATTCGATTTGACACGGATCAGGTTCGCACGATGCTGAGAGCAGGCCATGCGTCCTTAACGGGCCTGTGCCAACCGACCCAGTCCGAATTGTATGAATGCTGCTGACTTGAAATGTGGAGCTGCTGACAGCCGATGGAAATTGCTCTGGATCGCTTTCCTCTGGTGCTGGGCGAGCCAGTGTGGACTGTCCATCCACGCCCAGGAACCGTCACAACCAAGGATTGTGAGCGGGCGAATAAGCTCCGAGGGGTTCGAAATCGTCCTAGAGGGAGAGCCGCGCATGCTGTATCGCCTGGAGGCATCGAGCGATCTGGCAAGCTGGGTTGGCGTGTCCGGGGGCCTGAGTGGAACGAATGGAGCCGCCCGATTCGTCGTTCCTTCCTTTGGTCAGAACGAGGCCGGTCGGGTCTTTTATCGGGTGGCGCGCCAGGAGGTCCAGCCGAGCGAGGCCCGCGCGGTGTGGCAGTCAAGCGGGATGGCGGATTATCGCTACCGGATTGAATATCGCGCGGGGCGAGCGTATGTAAAGGCCGCGGTCCAGGTCGAAAACGGCCGAGTGGTTTCCATTGCAAACGTGGAAGGGTTTTCCGGGCTGACCAATGAGGTGGTTAAGCCGCTGCCTGAGTATTTTGCTCTCCTGGAACAGTCCGGCGAAGTGATGGTGGATTTCAGCCTAGATTTCGGGTATCCAACCTCCATCAGGATCAATCCGGGTTGGGAATTCGTGGATGCAGCGAGCTCCTATGTGATCCGGCTTGAAGAAGTCCGCTTGGGTGATCCCGTCAATGCCTGGGCTTGGGTTGTAGAAGTGCCTTTTCAGGAGGAGCGGCGCGTGAATGGTGGACGCCTGGCGATCCGGTTCAATTCTCTGGAGGGAGATTCTCGCTGCCCGATCGGAGTGGCCTGCGTTTGGGAAGGGGTCGGCGTCATCACGGTGCGGGTAGAGGAAACCGGCGCGGAACCAGAGTTGCTCAGGCTGGCAACGACTGGGCAGGCCACGACGGTGAACTACGGAGCCTATGCGGTCAAACTGCAAGGCTTGTGGCCTTATCCGAGGCACGGTCGAACTGTATCGGATCGCGATTATATTGCGACACTCCTGGTTTGGCGGCGCTGATCGCATCGAACGAGGGTAGTGGTCTCGTTCGGAGTTCAGTCTTTACGACCACGGCTCTCTCTACATCGAACCGGACGGCGCCTGGCGCATCAGCTTAAGCCGAACAATGCGAATAATTCTTATTGCCAGAAGTGATGGGTGAGGCAATTTTTCCAGCCAACTAGAACCGATACCCAAATGCGTCTATGCCCAAGAATGTTTTAATTCTGGTTGGAACGAAGAAAGGACTAACCCCATTCACAGTTTCATATCGCGCACCTGGAGCTGGCGCGTGAGCCGTTGCTGTTCGGAGATGGGGATCAGCCCGTGCTGGACTTTGACCCAGGAGAGCTCGCGCAACGAGCGCCAGCCATATTGGCGGGCCACATCCCGCAATTGACCCGTCTTGATGTGGGGTCCGATCAAATCGGCTATTTCATCGTTGAGGAGGAAAAACTCGTAAATGGCTACCCGGCCCCGGTATCCGATCTGGTTGCATTCCACGCAACCTTTGCCTTTCCAGGCGCGCACGTCTTGAGGCGGGATGGCCAGAGCTTTAGCCGTTTCCTCCCGGATGTCCTCCGGAATGGCCGCATCCTCCTCCAAACAATGCCGGCAGATCCGCCGGGCCAATCGCTGGGCAATGCTGCAGACCAATGAGGAAGCGACCAGGAACGGGTCGATTTTCATTTCGAGCAGCCGAATGATGGCGCTGATGCTGTCATTCGTGTGCAAAGTGGAGAAGACCAGATGCCCTGTTTGAGCCGCGCGCACCGCGATTTCGGCCGTTTCCACGTCGCGGATCTCGCCGATCAACACCACGTCGGGATCATGCCGCAGGACGGACCGCAGGCCGCTGGAAAAAGTCAGGCCGATATCTTCGCGGGCTTGAATTTGGGCCACGCCCTCAAGCTGATATTCGATCGGGTCCTCGATGGTGATGATTTTTCTCGACTCGTCATTGGCATGGGCCAGAGCGGCATAGAGTGTGGTGGTTTTTCCGCTGCCGGTCGGCCCGGTGATCAAAACGAGCCCCTGGGGCAACTGGGTCAGTTCGGCAAAAAGCGTTTCCTGGCTCACCTCCATGCCAAGCTGTCCCAGGTCGAGAAACAAGCTTTGGCGGCCCAGGATGCGCAGGCACACCCCTTCACCATGCTTGATGGGGATGATGGACACGCGGAGGTCGTACTCCTCATTTTCCGTCTTCATGGCGATACGGCCATCGTGCGGCAGCCGTTTCTCCGCGATATTCAGCCCGGCCATGATCTTGAGGCGCGAGACAATGGCGGGATAGAGTTGGCGCAACATGGCGGGGACCGGGATGGCCTGCATCAGCCCGTCGATCCGGTAGCGGAGGCGGATGGAGGAAGCGTACGGTTCGATATGGATGTCCGTGGCCTGCAGCCGGAGCGCTTCCAGGAGAATCTGGTCAACGAAATCGGCAATGGTGGCATCGACGGCCGAGTCGTCCTCGGCGGTTTTGACGTCGAAGACAATTTCCTCGTTGAACTCGCTCAACCGGCGGTCCTCGCGGAGCCGCTGCAAGGTTTCGGCCCCCAAGCCAAATTGCTTCTTGATGACGGCGTGGATGCAACTGGGGGTGGTGAGGACGATCTTGAGCCGTTTGCCCAGGAGCAGGCGCAGATTGCCCTGTTCCATTTGCCGCGGGATTTCGCTGAGCGCCACCGTCAACACTTCTCCTTCAAAGGAGATGGGAACCATGCGATAGTGAAAAATGAATTTCACCGGCACTTGGTCCAGGACACTCCTGGCAATGGTGAAATTGCTCAAATCCAAGAACTCCATGTGATTGAGCGTCGCCAGAGCCTGGTAGGTGTCCTGCTCGGAAGCGTAATTGAGTTCCACGATGGCGCGATGATGGGGGATGTTTTGGCGCCGCTGCCGCCGGCGGACCAACTCCAGTTGCTTTGGGGTCAGTTTGCCCTGGGCCAGCAACAGGTCGCCCGCTTCTTTCTTGTTTGCCTCCGGGTCCATTTCTACTTCACGGGAATTTCCACTTCTTTTTTGGCATTAAACTGCAGCAGGTTGGTTTGGGCCGCATTGTTCGTCAGCGCCACGGTGTTCAGTTCGATGCCAGCCACCACCCAATCCGCCACCACCTTGGTTCCCACCGGGCCGGTCACCAGACTGTCGCCGGCTTTGATGAATGCGTACTTTGAACCGCTCTCCACCTGGAAAAACCCTTGATAAATCAGTTCGACTTTCCGGGTGGTGGCCGGGGGAGGAGGCGGGGGGGCGGGCGGCGGCCGAAAGTGAGCGGTAAAAAAAGGATTGGCGGCGTTGGTCGCGGGCATCATTTGCGCCAGGCTGGCCGCAGAAAAAAGGGCTTCGGTCCTGCCGACAGGAACGGCCTGGGAAAGTGGAACAGGGCGCCGCTTCAGGTTGGGGAACACCGGCAACTGTCCGCCCCAGTCCTTGAGGACCAGCACCAGCAGAATGACCAGTCCCGTCTGCAAGGCAGCGGTCAGCCAACGATCTTTGACCAGCGAATACATCGTGGGTTCAAGGGTGCATTAACGATAAATAAAGCCGCAGACTCTCACGGTCAGAGACACTTCTTCGGCTTTGTCCGGGGACTGTTTTCTCAACAGGAATCGATCCAGGAACATTGCGGGTTTCGCCGGAGCGGCTTCCGGCAGGCTGTGGACTTTGATTTCTTCGGCGCGCAACGGCAGGCTGAGCAGGAACTTGGAAATCACATTCATCGGCCCGGACAGTTCCAGGTGGAGGGGTATCTCTTCCAGCGCATCCTGACTGGCGCCGCGGGCGGGATACGATTGGCTCGAGGGAAGATGAAGCGTCTTGATGGAGGGCACTTTGCATTGGATCGCGGTTCTCAGGAGGTGGCTGGCGAAGCCCAGTTGCCCCCAAAGCAGGGCAGGTTCCTTCGTCTCCGTGTTGAATTCGGGGAGACCGGCCAGGACCGTTGGCTCCAGAGCCACTTGATTCTGTTTGGCCAACTGGCTCAGTTGTTCGATGCGAAGCTGCCGTTCATTCTGAAAATCAACCAACTGAAAAGGAGCTTTCATCCGGGACCGGATTTCCGCTTCCAGCGCGATGCGCGCTTCGATCTGGCCGCTTTGCCTGTTCATCGCGGCCAGCCATGTTCTGGCTTGGCGCAGGTTTTGACTGGCTGCCACCAGGTCCACGCCGCCGGCCGGATCATTCTGCAAGTTGGCGGTGGCCAGTTGGCGCCAGAGGCTGGTGAGCGGCTCATCCAAAGCTTCGGCCCGCTGCGCCAGGGGCCGATAAACCGCCACGTAATAAAGCGCCAAGCAGAGTCCGCTCAGGATCAGGAGGCGTTGGAGATGTTGTTTCTGTTTCAAGCGGCGCAGTGGGTGGCTAACGATCTTCCCATTCCGCCGCCGACACCTGCCGCTCCAGCTTCTGCCGGAACGACCGGGGCGACGATTTCGAGTCTCGACCGGCCGGCAACGGAGACAACGGGTCCGGGAGCAGCGGCGGCAGGTAGAGTTCTTGGTCGGCCAGCTCGATTTGGAGTGCGAAGTTGCGGTCGGCCAGCAGTATTTTCGGGTCCACGAGGTTCCGGCGGCGATCAACCGAAAGCGAATCGACCTTGCCGAAGATGGGTTCTTGCTTCAAATCGGCGACCAGTTGGCTCAAGGTGCGCCGGAGGGCTTCATTGTCCCCATCCGGCAGGCACAATTCGGCAATGAAGCCCGGCTTGACGGGCGGCAAATTCCCCAGGGACTGAATGTTGGTCAGCGTCACCTGGTTGGTTGAAGCGGCGTTCGTCGGCGCCACCCAGGGCGGGCTGGAAAAATAACTTTGCTGATCAGCAAACAAGACGAACCACAGGGTGCGATTGCTTTTGACTTGCTGCAGCAGAGAAAGGGTCTTGAGCGTGTCCCAGGTTAGCTCCTGGCGCTTCAGAATGGGGCGCACCCGTTCATATTCCGACGCCAGTTGATCCGACAGGAGATCGGTCATGCGGGCTTTTTCCAGGACATTCGTGGTCTGATTGAGCAGGGCTTCCTTTTGGCTGACCAGGGCCAGCTTCTGCCAGGTGCCAAAAGCCAGGGCCAGGACCACGGCCGCCAGCAGCAGGAAATTGACCGACTGGATGCGCTGCAGCGAGCGCTGCCTTTTCCAGTTCTCGCGCAGATGGTCGGGCAATAACGAGGCCGACTGCACGTTCCGGCGCAAGGCTTGCAGCGCGGTTCCGTAAGCCACGGCAAACTGTCCTCCTGGCCCGGAGGTTTCGCCCTTGGCCGCCGGCCAAGGAGTGAAGCTGAACTGGCCGCGCCGCCGCAAATATTCAAGCACACCGGGCTGCCGGGCTCCTCCACCACCGAGGACCAGATCAAAAGAGGCCAGGGAGCTTCCCACCTCAGGGTTTTCATCCAGCCACTCCTTTAAAACGCGCGCCAGCTCATCATGCCAGCCATCGACCACGGTTTTAAAGCCGGCCAGTTCGTCTTTCCCTTCCAACAGATTGTCCGTTCGTTTGCTGGTTTCCGCGATTTCAAAGGCACACCCTTTCTGAGCGGCGATGGCCTCGGTGAACAGATCGCCGCCCATGGGAAAGCTGCCGGCAAAAACGCCCTGGCCCTCCAGCAAGATCACCACCACCGTGCTGTTGGCGCCCAAATCAACCAGCACCACGCGGTCGGCATAGGGCCGCACGGCCTGGTAGGCGGCCATCAGGGCGTTGGCCGTGGTGGTCACATCGCACAATTCCTCATGCGGCAATACCATCCGGTTGATCTGGGCGAGGATGTCTCCTTCCTGGGCGAGGGTGACCCAAAACGGATTATGATGCCGGCCAAACGGCTGGAGCGGCACGTAATCGTACACGATCGCGCTTTCGCTCAAACCGCTCAGCTTGACCGTTTCGTCCTCAATCAGGTCTTTGACATCCTCCGCGCCGGTCGGGGGCAGATCGATGACCTCGGACATGGAAAGGTGTTGCGGCAGAGCCAGGGCAATCGGGTAAGGGCCCATGTCGCGCAGCACCGACTGCAGATGCCGGTTGAATTCCGCCGGCGACAGCAAGACCTCCTCGCGGAAGTCGATGGTTTCCTCCCGGACACAGCGGACGCGGCCGAGGAAGCGCTCCGTGAGCAGAAGCTTGAGGCAATGGCTGCCCGGATCGATGGCAATCAGGCGGCTGGTTGGCACCAGGGGCACCCCCTTCAGCAGCAGTAATTGAAGAAGGGATGCCACGTTAATTCTTCTCATCCGAATCGTCGTAAACCAGAAACTCGCCTGTTTCGGACAGCAAAGTCGCCGTCACAAAAATCAACAGATACCGGGGTTTGTCCACTTCCGTGCGTTTCCGAAAGGCCGCGCCGATAATCGGGATGCTGCCCAGAACGGGCACGGATTCGACAAACGTCCTTTGTTCACGTTCCATCACTCCCCCCATGACCACGGTCTGTCCCGACTTGACAATGACGCGGGTGGACAAGGTCTGCTTGCGCGATTCCGGCAGTCTGATATCGAAGGTGCTGACCACTTTGCCTGTATCATCCACGTCGGTCAAGGTGGCAAACGTCACCAGTTTGACGTCCTGATTCACTTCCGGTTTCAAGCCCAGCAGGATGCTTTTGCCATCGCCGCTGATGCTGGCGATGACCTCCAGCGACACGCCGGAGTTCAATTTGGCCGGTTTGCCCATCGGCACCAGAGTGGAGGAGGAGCGCCGCTCCAGAATCTGTTGTTTGACCTGGTACTCTTCGTAGTAATACTGGATTTTTCCATCGCTGATGGTGGCCGGACGGTTGTTGATCAAGGTCAGCCGCGGGGCGCTTAAGGTCTGGCTTTCTCCGCCTTGCTCCAGAGCCGTCAACGTCGCCGAAAGGTTGGCCCGGCCCAGAATGTTGGTGAATGTCTCCTGCAAACCGAGCCCGACATCGGTCCCCAGCGCCGTGAAATCGCTGGCGGCGCGGCCGCCCGTCCGCACGTCGCGGCCGGTCTCCCAGCTCGCTCCGAGTTGCATGAAAGCGGCTTGGGTCACCGTGATAAAGCGGGCTTCAATCAGCACTTGTTGAATGGACTTGTCAAACTCCTGGATGATTTTATCCATGGCCTCCAATTGATCGCGCGTGCCGCGGGCCACAATCAGGTTGCGCTCATAATCAATCAGGTACTTCCCGGTGAAGAAGGCCTTGATGGCCTCCTCTATGGAAGGGACCGCCGGGGCGTTGTCGTTGACAAATTTCTCGATTTTTCGAGTCTCGGTCACCGTGGTAACATTTTGCGGGGTGGTGACTTTCACCTGCGTGACTTCCGAAGCGCCAAATTCCGCCGGCATGACGAAGCCCTTGCGCAAGCGATAAAACCGGGTTTCCTCCAGGAGCTTCTTGGGGTCCTTGCCATCGACGATCCAAATCAGGTCCGAGCCGACCTGGAATTGCAGTTCGAAGTTGCGCGAGACGTAGCGCAGGAATTCGCCCAGTTTGACCTTGTCCAGTTTCACGCCCAGCGGCTGTTTGAGGGCCGGGAGCGTCTTGTCCGCCACGAAATTGATGCCGGCGCTTTGGGCGACGCTAAAGATGATCGTTTCCAGGGGCACGTTATCCAACTGGACGGTGATGTCCTTTTCCAGGATTTTCGCCATCTGCCCCTGGTTGCTGTTCAAATCGAACAACGTCCCTTTTTGCTGGATGGTTTTGCCGAAATTCTCCGGCACGTAGGGCGCGGCCTCAATTTTCTCGATGGCATCCCGCAAGTCTTTCCGCGGCGGCAGCCCGCGGTCTTTGTTTTCCTTGAGCAAGTCTATGACGCTCGGATTGAACACGGAACTCTTGGCGTCGATCTCCCGAATCTTGTCCTCGAGAGCCTGGTTCCGATGCAGTTGGCGTTGCTTGGTGATCCAATCATAAAGGCGCTGGGCCGAGTTGTCCTTGGGGTCTCTTTCGTACAAAGCCAGCGCGTGCGCTTCCGCGTCTTCCCATTTGTTCTTCTTGGCCAGATCAAAAACAGTCTTGATCTCCTCATCATAGACCGGGTTGTAGGTCACCTTCTCCGTTTCCGGGGTTTTGCTGGGAGTCGCGGCCTTGGGTTTGGCCGCGGCCGGCGTCGCGCGTTGGGCGGTTTTCGGTGAGTCTTTGCTGGCCTTCGGGACCGCTTTGGCGGCGGGAGGACTCGATGGTTGTGTGCTCTGGCAGCCCACCAGGCCAAGGAGGGCCAGGATCGCCAGATTGTTGCGCAGAAAAGCCTTTAAGCTAGCCATAAACAATAACCATAGTGGTGGACGTTAATTTAGCGCCTGAAATTCACGATGGCCAGTCCATTGTAACAGAAGAAAGGATTGAAAACGGCCGTCAGGTTAAATAGGGTGCAGGCCATGAAACCGCTCTTACGATCTTTGCTGTGCCTTCTTTGCGGCCTGTCCCTGGTGGAAAGGCTGCCGGCCGCCGAAAAAGCCTACACCATCGCCGTCATTCCCAAGGGCACCACCCATGAGTTTTGGAAATCGATCAATGCCGGCGCCTTCAAGGCCCGGCAGGAACTGGCCGAAAAAGGAATGAAAGTGGACGTGATCTGGAAAGGCCCCTTGAAAGAGGATGACCGCGACCAGCAAATCCAGGTGGTGGAAAATTTCATGACCCGCCGGGTCAGCGGCATCGTGCTGGCCCCGCTCGATTCCCAGGCGCTGGTCAAACCCGTCGCCAATGCCGTCCAGTCCAAAATCCCCGTCGTGATCATCGATTCGGACTTAAAATCGGATAAACACGTCAGCTTCGTCGCCACGGATAACTACAAGGGCGGCCAACTCGCCGCCGAGCACCTCGGGAAACTGCTGGGCGGCAAAGGCAACGTCATCCTCCTTCGCTATGCCGTCGGCTCAGCCAGCACGGAAGCACGCGAAGCGGGCTTTCTGGAAGTGCTGAAAACGCAATTCCCGGAACTCAAATTGATTTCGTCGGACCAATACGCCGGCGCCACCCGCGAGACCGCTTACCAAGCCTCGCAAAATCTGCTGAACCGCTTCGGGCGCGAGGTCAACGGCATCTTCTGTCCCAACGAACCTTCCACCATCGCCATGACCAAAGCCTTGCGCGACATCGCCAAGGCCGGCGGCAAAGTGAAGATGATCGGCTTTGACGCCGGCTCGCAATCGGTGGCCGATATGAAGAATGGCGATGTGCAAGGCTTGGTCGTGCAGAATCCGGTCAAGATGGGCTACCTGGGCGTCATGACCGTGGTGCGGCATTTGCAGGGTGAAACGGTGGAAAAGCGCATCGACACGGGCGTGGTCCTCGTCACACCGGAAAACATGGACCGGCCGGAAATCAAGGAGCTGCTCTATCCGCCGCTCGACAAGTATCTGAAGTGAGGGCGAGTTCAGCCTGACGCCCTCTCATTGCCGGGAAAGGCCGCATGATCAACCATGACATCCGTAGAGCCAGGGCGCCATTTCCCTGCGGGCTTCGATCGGCCGTTGGAACCTCGGATCGCTGCCACCTCGACCGATGACTCCGCCCCGGCTTCGAATGACCAGCGTGCAGAAGACCTTCGGGGCGACTCGCGCCCTCCGCAGCGTTTCCTTTGAAGTCGCCCCGGGCGAAGTCCACGCTCTCATCGGAGAGAACGGAGCCGGCAAAAGCACGCTCATGAAAATCCTGAGCGGCGCCTACACCCCGGACGCAGGGACCCTCGAGCTGGATGGGCAAAGTTTTGTTCCCTCCGATCCGCTGCACGCCCGGCACAGCGGCATCGCCATGATTTACCAGGAACTCAACCTGGCCCCGCATTTGAGCGTGGAGGAGAATATTCTGCTGGGGGAGGAACCGGCGACGTTGGGCTGGCTGAACCGCCCGCGCCGCCGTGAACTCGCCCGCGCCGCCCTGGCCGAATTGCACCATGAAAACATCCCGCTCCACGCGCCGGTCAACACCTGCACCATCGCCGAACAACAAATCGTGGAGATCGCACGCGCGCTCATCGGCCAGCCGAAAGTCCTCATCATGGACGAGCCGACCAGCAGCCTGACCCAAGTCGATACGGAAAACCTGTTTGCGGTGATCCGCCGGTTGCGCCAGCGCGGCGTGAGCATCGTGTATATCAGCCATTTCCTGGAGGAATGCCAGCGCGTTTGCGACCGCTACACCGTCCTCCGCGATGGAGAAAGCGTTGGCATGGGAGACATGGCTGCGGCCGATCTGAACGAAATCATCCAGATCATGGTCGGCCGTGAAATCAAAGACATCTATCCCCGCCTGCCCCACAGGCTGGGCCAACCGGTCCTGGAATTAAAAACCGTGCGCGGGCAAACCAAACCCCGCTCGGTCACCTTGACGTTGCGGGAAGGAGAAATTCTTGGCATCGCCGGCCTGGTCGGCGCCGGGCGCACCGAAACCGTGCGCGCCTGTTTCGGCTTGGATCGGATCGCTGGCGGCGCCGTGCTGGTTCACCAAAGGAGCAGCACCCACAGCACACCCTCACGGCGATTGGACCAAGGCATCGGATTGTTGAGTGAAAACCGCAAGGAGGAAGGGCTGATGCTCAACCGGAGTCTGGCGGACAACATGACCATCACCCGCTTCGGCCCGATGGCCCGGCTGGGTTTTATCAGCCATAAACAACAATGCCGAGCGGCGCGCGATTGGATGCAGCGCCTGGACGTCCGCGCGCAAAGCCCAGCCCAGCCCGTTGCGGAACTGTCCGGCGGCAACCAGCAGAAAGTGGCCCTCGGCCGGCTGCTGCATCACGAAGCGAAGATTCTGTTGTTGGACGAACCGACCCGCGGCATCGATGTCGGCAGCAAGGCCCAGATTTACAGGCTGATGGGCCAACTGGCGGTCGAGGGCAAAGCGATCCTCTTCGTCAGCTCGTACTTGCCCGAATTGCTCGGCATCTGCGATACGATCGGCGTCATGTGCCGCGGCGTTCTTTCCGATGTGCGCCCCGCCTCCGACTGGACCGAACACAGCATCATCAGCGCGGCCATCGGCCAGACCGAGTCCCTGGGCAACTGACTGGCAACATGAGCGCAGCCACACCAGCCAGAAATTACAGCCTGAGCGCCGTCTTAAATGCCCTCGGGCCTTTCTTTGGGTTGCTCCTGGTCGTGGGCTTGTTCTCGCTCAGTGCCGAAGTGCGGTCGTACTTTCTTACCGGCCCGAACTTCAAAATCATTTTGACCCAGACGGTGATCGTGGCCATCGGCGCTCTGGGCATGACGATGATCATTGTCAGCGGCGGCATTGACTTGAGCGTCGGCTCGGTGGTGGCTCTAACCAGCGTGGTGGGCGCCACGTTGCTGGTGAAGGATTTTTCGCCCGCCCAAACCGTTTTGTTGACCTTGCTGGCAGGCGGATTGGTTGGGCTCATCAACGGCTTGGTGATTGCTGGCTTGCGCATGATGCCCTTCATCGTGACGCTGGGCATGATGGGGGTGGGCCGAGGCGCGGCCAAATGGCTGGCCGGCAATCAAACCGTCAATGCGCCCGAAACGCCCATCAACAACATCATGGCCCAGGTGGACCCGGTGCATTTATTGCCGCTGCCGCCGGGGGTGTGGATTGCTATCGGGCTGGCCATGGCCATGTCGGTCGTGATGCGGCAGACAGTTTTTGGGCGGTATATTTTCGCCATTGGCTCCAACGAAGCCACCGCGCGCCTCTGCGGCATTCGCGTGCAATGGCACAAAATGGTGATTTATGCGCTGGCGGGATTGTTTTTCGGTTTGGCCGGTTTAATGCAGCTTTCACGCCTGACCCAGGGCGATCCCACCGTCGCCATCGGCTTGGAGTTGGACATTATTGCGGCGGTCGTTATTGGCGGGGCCAGTTTGAACGGGGGCACCGGCAGCATTTTGGGCTCGATGATCGGCGCACTCATCATGGCCGTGCTGCGCAATGGCTCCAATCAGATGGGCTGGCCCAATTACATGCAGGAAATCATCATCGGCATCGTCATCATCCTGGCCGTAGGACTCGATAAGCTGCGCCAGAGCCGGACGAAGGCATAAAGACGTTGGCCATTCGCCCTACGAACGCAGCACCTGTATCATGGTTGGCTGGGTAATGCCTAAGTCAGCGCGGGCGGAGCGCCGGTTTCCAACCGGCTTGGAGGGATCAAACGCCGTAAGCCGGCTACAAGCCAGCGCTCCGCCCGCGGTGACGAAGGGATTACCGGGCCGATGTCTGGGCCGGAGTTTTTGCATTTTACCTTTTGCGATCAAGCACTTACGCTCCCGGCCATGTTTTCGCATGTTGTCATCTTTTGGACCGATCCAGCCAACCCGCAAGCCGCCGACGAGCTTTTGGCCGGGGCGGAGAAGTATCTCAAGCCGATTCCCGGCCTGCTGCACTTTCACATCGGCAAAATGGTCAAGAGCCACCGTCCCGTGGTCGATCAATCCTACCAGGTGGCCTTGAACACGGTTTTCGCCGACAAGCCGGCTCAGGATGCCTACCAAGCTCATCCATCGCATCTCGAGTTTGTGGAGAAGGTGTTCAAGCGGTTCTGCCAGAAAGTCATCGTTTACGATTTCGAGTGAAGCCGGATTCGGATTTTTGTCGCTGAACGCCAACGCTGATTCTGGCGGAAGCACTCGCCTTCGCAAAAAGTCGCAAAAAAGAGGGCTTGCAATTACGGAAGTTTAACTTAGTTTTGCGAAGTCTCTTCGGAAGCGAGCGTAGCTCAGTCTGGTAGAGCGCAACCTTGCCAAGGTTGATGTCGAGGGTTCGAATCCCTTCGCTCGCTCCAATCTTCCAGCCTCATTACCAACGACTTACGGCAGCTCAGACTGCCCTTCGGGGTTTTTCCTGAGAGATTTCCCGCTGATTCGTAAAGGGGTTCCTAGTTTGTTCAACACGGCACCCTCTCATCGGTTCTCAGGGCCAATGCTTGGCGTGAGCCAAGCTATTGAAGGTGAAGTGATCATCACTT
>CAYIIH010000120.1:19469-21174 GCA_964363225.1 uncultured Verrucomicrobiota bacterium | reverse complement strand
CGGTCTGGCTGCACGTGGCGGTGTTGCCGCACGCGTCGGTGGCCTGCCAGGTTCGAGTGACGACGAGCGGACAGAATCCGTTGGTCTCCGTGCTGAGAATGGTCAACGTCACGTTCGTGCCGCAGCAACTGGTGGCGGTCGGGGGATCGAAGTGCCAGTCGGGGCCGCAAGCCACCACCTTATTTGCGGGGCAGTTGACCACGAGCGGGGTGGCGCAAGGCGCTTTGCATTTGCCGGCAGCGCCGGCGTTGAAGATCGCCGCGATTTCTGCTGGTGCCAGCACGCGGTTGAACAGTTCGACTTCGTCAATTCCTCCCGAAAAGACGGATAATACAAACGAAGACTGCGATCCAACGCGCAGCGGGAGGGTTGAGCTGACTGAACCCGGGCACGACATCGGGTCGTTCGATCCGGCGCCCGCCACACCATTAAGGTAAAATACGATGCCGTTGGTTTTGTCCCGGTCCACAGTCACGGCCACATGACGCCATTGTCCATCGTTAGGAACGACGAAACTGGAATTGTAGGTTGACCAATTCCCGTCGGCGAGTTGAAGTCCGAGTGTCCCCTGGCTTCCATGTAACCAGAACGAGTATCCGATGGGCACCGCTGTCGTCTGGTCAACTTTTTCCACGATGACGCGATAATTGGGCCCAGTGTCATTGGTTGCCCTCCTGACCCAGGCGTCGATCGCAAAATCATTCGTGCCGAAATTGATGGCGTTATAGGATGGAATCTGGACGTACTGGTTCGTGCCATTAAAACTGAGGCTGTTGGCGACCAAACCGCTGGTGACGACGGGACCGTTAACCTGCGTGCCGTTGTTTCCACCTGGGACAAGATTTGCCGAGATGGTGCCGCTCGTTTCGTCCAACGGCAGCCATAAGACCATATTCGTCGGCGCGGGCACGCAAAGAGGCGTGATACAGACATTATCAATGAGCGCGGTCGTGTCGCCGCCCTGCGGATTGCTCTTGATAAAGGCCAATTCCAGACTGGGGCCTGCCGCAGTAAACGTGCTGCTGATCACGTGGTGATACGGGTTGGAACCGCCGACTGGCGAAACTGGATGCGCCGCCACAATCGTGGCGCCACCGATCTTCACCTCCAGGGACGGCATGGTACCACAACAGTCGCGGGAGTTCTCGTCATACTGCACGCAATACTCAGCGCCCACCGTGAAGCCACCGACCATCTGACTCAGGGCGCCGTCTTCCTGCAGAAAAGCCACCTGGTTGCCATCTGGAATTGCGCCGTTGTCGGCAAACGGATTGGCGCCGCCCACGGGATTGACCCCGTGACTGCCCGGTGAGGTCCAGCCGGTGATCGGCCCGTTGCCACTGACGTAGGAGTAACCCGGCAACACCGTGAATGTGTTCGCTTCAAAACTCGGATTAATCATGGGAAGGCACGATGGAAGATTGGTCGGGCATTGCACTGTGACGGTAAACGTGCAGGCGTTCGTGCTGCAGGCGTTGGTGGCCGTGCATGTCACCAGGTTCGTCCCCAGGATGAACGAGCTGCCGCTGGCAGGGATGCAACTCTGGAGCGCGCCGCCTGTAATCGTCGGGGCGGCAAAATTCACCACCACACTGCCGCCGCAAGCGTTCGTCGTAATGGAAGCCGGACAAGTGATGGCCACCGCCGGAGTTTGAGTCACGGTGACGGTGAACGTGCAGGTATTGGTGCCGCAGGCATTGGTCGC
>CAYIIH010000120.1:0-19369 GCA_964363225.1 uncultured Verrucomicrobiota bacterium | reverse complement strand
TCGTCCCCAGGACGAACGAACTGCCGCTGGCCGGGGAGCAGCTCTGGAGCGCGCCGCCGGTGACCGTTGGGGGGACGAAGTTCACGACCACACTGCTGCCGCAAGTGTTCGTGACGATCGGGGCCGGACAAGTGATGGCCACCGCCGGAATTTGAGTCACCGTGACTGTAAAGGTGCAGGTATTGGTGCCGTAGGCGTTGGTGGCTGTGCAAGTCACCAGGTTCGTCCCCAGGCCGAACGAACTGCCGCTGGCGGGGACGCAGCTTTGGAAGACGCCGCCAACGACGTCCGGGGAAGCGAAGCTGACCACCGCGCTATTGCCGCAGACGTTCAGGCTGATGGCCGCCGGGCAAGTGATAGTCGGGGGCGCGAGATCGACGCAAATGTTCCGCAGGGCGATAAAAAGTGGCGCCGACAACCCGTCGCTGGCGTCAGCGAATACCGAACCCACGCCACTCGTGAATTTTCCAATGGTATTGTTGCCAAAGTTAGCCACGTAGAGGTTGCCGGCATTGTCAAACGCCAGTCCCGCTGGACCGTTCAAGTCCAGGCTGGTCGAGCCGGCCACTCCCGCGAAAAGCGAACTGGTGAAGCTGCTGGTGAACTTCCTGACCGTGTGGTTTCCGTAGTTGGCCACATAAAGCAGCCCTGCGCTGTCAAAAGCCAGGCCAATCGGCTGGTTCAAGTCCGCGCTGGCGAAGAGGGAGCCGACGTGGAGGCCCGAACCGGCAGTGGTGAACCTAATGATGGTGTTGTCGTTCTGGTTTGCCACATAGAGATCCCCCGCGGCGTCGAACGCCAGACCAGTGGGGGAACTCAAGCCGGTATTGGCGAAGATCACGCCAGGGCCGCCGCTCGTGGCAAATTTCCAGATCGTGCCGTCGCCCAAGTTTGCCACATAAAGAGTCGTGCCCGCGCTGTCGAACGCCAGGCCGCTCGGGCCACTCAAACCGAGCGTGGTCTGGCCGGCCACGCCGGCGAAAAGAGTGCCGTTGCCACTGCTGTCGAACCGCCTGATGGTGTTATTACCGCTGTTGGCGACATACAAGAGGCCATTGTTATCGAAAGCCAAACCATACGGAGCGCTCAAGGCGTCGTTGGCATCCGCAAAGGGAGATCCGATCCCTGCCATCGTGAATTTCTGGATCGTGTAGTTGCCGGGTTCGGACACAAAGAGCACCTGCTGGCCTTGGACCACCGTCACGCTGAAAGTGCAGATGTTGGTGCTGCAAGCGTTGGTCGCCGTGCAGGTCACCAGGCTCGTCCCCACGTCGAACAGGCTGCCGCTGGCCGGGACGCAGCCTTGGAGCGTGCCACCCGTGACCGCCGGTGGGGCGAAGTTCACCACCACATTGCTCCCGCAAGTATTTGTAGTGATGGAAGCCGGACAAACGATGGCCACCTCTGGACAGCCGGAGCTCGCGAGCGCCAAGGTGTGCTGGGCCGACGATCCGCTGAAGACCCCGGTGAAGAGCCCACCCGCGGGGAGCGTGCTGGTATTGACCGCCACCGGGATCAGCTTATGTGTCGTGCTGTTGTCGCCGAGCATGCCGAACAGGTTGTTGCCCCAGGACGCCAGAGTGCCATCCCCGCACAACGCCAAGGTGTGGCGATTGCCCGCCGCGATGGCCACCGCCATCCTGCCCTGCAGAGGAGTGCCTGCGGTGGTGACCGCCACGGGCACGAGGCTTTGGGTCGGGATGCCTCCATTGCCGAGCTGGCCCAAGGCATTCGCTCCCCAACTGGCCAAGCTGGTCGAATTGCCATCGTTGTATAGCACGACGCTGTGCAACCCTCCCGCGGCGATGGCCACTACCGTTTTGCCGGAGAGCAAACCGGTCGTGTCCACCAGCACCGGCGCGAGGCTGAGCACTGTGCTGTTGTTGCCGAGCGCACCGGAGTTGTTGAAGCCCCAGGCAGCCACGGTGCCATCCTGACGCAGGGCCAGGCTGTGGGCAGCGCCAGCCGCGATGGCCTTGTTGAGCGCGCCCGCTCCGCTGACCAACACCGGTGAGAGTCTTTGTGCTGGGGATCCAAGGGAGCCGTCACCGATCTGGCCGTTGCTGTTTAAGCCCCAGGCGGCCACGGTGCCGTCATCGAAGAGCGCCAAGCCGTGGCTGGAACCAGCCGCGATGGCCTTCGCCAGCTTGCCGGAGAGTGCGCCCGTCATCATTACCGCTTGCGGCAACTGGCTTCCGTACGTGGTGCCGTTGCCGAGCTGGCCGAAGGTGTTGATGCCCCAGGAGGCGACTGTGCCATCCGAGCAGAGCGCTAGACTGTAATCAATCCCCGCCCCGATGGCGATTACTGTCTTGTTGTTGTTGGTGAGTACGGCGGCCATGGTCACCGCCACCGGCACCGAGCTGTTCACCGAGGTGCCGTTGCCGAGCATGCCGAAGGTGTTGTTGCCCCACGCGGCCACGGTGCCGTCCGAGCACAGCGCCAGGCTGTGCCTTTGGCCCCCCGCCAGGGCCACCACGGTCTTGTTGACGAGCACTCCCGCCGTTAGGACGGGCAATATCCGCTGCACCGTGGTATTGTCCCCGATCTGGCCGAAGCCGTTGTGGCCCCAGGCGTATGGACGGATTTGCCCGTGCGTCGTCGGCGCGAAAGTGAACAGGGCGAGCGACAGGAGGCCGCCGGTCAGGAACTGGCGATACGTTTTGGTCATAGCATGGAACCACGTCTGCAAATGAAGGCTGACGGAGTGCGGTCTTCACTTGATGTCGTTCCGCGTCTTACAAAAGGAAAACTGGGGAAAGGATGCGAAATATTTGCGAAAATCTTTTGCGGTCCGGCGCAAAGGGAACTTTCAGCCGAAAAGAGCAGTTCAACCGCAGAGAACGCAGAGAACACAAAGAAAAGCAGGCACTTCGGAGAATAGACGCAATCACCTGTTGGGTGAGAAACCGCTTTCGCTCAAGTTCCCTGCTTTGCAATCCTTGCGATCTTTGCGGTTATTCAACTGCCGTTTAGAGGTTCAGCGACGTTCGGCAAAGCCGGAGTGTTCCTCGGCTGACGGAGTCAGGCGTTTCCGAACGCTACCGTTCGCGGTCAATCTCGGCGAGCGTTCGAGTGCGAAAGATGCGGACCTGATCGCCGAGGCCGACGATCAACAGGGAACCATCGGGCGAAAACGTCACCGGCCCCATCGCGCCGGTTTCCAGAAGCGTGGCGACCTCGCGCCGCGTGGGCAGGTGCCAGAGTTTCAGCGAGCCATCGCCACCGGTCGAGGCCAGCGTTTTGCCATCCGGCGAAAACGCGACCTCAGCCGTGTGGTCTCGATGGCCGGAAAGCTGGCCCAGCTCGCGGCCCGTGCGCGCCTCCCAAAGGCGAATGCCCGGCTCGGTGCTATCCGCGCTGACGAGGAGTTTGCCGTCGGGCGAGAAGCCGAGGAAGCGGAGGTGGCCGGGATCGTTCCGGTGATCCCCCTCCATGACTGTAATGAGCGGGCGCGAGTGGTGACTGTAGAGGAGCTTGTTATCTGGCACGGAAAAAACCGCAATTTGTGAGTACCCCCGGACGCCAGCCGCAACGAGGGCGCCATCGGGTGAGATCACCAGATGACCTATGACATTGGTAAAAGCCGGCTTATCACTAAGGTGGTCCGGCAACCGGAAAGCACAGAGCTGTGCGCCGGTGCGCGTTGACCAGACGCGCACCAAGCCATCGGATTGTCCCACCGCGAACAGCCCGGCGCGGAAGGAGCGGATCCAAATTCGCCCCCGATCAACGTGGCCGTCGAGCGGCAACCGGCGGGCAATGGCCAGGTCTTTGAGTGAACGCCACTCCAGTTCGATTCGGGCGTTTGCGTCAGGGAACACGGAGCAAACGACGGTGAGTCCCCCGTCGTCGAAGCCTTCGTTCCGAGCCATCTCAACACCAGCCCGCGTCTCGCGCGGGCTGGAGCCCGGCTGCGTGTCGCACACTTTGAGAGATCCCGACTCTTCCGAGGTAGTCCACCAGTGGCTGTCAGGTGAAACCGTGATCGCGTCACGGCGTCCTCCGCTATTGTAACGGAGCGTCTCTCTTTGGGAAACGGTCGTTGACCATAAGCGCACAGTCCCGTCCCGCGAGGCGGAAGCCAGTCGCTGTCCGTCCGGGAAAAAGGCGATACTGGCGATCTCATCGGTGTGGCCGAGGCGGGTCCCCGTCAGTTCACCCGAAGATGCTGACCACAGCCGGATTATCTGGTCGGAGCCGGCGGTGGCCAGAGAATGACTGTCAGGAGAAAAGGCGAGAGCGCGAATGGCACCAGCGTGCCCTGCCAGTTCGCGGATCAGATGTTGTTGCTCGACCGACCAAAGTTCGATTACGCCAGAGCTCGCCGACGCGCCCGCTAGCCAGCGTCCATCTGGCGAGAGCGCGAGAGTGTCCCACACGTGCCTGGAGGCAAACTGCTTGAGAAGACGGCGCTCGGGCAGCGACCAGAGCCTCACGCGGCTGGTCCGCGCCCCCAACAGGGCGTCCACGTCGGCGGTGACCACGAATTGACCGTCGCCCGAGAAGGCCACCAGTCCGCCGCACTCCGGGAGCGCCCAAATCTCGGCGCGTTGCTCCAGGTCATAGAATTTCACGCAGCCTACTATCATCTCAGAGCCAAATCGCGGAGTTTTCCCGTCACTCGTAGCTGCGGCAAACGAGCCGACCGCCACGATGGGGGCCACCGGGGAGATGACTGCGGATGAGAAGACGGCCGGGAAGGCGAACTCGATCGTGCCGTCAGCGAGATTCCAGACGCGGGCCGCCCGCACCGACTCACGCGAAGAGGCAACCACATGGCGCCCGTCCGGGGTGAAGGATATCCCGGTCACTCTTTCAAGGCGCTCTGGATTGACCATCTGGGATATCTGGCCTGGCGTGGGATTTGGAGCGCCAAGCTGATTGGAGAGAAAAGGCGTCATCCGAACTTTGGCGAGCACACTGGCAGCCGCCTCTGGTTCGAGCCAGCGCGGCTCTTTCGGAGGCAGGAGTTGAGTGTTGGCCGCCTCGTCCAGTTTCCAGCGCCACAGGAAATCCTGCCCGCCGATGGCCAAGGTCCGGCCATCGGGAGAAATGGCGAGGGCGGAGGGCGGATGTGGAAACTCCAGGACCTGGAGGTGGTCTCCCTGGCTTTGCCCCCAAAACAAGCGCCACTCAAAGCCGCGGAAATCGTCTGCGCCAGCGGGGTGTCCGAGGGCCGGGATGTGGGCCGCAAGGGTCGCGCGGACGAGCCCGAGGTTGCCTTCACGCAGGGCGCGGTCGGCAAGGGACATGTCCGCCGCGTACAGGTTTTCACGTGCCTGGCGGTCAGCGCGGCGGACTTTCGCATTGCTGAACAGCAATACGGCGATAATCACCGCCGGCGCAATCAGCGCGAGCATGAGCAGCGCGGCCAGCGCGGGCCGGCGTTTGGTCCACTTGAGGGCGTGCTCCCATACCTGGACGGGCCGCGCGCGAATCGATTCGTGCCGCAGCCATCGTTCCAGATCGTCCGCGAGCGCCTCCGCTGAGCTGTAGCGTTGCGCCGGGTTTTTCTGCAAGCATTTCAGACAGATCGTTTCCAGGTCGCGCTCGACTTTGCGATTGATCGAACTGGGCCGGCGGGGCTCCTGTTCCACGACTTGGCGCAGGGTCTCCAGCGGGGTGTCCGCTTGAAAAGGCGGGCGGCCCGTCAGCAGTTCGTAAAAAATCGCGCCGAGGCTGTAAACGTCCACGGCGGTCGTGAGGCTCTTGCCGCCCGCCGCTTGTTCGGGCGCGATATAGGCGGGCGTGCCCAGGACCGTGCCGCTCAGCGTCAAATGGCTCTCCGTCTCGATTTGCTTGGCCAAACCAAAATCGGTCACCAACGGCTCGTCCCGTTCGTCCAGCAAAATGTTCGACGGCTTGAGATCGCGATGGAGAATGCCGTGCTGGTGGGCGTAGTGAACGGCGCGGGCAATTTTGGCGATGAGTGTTGCGACGTTTCTCTGACGCCCCCAAACGGAAACCGCGTGAGCCGGAGAGTCGGCGAACCGGCGAACCGGCGATTTCTCCGTCTCTCCGTCTCGCTGTCTCGCCGGTTCGTCCAATTCCGCATGCCGCACTCCGAATTCCTCAACCCTCTCCGCAAGGCTGCCGCCGGGAATGAACTTCATCGTGAAATAGGGATGACCTTCGTATTCCCCGACTTCATAGATGGGCACGATGTTCGGGTGCTCCAGGCTGGCGACGGCCTCGGCTTCGGCGCGAAACCGTTTCATATCCGCTTCCCCCGGCAATCGGGCCATCAGGATCATTTTCAACGCCACCACGCGTTGCAGGCTGATTTGCCGCGCCCGATAGACGACGCCCATGCCGCCGCGCGCGATGACGCTCAACAGTTCGTAGTCACCAAGAAGGCCCGGGAAATCACTAGACACGGCGGGAAAAGTGGGGGGTTGGAAAAGCGAGGCGCTTTCGATTGCCGCCTCCTCGACTTCCGGACTCAGCAGGGATGCCCAGAGACACTTCGGGCACACCCCCTCCGGCGCGCTGGCGGCCAGCGCGCTCCGGCAAATTGGACAAAGCAGCGGTCCCGACATGGTATCTTCGTTCGTTCTCAGTACAAAAAGAAATCTCGGAGAAAGGTGCGAGGGGTTTTCGAAAATCTTTCAACCTCCAAAAGCCGCGAACAGGTCGCGAATCTCCTGCTCGATTTCTTCCGGGCGGGCCACCGTTTGGGCGATTTCGTCCCGGATCAACTCGCGAAAGCGCCGGCGCAAGCGATGCACCAGCCCCTTCACCGCCGCCAGGCTCAGGTTCAGGCGCGCGGCCGCCCCGGCGAGCGAATCGGTTCCTTTCTCGCCGAGCAGGAACATCTTCACCTCCTCAAAGCGCCGGGTCTTCTCGGCGCCATCGCACTCCTGGCGCAGGCGGTCCAGCGCGCGACTGAGGATGGTTTCGGCCCAGCGGCGCTCGAAGATTTTGTCCGGCGTCAAGTCATCCGCAGGATCGAGCTGGTAGCGACCATCGGCCACCTTTTCATCCAATGAAAAGAGCGATACCCCGCCACCGCGCTTCTGACTCCGCGCGCGGTTCCATTCATTAGCCAGGAGGTTTTTCAGGGAGACGAGCAAAAAGGAGCGAAACTTGCCCTTCTCGCGGTTCACAGAAGCCAGCGCCTTGGTGGCGAGCAGGTGCGAGAAGAAATCCTGCGTCAGATCCGCCGCTTCGTGCGGCCCGTATCCCTGCCGCCGCGTGAAAGAATAAAGCGGATACCAATAAGCCTGGCAGAGCTTTTCGAGGGCCGCGGCGGATTGGGGCGAATGCTCCTGTCCCGCCAACAACACCACACTCCAATGGGTACTGGCAAAATCTCGCCCATCACTTCGGGCGCGCAAAAACTGATCAGACAGAGACATGAACTTCTGAAAAATATCCCAAAGGGATTGAGGGGGCAATAGGCTTTTGGACGGGCAAAAAGCGAGGGTAAAATGGAGTCTTGGAAACGTTCCCGAACACTTGAACCACTTCCCTTTGAGCGCGTGGGTTTTGCGGTAACGAGTGGGCTTTCTCAGGACGTTTACTCTGATGTGCTGGCGAACCACCCGCAACCGAATCAAGCCAACAACCGTGTGCCTTTCAAATCACCTTCCGTTCCCACCATGTTGATCTGCTTGGGATTCCTGGATGGGTCTGTCGTGTATGTGCTTTCAAACGTCGATTGCTAAACGGTTCAGGTGGGATGCGCTGGGCGGATGGGTGGCAATGGAGCGATGGAAATATCGACAATCAGGTCTGCGGCAATCTTCTCCAGGTCGAGGCGGAGTTCCGCTGTGTTGCAGGAGGCCGGAATGCGCAGCTTGGCTTGGGCTTGGAAGAGCGTTTCGCCTGACATGGGGGCGCTGTGGCATTCGGTGTCGAGTTCTTCCACGTTGACTCCGTGGCTGGCCAGAGCCAGCGAGATTTGGCGGACAATGCCGGGCCGGTCCTGGCCTACGATCTCCAGCAGCGTCAACGGCTCGGCCCCGGCGGCCGGCTTGGGTTGCTCGGCAATGACGACGATGCTCAACCCCTTCGTCTCCAGGCTTTTCAGGGCGCGGACCAGCGCTTCCTCCTGCTCGCCGGGGAGTTGGACCCGCAGGATGCCGGCAAACTGACCGCCCAAATGCGACATGCGGCTTTCCAGCCAATTCCCGCCATGATCGGCAATAAGGCTGGCCACCGACTCGACCAGGCCGGGTCTGTCCTGGCCAATGATGGTCATCACCAATGAGACATGCATGGTCCGTCTCTTACGCTGAACCTCCTTTTCTGGCAAGCCCTTCCCGGCGCTTCCACGGTGCCACGATCTCCCGGAATCTCCGCGGGCTGCGAGGATTCTGTCGGCCACCGGAGCGCGGCAGGGCGCGGCTAAAGTCCGAAGCCCGAAGGTCGAAATCCGAAAGAAATCTGAAGTTGTCTGTCGCGCCGCGAAAATGTCTCGCCAATTTTCGCAAACCCTTCTTTGATTTCCCCATGCGCTACGCTCCAATCGACCCCCGGTTGTTCAGGACCAACCGTGAAAACCTGAAGAAACTGATGCTGCCGAACTCGCTGGCGGTGGTGAACGCCAACGACATCCTGCCGACCAACGCCGACGGCACGCTGTTGCTCCATCCCAATTCCGATTTGTTCTACCTGACCGGCGTTGAACAGGAGGAAAGCATCCTGTTGCTCTACCCGGACGCTCACGAGGAAAAGATGCGCGAAGTCCTTTTCCTGCGGGAACCCAACGAACTGATGGAGACCTGGGAAGGGCATAAGCTGACGAAGGAAGAGGCGCAGAGCATCTCCGGAGTGGCCAGGGTGGAATGGTTGCCGGAGTTCCGCCCGATGTTTCACCGGCTGATGTGCGAGTGCGAACACGTCTGCCTCAACTCGAACGAACATAAGCGCGCCGTCATCGTCGTGCCGACGCGCGAGGCGCGCTTCGTGCATGAGACCCGCGAGCGTTATCCGCTGCACCAGTACCATCGGCTGGCGCGGCTCCTGCACCGCTTGCGCGTCGTGAAGTCGGACCTCGAACTCGACCTGATGCGGAAAGCCTGCGCCATCACCGAGGCGGGCTTCCGCCGCGTGCTGAAGTTTGTGCAGCCGGGCGTTTCGGAAACGGAGGTTGAAGCGGAGTTTGCCCATGAGTTTATCCGGCGCGGAAGCGGGTTTGCTTATCCGCCCATCATCGCCGCCGGCCGCAACGCCTGCGCGCTCCATTACGTGCAGAACGACCAGGTGTGCCGCAAAGGCCAACTGCTGCTGCTGGACGTGGGAGCGAGCTGCGCCAATTATCAATCCGACATGACGCGCACGATTCCGGTGAGCGGCCGGTTCACGCGGCGGCAAAGGCAGGTTTATAACGCCGTCTGGCGGGTGCTTCGCGAAGTGACCCGGCTCGCCGTGCCCGGCAAGCTGCCGAAGGATTGGCAGAAGGAAGCCGAGGCGCTCATCGAAAAAGAACTGGTCGATCTCGGCCTGCTGACCCTCTCCGCCATCAAGCGACAAGACCCGGACAATCCGGCCTTCAAGAAATACTTCATGCACGGCGTGGGCCACCCGCTCGGACTCGACGTGCATGATGTCGGCCACACCACCGAGCCGATTCAGCCCGGCTGGGTGCTCACCGTCGAGCCGGCCATCTACATCAAGGAAGAAGGTCTTGCCGTGCGCCTGGAAAACGACGTCCTCGTCACCGAAACCGGTCAAGTCAATCTGATGGCCCAGATTCCACTTGAGGCGGAAGAGATCGAAGAGTTGATGAACGGGCGCTGAACTGCTATCCATGAAAATGCGAATCCTTGCTCCACCGACAAACTCTTTGACATCCTGAGAGACATGCTCCAGGAAGTCTCCTGATGCCGGCTTTTGCGAAACAAACGATCTGACATGAAACCTTACTGGCAAGGCGTTTTCCCCGCCGTCACCACCCAACTGAAACGCGATCAATCGCTCGACCTCGACGCGACCGCGCGCCACGTCGAAGCCCTCATTGATTCCGGCGTGGCCGGCCTCATCGTGCTCGGTTCGCTGGGCGAGAACCAGGCGCTCGATCCGGAGGAAAAACAGCGCGTCACCGAAGCGACCGTCAAGCAAGTGCATGGCCGCGTGCCGGTGCTCAGCGGCGTGGCCGAGTGCAGCACGGCGGACGCCTGCCGCTACGTGCGCGACGGCGAGAAGCTCGGCGCCGACGGCTTCATGCTCATGCCGGCGATGATTTACAGGGGCGATCCGCGCGAGACCCTGGCGCATTTCCGCACCGTGGCCAGGGCGACCGGACTGCCCATCATGATCTACAACAACCCGATCAGCTACGGCAACGACATCACCCCGGAAATGTTCGCCCAGCTCGCCGACGCGAAGAACTTCGTCGCGCTCAAGGAAAGCTCCGGCAACCCGCGCCGCATCACCGACCTGCACAACACCGTTGGCGACCGCTACGCCATCTTTACCGGTGTGGATGATCTGGTGCTCGAGAGCGCCATCCTCGGCCTCGACGGCTGGGTGGCCGGCACGGGTATCGCCTTCCCGCGTGAGAACCAGTATTTCTGGGAATTAACGCGCCGGGGCCAGTGGAACCAAGCGCGCGAACTGTACCGCTGGTTCACGCCACTCCTGCACTTGGATACGCACGTGAAATTCGTGCAATACATCAAGCTCGCAGTGCAGGAAAGCGGCCTGGGCGCGGAATGGGTCCGCGCCCCGCGCCGTCCGCTGGCGGGCGCCGAACGGAAACAAATCCTGAAGATCATCCACGATGGCATCGCCCGGCGGCCGAAGCTGCCCAAGCTGTAACGATGCAATCAGTCAGAAAAATGGGGTCAAGAAAATTTCAGAAGAAAAAAATCTTTCTGCCCCAATCTTTCTGACCTTATCGTTCTGACGCGAAATTCGCATGCCCATTGACTGCCCAGTGAAATTCACGTCGCTCGAACACGAGGAGTTCAAGCGTTTGGATTACCGGGTGATGGAGCAAGCCTTCGCCTCCCACAACGATCTGGGCCGGCATTGTGACGAAACGATTTACCAGAATGACCTGCAGGCGCGCCTGGAGGCCGCCGGGCTTGGCCCCGTACGCACAGAAGTCCCGGTCACTGTCACGTTTCGCGACTTCTCCAAGACTTATTACCTCGACCTTGTTGTTCATGACGCGGTCGTTTACGAGCTCAAGACCGTGGCGTTGCTCACGGGCGAGTACAAGGCGCAACTGCTGAATTACCTTCTCTTGCTCGACCTGCCGGCCGGCAAACTCATCAACTTCCGAACGCCCTCGGTGGAATACGAGTTCGTGAACACTCGTCTGACGCCGGAAGAACGTCGCGCCTTCACGACGGACACTACGCGCTGGCACAAACTCTCGCCGGCTTGCGCTGCCTTGCGCGAGACGCTGTTGGAACTGCTTCGCGAATGGGGCGCATTCCTCGACCTCACTCTCTACCAGGAAGCGCTGACGTGGTTTCTGGGCGGCGAAGACCAAGTCATGCAACGCCTCGAAATCCATCGCGACGGTCGTGTGCTCGGCACGCAGCGTGTCCCCGTCCATGCGCGGGGCATTGCCTTTCGGCTGACCGCGCACACGGAAAACCTCGACCGAGCCGAGTCCCATCTCAGCCGTTTCCTCAGGCACACCAACCTCGACAGCCTGCAGTGGCTAAACCTCAATCGCACTGACATCCACTTCGTCACCTTAAGAAACAATCTTTCTGACCCCATCTTTTTGACTACTTGCAGGAGTCAGAAAAATGGGGTCAAGAAAATTGAAAACACGATGAGCGCCTTCATTCTCAAGAGCTTATGAAAACCGCCCCGGCTTCTCTCCTGCGCCGCAGCTTGAATGCGGCTGTTGAACTCTTCACCGACCGCCGCCCCGCTCAAGCCGGGCGGAGTACGCTCATCAACGTGTGCCAGAAGAGGGCAGCCGGGCTGCCGGGACGCCATCAACTCTCGCCGCCCCGTCAGGGACTCGGCAATCGGGTGATTCTGTCCTTCATGATTCTGTCTGGGACGCTCGCTCCTGACTCCCGGTGCGCCGCCGAAACGAATCGCATTGTTGTCCGCCCGCCAGACACCGGCGAGGCGCTGGTCAATCCGGGCATGGGCTGGACACTGCATTTCTACTCCAACCTCATCAAAAACTACGGCTCGAAGCTGGAGCCGTCCGACACGCTCGAGGATTGGCCCGGTCTCTCCGTCATTTACCTGCGGGTGCCGTGGTCGTTTCTGGAGCCGAAGGAGGGCGAGTTCAACTGGCCGCTCTTCGACACGCCGGCCCAGCGGTGGATTGCCAAGGGCAAACAGATCGCCATCCGCGTAAGCTGCTCCGAGAGCTGGATGCGCCATGCCACGCCGAAATGGGTGCAGGACGCCGGCGCGAAGGGTGTCGAATTCGAGTTTGGCAAGGGTCCGAAACCCGGCGGTCCATTGTGGGACCCCGATTACCTGGGCCCGATTTTTCTGCAGAAACTGGAAAACTTTCTGGCGGCAATGGCCCGGCGTTATGACGGCAACGCGAACGTAGCGTTCATTGACGTCGGCTCGTTTGGCATGTGGGGAGAGGGCCACACTGGCTTCAGCAGCCGGCTCTCCGAGGAGCAAACCCTCGCCGTGGCCCGGCGGCACATTGATCTGCACGTGAAACATTTCCAGCGCACGCTCCTCTGCATCAGCGATGACGTAGCCGGTTCGGGCAAGCCGGGCCGGCACTTTCCCGCCATGGACTATGCGCTTTCCAAGGGTGTCACCCTGCGCGACGACAGCATCCTGGTGCAGGCGCCGCCGCACTCGTGGTATCACGCGGAGATGGCGCAGGAATTCTGGCCGAAGTTGCCAGTCATCTTGGAGCACGAGCACTATGGAGGCTCGAAGGCGCGCGGGGCGTGGAGCGGCGATCTGCTGGCCAAATCGGTCGAGGAGTATCACGCCAGTTACATGTCCATCCACTGGTGGCCGCGCGAGGAGTTGAACGAGAACCGTGAAGCCATCGCGCGCATCAACCGGCGCCTCGGCTACCGGCTGCAGTTCCGCGAGATGAGTTGGCCGGCGGAAGTCGCGCTGGGCCAACCGTTCGTCGTCGAGACGGCGTGGGCCAACGCCGGAGTCGCGCCGTGCTATGGCGGCGCCTTTTGGGCCTTCACCTTGAAAGACGAGAAAGGCGGCATCGTGTCAGCGCACGTGGACGAAAGCTTTGATCTGCGGAACCTCGAGGTCGGTCCGCCGGACGAGGCGCCCGTCCGGAAGCTTCAATCGCACTTGGTCATCGCTTTTCGTCACATGGACCCGGTCGGCACGTTCGTCCTTCCCACAAAGCTTGGCGCGTATGACGTGTTCCTTTCCGCGGGTCTGCGTGACGGCACGCCGCGCATTGCCTTGCCGATGGCCGATGGCGACGGCCAGCGCCGCTACAAAGTGGGCACGATTCGCGTGGTCGATGGCCCGGCCAAGTGAAATTGCCTCCGAGTCATGCGCGCCGGGTTTATCATTTTCCTGCTGCTGCTCGGGCCGGGCGTCGAGGCTGCGCCGCCCTGGGACACGTTCAGCGACGCGTGGGTCGCAACGGACGCGCTGGGCCGCAGCGTGCCAACGCCGGCTGAGGTTGGCCCGCCGCGTCCGGGCAAGTACGCCGGCATTTTTTATTTCCTCTGGTTGGGCCAGCACGGCGAACAGGGGCCGTTTGACATCACGAAAATCCTTGCAGCCGACGCGGACACAATGCTTAAGCCCGACAGCCCGCTTTGGGGTCCGTTGCACGCGCCGCATCACTGGGGAGAATCCATTTTCGGCTACTACGTGTCGGAGGACGAGGGCGTCATCCGCAAGCACGCGCAGATGCTGGCCGACGCGGGTGTGGACGTTGTCATTTTCGACGTGACGAACCAACTGACCTATCCGGGCAGTTGGCGGGCGCTCTGCCGCGCGTTTGACGACGTGCGTCGCCACGGAGGCCGGACGCCGCAGATCGCCTTTCTGTGTCCATTTTCGGACCCGGCCAAAGTCGTGCGCGAACTGTGGCGCGACCTTTACGAACCGGGACATTGCCGTGACCTCTGGTTTCCATGGGACGGCAAGCCGCTGATTCTCGCTGATCCAGACCGGATGAAGGCCCGCGAGACGCCCGAAAAGCGGAACCTGGCTGACGAGCGCGATGCACGCATTCGCGAGTTCTTCACTTTCCGCAAGCCGCAGCCGGATTATTTTCAAGGCCCGACGCAGCCGGATATGTGGAGCTGGCTGGAGGTCCATCCGCAACACGTCTTCCGCAACGCGCGCGGCGAGAAGGAGCAGATGTCAGTTGGAGTCGCGCAAAACGCGGTGGGCGGCCGTCTTGGCTCGATGAGCGAACCCGGCGCGCGCGGACGCAGCTTCCACCGCGGCGCGGCCGACGGCCGTCCCGGCGCCGTGCAGCACGGCTTCAATGTGGCCGAGCAATGGGAGCACGCGCTGCGCGAGGACCCGCGCTTCATCTTCGTCACCGGCTGGAACGAGTGGATTGCCGGCCGCTTCGCCGAGTTCAACCGCGTGAAATTGCCCGTCATGTTCGTGGACCAGTTCGACCAGGAGCACAGCCGCGATATTGAGCCGATGAAAGGAGGCCACGGTGACAATTACTATTACCAGATGGTGGCGAGCATCCGCCGCTTCAAAGGCGCGCGGCCGCTGCCGCCGGTGGTCAGCCGTCCGGTTCAGATCGACGGCCGCTTCGATGACTGGTCCCAGGTCGAGCCGGAGTTTCGCGACAGCGTCGGCGACCCGGCGCGGCGCGATCATCGCGGCTGGGGCAAGGACATCCGCTATACGAACCACACCGGCCGCAACGACCTGGTGGCCGCGAAAGTGAGCGCAGACGCAGGCCGGGTCTGCTTCTACGTCCGCACCCACGAGCCGCTTACGCCGCCGACCGGCCCGAACTGGATGTTGCTCTTCGTCAACGCCGACGGCAACGCGACCAATGGATGGCTGGGCTACGACTTCGTCGTCAATCGCCGTGGTGTTGAGGCCGAAACGACTTGGCTCGAGCGCCACGAAAGCGCCGGTTACCATTGGGGCGCGCCGCTGCGGGTCTCGTATCGCGCGCACGGCAACGAACTCGAACTGGCTCTCCCGCGCGCCGCCCTTGGCTTGAGCAGCGGCCCGGTCACACTCGACTTCAAGTGGGCGGACAACCTGCAACAGACCGGCGACTGGAGCGATTTCACGCTCAATGGCGACGCCGCCCCGAATGATCGGTTCAACTTCCGAGCCACGTTCGCAGTGGGCAAAGCCGCGCCGGAGACAAAATGAGATTTCGCTGATTGGCTTTTGCCAGGAATCTGCTATAGGAACAAATCCAGCGGCTGGGATGCGCCAGCAAACCGTTTTTGCAGATGACCATGCGACGTGTTCAAATCATCGATTCCCATACCGGCGGCGAACCGACGCGCGTTGTCGTCAGCGGCGGCCCGGACCTGGGCGGCGGCGGCTTGGCCGACCGGTTGAAGGTTTTTCGCACGCAGCACGACCATTTCCGCTCCGCCGTCGTGAACGAACCGCGCGGCTCGGATGTGCTGGTTGGGGCGCTGCTCGTTGAACCATCGGACAAGACATGCGCCGCCGGCGTCATTTTCTTCAACAACGTCGGTTACCTGGGCATGTGCGGCCACGGCACCATCGGCCTGATTGTCACCCTCGGGCACCTGGGACGCATCGGGGCGGGCGAGCATCGGATTGAAACGTCCGTGGGCGTTATCACCGCTACATTGCACCAGGACGGAAGCGTGTCGGTAACCAATGTCCCAAGCTACCGCAAGGCCAAGGCGGTGAAAGTGGACGTGCCCGGCATTGGCGCCATCACCGGCGACGTGGCGTGGGGCGGCAACTGGTTCTTTCTCGTGGAGCAGCACGGCCAATTGCTGGACCCAGCTAACGTGGAAAAGCTCACGGACTTTGCGTGGCGCATTCGCCAGGCCGTGAATGCACAGGGCTTTCCCGAAGTGGACCACGTGGAACTCTTCGGCTCACCCATGGCGCCGGGCGCGCACTCGCGCAACTTTGTCCTGTGTCCCGGCAAAGCCTACGACCGTTCGCCCTGCGGCACCGGCACGAGCGCCAAGCTGGCCTGCCTCGCCGCGGACGGGAAGCTGCGCGAGGGCGAGCCGTGGGTGCAGGAGAGCATCATCGGCTCCATGTTTACGGGCAGCTACTGCCGCGTAGGCGAAACAATCGTGCCGACGATCAGTGGAACGGCATTTGTCAATGCGGAGGCGACGCTGGTGTTGGATGAGAACGATCCATTCTGTTGGGGAATTGGAGCGCAGGAGTCCATCCTGCGTGGCAGCAACGATCCGCCGGCGCTTACGAAACCACTCCAAACGCAGGTTGGACACCTGCGCTCCGAAAACGTAGGTGAGATCGTGCGGGAGAAGCGCGCCTGGCACTCGCTTCCACCAGGTCATGAAGAAAAGAGGGCGGGATTCACGGGTTGGCGCACGCGCGGTTATCTGCCGCATTTTGACCGCCTGGGGTTGTTCCAGTTCATCACATTTCGCCTGGCCGATGCGCTGCCTGCAGACCGCTGCGCGGAATGGCAGGGCTTGCTGGAGATCGAAAATGAGCGCGAACGGTTGATCAAGCTCGAGAAGTATTTGGATCAAGGTTATGGAAGTTGCGCCTTGCAGAAGCCCGAGGTGGCCGCTCTAGTGCAAAACGCCTTGCTCCGATTCGACGGCGAACGCTACCGTTTGTTTGCCTGGGTGGTGATGCCGAATCACGTCCATGCGCTCATTGAGGTTCTCAATATGCCCCTGGCTCGCATCCTTCACAGTTGGAAGGCCTATTCAGCGCTGGAGGCCAACCGGCTTCTCCAACGCAGCGGCCGGTTCTGGCAGGTCGAGTATTTTGAACGTTACATGCGTGACGTGGAACACTTCAGGCGGGCGATTCGTTACATTGAGAACAATCCGATGAAGGCTGGACTGGCGGACGTGCCCGAGGCCTGGGCATGGAGCAGTGCGAGATTTGCGGACCCATCGGCGGAGCGGAGCGCCGGTGTCCAACCGGCACGGCGAGTTGCTGAAATGCGCACGGTGCAGAGCCAGGGTACCGGACAAAACGACCAAACTCGACGCTGAATTCGCGCAGGTTGGACACCTGCGCTCCTATCCGATTGCTTTCAACATGTCGAAACACATCTTCATCATCGGCAGCGGCGTCATCGGCCTGAGCACGGCCTATTACCTCGTGCAGCGCGGCCATCGCGTCACCATCGCGGACCGCATGACTCCCGACCATGACGGCTGTTCATACGGCAATGCCGGCATGGTTGTGCCGAGTCATTTCATTCCGCTGGCTGCGCCCGGCATGGTCGCGCTGGGATTGAAGTGGATGTGGAATCCGGAAAGCCCCTTCTACATCAAACCGCGGCTGGACTGGGACCTCTGGAGCTGGGGCTGGAAATTGTGGCGCGCGGCCAACGCCGCGCACGTGGCCCGCTCCGCCCCACTGCTGCGCGATCTCGGTCTGGCCGGCCGCGCGTGCTTCGAGGATCTGGCCGCGCTTCCCGGCAATGACTTCGGCTTGGTGAAGAAGGGCTTGCTCATGCTCTGCAAATCGCAGCATAGACTCGACGAGGAGGGCCGGACCGCCGCCCAGGCGCGCCAGCTCGGCATCCCCGCCGAAGTCCTCGACGCGAAGCAGACCGCCGACCTGGAACCGAACGTGCGCATGGACATCGCCGGCTCGGTTTATTTTCCGAAAGATTGCCATCTCTCGCCGGCTCGGTTCATGGCCGGGCTGCGGGCGCTGCTGGAAAAGGCCGGCGCGACGTTCGCCTGGAACGTCGAAGTCACCGGTTGGCGCGTGAGCGGCCATCGCATCGGAGCGGTGCGGACCAGCCAAGGAGATTTTGCGGCCGATGAGTACGTGCTCTGTGGCGGGGCGTGGTCGCCGGTCGTAGCGCGCGATTTACAGCTTAACCTCCCGATGCAGGCCGGCAAAGGCTACAGCCTGACCGTCCCGCACCCGCGTCAGTGTCCGCAAATCTGTTCGATCTTCACGGAAGCACGGCTTGCCGTGACACCCATCGCTGGCACGCTGCGCTTCGCCGGCACGATGGAGATCGCAGGATTGAACGAAGACATCAATCCGCTGCGCGTCCAAGGCATCATCAAGTCGGTGCCGAAATATTACCCGGACTTTACGCCGGACGATTTTCGCGATCTGCCGGTGTGGCGCGGCTTGCGTCCCTGTTCACCGGACGGTTTGCCTTATGTGGGCCGCCCCGCCCGTTATTCCAACCTTGGCATTGCGACCGGCCACGCGATGATGGGGCTGAGCTTGGGGCCGATCACCGGCAAGCTGATGGCGGAAATTCTTTCCGGCGAAAAACCGTCCATCGGCATCGGGCTGCTCAACCCGGACCGCTACGCGCAGACGGGTCGGTTGGGTGCTTACTTGACGGCGTCGTAAACCCGCACGTAATCGACTTCGAAGTAATCCGGCAGTTGGGCCTTGGTGATGTCTCCGCCCCATTTGCCGATTTCCTCGGTGAGTTTAAGGAACTCCGGCACTTGTGACACGCCGCCCGCCGCGCTGCGCCAGGTCTCCTTGCCATCAACGTAGAAGACGTATTCGTCCGGCTTCCACAGCAGCCCGAAAGTGTGCCAACCGTCCGTGACGCCGGCGACCGTGAACTTCGTGCCGGCGGATTTGTGTTCTTTGCCATATCCGTCCCAATGCAGGTTCGACGTCAACTGGCCATCGCGCCAGGGGATTTCAATGATGTCAATCTCGGTGCCGTCGCGGCCGTCATTGCCGATCTTGCTGACGCCCGGTGTCATGAGCCAGAACGCCGGCCAATGTCCCGGCTGCTTGGGCGCCTTGCAGCGGGCCACGTAATAGCCGAAGGCGTGCTCGAACTTTCCTTGGGTATTGACCGCGCCGCAGGTGAAGCGGTCGCCATCTTTGCGCGCGCGCAGCAGCAGACTACCCTGGCCGTTCACATACGCGTCCTCCTTGATCCAGAAGCCGTCGCGCCGTTTCGAGTCGCCCAGGCGGTTCCATTTGGTTTCATCGAGCTTGTCGCCGTCGAATTCGTCGTGCCAAACCAGCTTCCACTGCTGGCCTCCTGGCATCGTGGGCAGGAATTCGGAGGGTTGATTGGTTTGGGCGAGCGTGGCGGTGATCAAACCGACTCCCAAAACCATTGATGGGATGAAAGAGGTTGAGTTCATGGTAAAAATTGCCTCGGTCACTCTAACTCTAAGAAACGTTGAATAGCCATCTGAAATTTCTTGCGACTCAACCTGAGATGGACGCTCAGGTTCCGGCAGGCTATGACGAGGGCATCGTGAGTGGAACGCGGCCTTTAGGCTCAGACCTCCTGACCCGCAGCACAGGTTTTTTGTAGTCATGGAATTTTCCTGAC
>CAYIIH010000119.1:0-21382 GCA_964363225.1 uncultured Verrucomicrobiota bacterium | reverse complement strand
CGCGCACCAACGCCAACGCCGGCCGGCGGGGGCGGCGCAGGCAGGCCGACAAGAATGTCGGCGCTCCTTGGCTGCGGCTTGGCCGCTCTGCGCGGATCGTTGCATCAAAGCCGGTTGCAGCCGGCGCTCCGCTTTCCCGAATCTGCCGTGTGCGACGCGTGGGCGGGCGAATCCGGCGTTGACAGGTGGGGGAAGGCTCATTAATTTCTGCCTGTAAATACCGAGCTTGCGCCCCGAATTTACAGTTTCGGGGTTTTTTATTGCCGGCAAGGCATTACTGAATTATGGCAAATACGATTCTGGTCGGCGCCCAATGGGGCGATGAAGGCAAAGGCAAGATCATCGATGTTCTGACCGAATGGGCCGACGTGGTGGTCCGCACTCAAGGCGGCAATAACGCCGGCCACACCGTCTTTATCGGCCAGCAAAAGTATATTCTGCACCTCGTCCCGTCAGGCATCCTTCGTCCGGGCAAAATCTGTGTTATTGGCAACGGCGTGGTCGTCGATCCCATCAGCCTGGTCGAAGAAATCGACGGCTTGCAGAAGCTGGGCGTCCAAGTGGATGGCAACTTGCTGATCAGCGAAAATGCGCATCTGGTTTTTCCCTACCATCGCGAACTGGATGAGCAGCGCGAGATACTCAAGGGCAAGAACAAGATCGGCACCACCAAACGCGGGATTGGCCCTGCTTACGGCGACAAAGCAGCCCGCACCGGCTTGCGGATGATCGACCTGATCAACCGCGACCGGTTTGAGCTTTTGCTCAAGGCCAAGATCAAGGAGAACAACGAAATCCTGAAGGCCCTTGGGGCCAAACCACTTTCTTTCAAGGCCGTGCATGCGGCCTATCGCGCGGTCGGCGATCGTTTGCGGCCGTTTGTCGCCAACACGGTGGTGAAGCTGCACGAGGCCATGCGCCAAAAAGCCAACATCTTGTTTGAAGGCGCGCAAGGAACCTTTCTCGACATCGACCACGGGACCTATCCGTTTGTCACCTCGTCCAATACGACGGCGGGCGGCGCCTGCACGGGTTCCGGCGTGCCGCCCAACCGCATGGACCGCGTCGTTGGAGTGATGAAGGCTTACACCACGCGAGTCGGGGAAGGCCCGTTGCCTACTGAGGACGCGGAGATTGCCGACCTGCTGCACCAGATGGGCCGGGAATTCGGCGCGACCACCGGCCGGGCGCGCCGTTGCGGCTGGTTTGACGCCGTCGCCACGCGCCACGCAGCCATGGTCAATGGCATCGATGAAATCGCGGTGACGAATCTGGATGGCCTGGACACGCTGGAAACGATCAAGGTTTGCCTCGGTTATCGCATTGGCGCCTCCCGGCTTGATTATGTGCCGAATGACTTGGAAGCCTTCTCGAAGTGCGAACCGGTTTACGCCGAATTTCCGGGCTGGAAAACTCCCACGCATGACGCGCGGCAATGGAAACAGTTGCCGCTCAAGGCCCGGAATTATCTCAAGGCCATCGCTGAGTTGACCGGGGCCAAACTCAAGATCGCTTCCGTCGGCCCGGCGCGGGATCAAACGATCTTTCTCTAAGGTCGGTCCCGTGAGCACGCCTGCTCCTCATCTTAGTCCGGAAGCCAAGGCGTTATTGCCGACGCACGTCGCCATCATCATGGATGGCAATGGCCGCTGGGCCAAGCAACGTCATTTGCCCAGAGTCGAGGGCCACCGCATGGGAGTGGAATCCGTCCGCGCGGTCCTGCGAGCGGCGGGTGAGGTGGGGATCAAGTACCTCACGTTATACGCTTTTTCGGTCGAGAATTGGAACCGGCCCAAGGATGAGGTGGACACCCTCATGCAGTACCTGGCGCGTTATCTGAAAAATGAAATCGGCGAGTTGAACCGCAACAACGTGCGTCTGGAAGTGATCGGGCAGATTTATCGCCTGCCGGAGTTCGTCCAGGTCCAGTTGAAGAAAACTCAGGCAGCCCTGGCCAGGAACAACGGGCTGACGTTGGTCCTGGCCTTAAGTTATGGCGGGCGCACAGAACTCGTCGAGGCGACTCGCAGCATTGCCGCCCAGGTCAAGGAAGGCAAGATTGAGCCCGCGGAAATCAACGAACAAGTCATCGCCCAACATCTTTACACCCGCAATTGGCCGGACCCGGATTTGTTGATCCGGACCAGCGGCGAGATGCGCATCAGCAATTTCCTGCTCTGGCAAATCTCTTATGCCGAACTGGTGGTCACGCCTACGTTGTGGCCCGAATTTCGCAAGGCGCAGTTATTCGAGGCTCTGGAGGAGTATGCCCGGCGCGACCGGCGCTTTGGCGGGCTGTGATTCCCAATTTGCTTTATCACATGCCAGGCACGATTGAGCCAGCCGAGATGCCGTCTTCCAAGTCGGGCGTTTTTAAGCGGCGCCTGACCAGTTCGATCATTCTCTGGACGCTGGTCATCTCCGCCCTTTTCTCCGGAAACAAGCTGCTCTCGGACTATGTTTTCCTGGCCATCATGATGACCATCGCCGGCTTTGGCTTGAGCGAGTTTTACGGGTTGATCGGCAAACGCGGCCTGGTCTGCTTCAAAGGTTGGGGAATTTTTGGCGGCTTGTTGCTCATGGCCAGCACTTTCCTTTATTTGTCCGGCGTTCTGGCTTCCGAGGTCGCCCCGGCGGAAGCCAACGACTTCGAAACCAGCTTTCTCATTCTGTTTGTCCTCGGTCTGTGCCTGCGCCAGTTTGTTTCGCGCAGCAATACGGCGGGCCTGCTGGCCATCTCGACGACGTTGTTTGGGCTGATGTATGTTCCCTGGCTGCTCAATTTCATCCAGAAAATCAACTTCTATCCCAATGTCGAAGGGGCCTATTACGTGCTTTATTTCATTTTGGTCACCAAATTCAGCGACCTGGGCGCTTACGTCACCGGTTCGCTGATTGGCCGGCACAAGATGATTCCGCGCATCAGCCCGAGCAAGACCTGGGAAGGGTTCTGCGGCGCAATTGTCATCTCGACGGCGGCCAGTCTGGTCTTTGCCCATGTGGCGGGCGCCAGACTGGCCGGCATGAACTGGGTGCATGCGACGATTCTGGGAATTATTCTGAGCGTCGCCGCCGTGATCGGGGACTTGATCGAATCCCTGTTTAAACGCGAGGCCGGTGTCAAGGACTCCGGGCAGTTTTTCTCGGGCATTGGCGGCATTCTGGACTTAATGGACAGCTTGTTGTTTAATGCGCCTTTGATGTATCTCTACCTGAGGCACGTCCTCGCGGATTGAAACGTCGCGAGGCCGGTCGGGTGGCTCTTAAAATGAAGAAAGTTGTTCTCCTCGGCAGCACCGGGTCCATCGGTACGAGCACACTGAAAGTGGCCGCAGACCTGCCCGACCGGATTCAGCTCGTGGGCTTGGCCGCCGGGAACAACATCAAGTTGCTGGCCGAACAAACCTTGCGCCATCGGCCCGCCGCCATTTCGGTCAGCGACCCCGAAAGAGCAGGAGAGTTAAGGGCCATCTTCGGAACATCAACCAAAGTAAGCTGCGGCCAGGAGGGATTGATTGAATTGGCCACTATGCCGGCGGCGGACATCGTCCTGATTGCCATTGTGGGCGTCGCCGGACTGCAACCGGCCCTGGCGGCGATTCGCGCCGGCAAAGACATTGCCGTAGCTTCCAAAGAAATTCTGGTCATGGCCGGAGAAATCGTCATGGCCGAAGCCCGCAAAAGCGGCGTCAAAGTCCTGGCCGTCGATAGCGAGCACTCGGCCATTTTCCAATGCCTGGAAGACAAGCCCAGAAGTTCCGTGCGGGGGCTATGGTTGACGGCGTCGGGAGGGCCTTTCCGCAAGACGCCAAAAGAAGAGTTTTCAAAAATCACGGTCGCACAGGCCCTCAAGCATCCCTCCTGGGTGATGGGCCGGAAGATCACCATCGATTCCGCCACCCTCTTCAACAAAGGACTGGAAATGATCGAGGCGCGCTGGCTGTTCGACATCGAGATCGAGCGCGTGCACGTGGTGATTCATCCGCAAAGCGTTGTCCATTCGATGGTGGAATTCGTGGATGGCTCCATCCTGGCCCAGCTTTCCACCCCGGACATGTGTCTGCCCATCCAGTACGCTTTGACCTATCCCGACCGCGTGCCCAGCGACCGCGTGCAAACGAATCTGGCGCAGTTGGGTTCGCTCACGTTTGAGGAGCCGGACCCCGACCGTTTTGCGGCTTTGAATCTGGCGCGCTGGGCTGGCCGCGTGGGCGGCACCATGCCCGCCGTGCTGAACGCCGCCAACGAAGTCGCGGTCGAGGCCTTCTGCAACGGCAAAATCACGTTCGAACAAATCGCCGAGACGGTAGCTCAGACAATGGACCGGCATGAACTCATCAAGCATCCTGCCCTCGAGCAAATTCTGTCGGCTGACCGGTGGGCCAGGCAGGCGGCATTGAGCGGGTCATCGTCAGTGGCGTCTTTGTAAACTGGAGGCTTAGAGTCCCAGCTCGCCGCTGTCGATTTGGCGGGCGACGTTCAGACGCATCAGGGCTGCATCGAGCAGGCGACGTTTCAGCCCGGCCGGCAGGAAAGGCTCCTCCAGCCTGGTTTTCATCGCTCGCCTAAACAACCGTATCAGGCACCATTTCAGCAGGCCACGATTCTCTCGGCGAAAGCGCCTGATCCAGGTTGCGTTTTCGGGCGGACGGCCCCCGCACAGGAGCCGAAACGTCTCCTCACTGTAGCAACGCCGCACGATCTCTTCGGATTCATAAATGGCGGTGGCGTAGGCATAGGTCATCAGGCACAGCCACATTTTCGGCTGATACGAAGGGTGGGTGCGCAGGAATTCAACCACCTCGGGATTCGACCAGTCCAGAGTCTCGACCTCCTCGATGATCCATCGGCACAGTTCCGCCGGGCCGAACCATTCGCTCAGGTTCCAAGGGAAAGCCCACTCATCCTGGGATGGAATAGCTTGTAAGGCCGTGTTCATTTCCGGGCCTGCATTCATTCTACGCGCACCGTTTTAAGAATAAGCTCGTCTCGAAAAATGGCAACCAAATGACAGGAGGTTTACGTTGACGGAAAACTCAGCCAGCCAAAGGGAGCCTGACCGGGCGTGGCAACCTATTTCTTGTCTTCGCTGTTGCCGGGAATCACCGGATGCACACTGCCGTCCTGCTGAAGTTCCAGGCGCACCCGCGGGTCGGACGCGTCGATGCGGCGGGCGGAGGCCAGACGCCGGCGCAGCGCGGCTTGGTCCGCCACTTTCTTGGCCTGCAACCGCAGGAACACGGGGTCCTCGATCTTGCTTTCCAGGTCGGCCTTTTCCACGCGCAGACGGCCCAGCGCTTGCTCCAGCGTGCCGCTCTCGCCGAGCGATTGCGCCAGCTTCTGCTTGGTTTCTGCCAACTCCTTTTGCAGGGCGGAGGCGGCCTCAAGGCGCCGGCCTGATTCATCGCGCTGCGCTTCCAGCAGGGCGATGGCGGCCATTTTTGTCTGGAGCTCGGTTTGCGCGGCGCGCGCTTCCTGTTGCGCGGCGGCAAGCTGAAGATTGGCCTGGACGAAGCGGTTGGAAGTGGCGGCCAGTTCGCTGAGGTGGCGCTCGATCACCCGCTGTTGGTTGCTCTGGACGACCGCGCTGTCGCTGGTCGCCAAGGCCAGTTTGGTGCGCAACTCCGCGACCTCGTTGGAAAGAGACTGTTGCGCCTTGGCGGCAGCCTCACCCGCCTGAAGCGCGCCGCTGTGCCTGCGGTAAAGCGCCACAGCCAGGACGATACAAATGAGGCTTAAAACGATAAATGCAGTCTTCATGGATTTGAATCAGTTTGCGGATCAGGTGACGAGACCGAGCACTTTCTTGAGAGTGAAATCAGCGCCTGGCAACCTGCCCGGATTGTCCGATCATCGCAGCGTCGTCCTCCGGCGCTTCCTCCACCGGTTCCGGGGCGAAGTATTTCAGCAGAAACGACCGGAAGTTTCTCTTGCTGCCGGCGCTCATGGTTCTTTCGATGACACCGTTGAGGCCTTTGAATCGGATTTTGACTTCTTTGGCGTTGGCAACGGCCAGGAGCACATCCGGCGGCACGCAATAAAGGCCGGGAGTAAAACCTTTGCGGGGCATCAGCGCCGCGCTCAGAGTGCTTTGCGTGAAGCCATAGCGCGTGCCATCCACGAGCAGCACCAGAGACTCGGCGCTTTGCAGAGTGAAATCAGGGGGCGGGATCAATTCGGTATAGAGGAAATAGTCGTGCGCCAACAGATTGGTGGGAGAAACGGCCAGATTGGTGATCCAAGCGACGTGGTAATTGGTGACGTAGGAGATCGATTGATTCGTTTCGGCGGTAATCACCTGGTTGGTCAGCAACGAAATCGAGACATTGTTCGATGTGGTTGTGATCTGGTTGTTGTAAGTGCGGATGAGCTGGCTGTTGGAGGCGGCCTGGTTGGGAGCGGCGGTCGCGCTTTGGTTGCTGGCCACTGAAACGGTCAGGTTGGTGGTCACAGACGGGCCGGCGTTCGTGACGACAAGGACCGGAGTTGTTTCGCCCGGAACCGCCGCAGCGGCCTCGCCGGCCATCGGAGCCGCTCCCGGCAACGGGGACGGCAGCGACACAAGGTTCGTCATCGTGGTCACCAGAAAATTGGTGGCCATGGAGACGGTTTCGTTGGTGAACGCCTGGATCGTGCGGTTCGTCACCGTCATCACGTTCACGTTGGTGACAGCGGTGATGCGGCGGGTTTCACGCCGGGCATTGAGACAGACAATCGTTTTTTGAAAGACCCGGCCGGAGACGTTGTTGCCGGTCATCTGATCGACCTTGACCGCCTCGAATTCATCGTAGCGGGAAAAGCCCCGGCGGTGCGCGCCAACGCATCCGGCCAGCAAGATCGCGATCAGGAAAAAGGAGCAAAGTTGGGAGCAGAGTTTCATGCGTTGCGTATTCCACCACGAAGCGGTCTAATGTCAAAAGCGAATGACCAAGGTGGGGTGGATTTTTCCTGGGCGTAACCTGAATTACACGTTTCTGTAACAAGCTGACCGCTTCGTTCTCTCGGGAAAAACGTCCGGGCCTTTGGCTTGCACGCGGGTTTGCAGCCAAAGGCCCGTCTCTCCTTCCCAGGGAGGAGAGACATTTTCGAGCCGCTTTCTCTGAAAGGGAGGGTTCAAAAGAACCCTCCCCGGCTGTTATTATTCCACCTCGGTTGGCGCGAAGGATTGATTATTGGGAAACGACGCGGAAGAACTGCTGCTGGCTGGTTGCCGGCACGGTGAGGGTCAAGACGCCGCCATTTCCCGCCTGCGGAGTGCCTTGGTCACCCCATGTCACCGAGCCACTGAGCGCCGTGGCGGACTGGAGTTGATATTGGACCCCGCTTTGCGAGACGAACGTGATCACGACGTTGCCGCCACTGTGGGCGCTGGTTAGTGAGGGGCGGGCAGGCGGCGTCGGACCGCCGGAGGATGCCGGCACTTCCACGGCCGCACCGCTGGAACTAAGAATGCCGTACTCGCTCAGCGCCGTCCAACCAGCGGCCCAGTTTACTTCATTAAACGCGCCGCGATAGGCCGCCGGAGTGTAAAACCCATCCTGCGGCGGTGTGCGCGAGTTGGTCAGTGCCGGGCTGCCGGTCATGGGCCGGGGATCCAATTGGAAAGCCGGATCGTTACCACGGCTGATGGACCGCAGCATCGGATTGGCTACCTCGTTGGTGCGGCCGGCGTCCGTGAAGAGCAGTTGGGCTGCCGCCGTTTCCGCCACCGCCACCGCCACCCCGTTGGTGGCAAAGTTCCACCACAGATTGTTCCGCAGGTCCAGCAACCCGTTGGTCAGATGCGCTGCCGCCGCGTTGTCCACCCGCACCCCAAAACCGCCAAACTCCGTCACAATGCTGTTGTAGATCTTCGGCGCCGCGTAATCGCGAATCTGCAGCCCGCGGTTGGCCGCCGTGTTCGTGCCCGCCCCAATCCAGGTCGCGTTGTAAACCTCGAAGTTGCCGATCGGATCGGCGGTGCCGGTCGTGGCCCCATTGATCTCCCCGTTCAACTCGGCGCCGTTGTCCTTGGCCCCGCGCTCCTGGATGGTCAGCCAAAACTGGTTCTTGCCCCGGTAACCCATATCCGTGTCGAAGCCGTCATCGTCGCAGAACGCCGCCACGCAGTATCGCGTGTTGACCGTGCCGCCGAAGAACTCGAACCCGTCGTCGGCAATGGCATAGCATTCCAGGTGGTCAATGACCGTGTTGCGGCCCACCCCGCCCATGGACAGGCCGTTGATTTCCTTGTTGGGCAGAATCTTCACGCCGCCGTGGCGGATGGAGACGTAGCGTAGCACGCCGGAACTGTCGTCGTCATTATCGCCGCCGAAGCGGTTGACAAACTGGCCGTTGATCTGAATGTCGGCCAGGCCTTCATAGACCTCGTATTTAGGGTTGGCCAGGTTGCCGGCGCTGTCGGTGGCCATGTTGAGGCGGGCTTTGCCGAAGATGACCACGCCGCCCCACAGGGCGCGGCTGTAAATGCCGAGGTCACCCGGATCCGTCACGTCATCTTGCTCGGCGGTGAAGATAATGGGCTTGGTGCGGGTACCCTCGGCGAAAATCTTGCCGCCTCGGGTGACGAGCAGGGCCGAGAAATCGTTCGTGCCACCGGGTTTGCCCTTGATAACGGTGCCGGCCTCAATGTTGAGGACGCCGCCGTCCAGAACGTAGATTTGGCCGTTGAGGATGTATTCGTTGGTGCTGCGCCAGGTTGATGTACCGTTGATAGGGCCGGTCACCTGGACAATGTCTGCTGAAGCGCCGACGGGTCCCAGCAGAGAGGCGGAAAAGGCGAGTGCCTTGAGGAGGTTAAACTTGTTATTCATGGTCTAATGGGTTCTTGATTTATAAATCACACAATGCAGCCGCAGTTCATCACGGCTGAATGGCGCGCGTATTTCAATCGGGTGACATCTCTGTGAACTCTCACCCGCCCCTTGAGACGGCTGGCCAGCATCGGCGGGCACCTGCCTGTGCCGCCGCGGCAGGCAGGTGCCCGCGCTCCTTTGCTGCATCCCGGCTAAAAGTCGTACGAGACCGACAGGCCGAAGGTTGTGCCGCGCCGGTAGGACGAGTAAAGAAGCGCCGAGTCCTCTCCGTAAGTTCGCTCGATTTTTGGATCGAGCAGATTGCGGGCGGCGAATTTGAGGGTCGTATGCCGGCTCAGCTTCTGCCCCAGAACAAAGTCGAGTGTGAGCGGCGGCTTTTCGTAAATGTCTTCCGCGATCGGGCTGGCGATGGCAATGCGGGGGCCGGCGGCATTGAGGATCAACGAGGCGGTCGTGCCCGAGCGCGGATTGTCATAGCCGAGGTCGAAGTTGAGGATGTAAGGCGACTGATCGTAGAGCGGCCGGGTGCGGCTGGGGTTGGCGAGGTAAAGCTGCTTGTTGCCGAACTCAACCTCGGTCAGCGAGGTCTCGGACTGGATGTAAGAGAAATTGCCGCCCAGGCTCCAGTGGCGCAGGTTGGCCTCGAGAAAATCGAGGTTCTTGCGCGCCTCCAGTTCCAGGCCCATGACGTTGGCTTCGGCGCGGTTGGCGTAAGAAATGTTGTCGGCCAGGTTGTCGAGAGCGATGCGCTCGATCGCATTTTGGAGGTTTTTGTAAAAGAAGCTGACGCTGACCAGTTCACCCGGGCGTGGAAACCACTCCCAACGCAAGTCGTAGTTCTCGCTGGAACTCATCTTGAGATCGGGATTGCCGTCGAGCAACACGTCCAGCAGCGGGTCGTAACTGCGGTAGGCGGCCAACTCGCGGAACGAGGGACGGGCCACCGTCTGGCTGTAATGAAGGCGCACATTCATGTTGCTGCGCACCGAAAAGATGAGGCCGGCAGCCGGCAGCAAGTCGGCCTGTTGCAGCATGCTGTTGTTCTTGTGAAGGCCGGTGATGCCGCTGGCGATGTCGCTCTTGGAATCGACCAGCAGGTCGGTGGTCTCCAGGCGCACGCCGCCGACCAGGCGCACGCGGTTCACCACCGGCACATCGAGCATCCCGTAGGCGGCCTGAATGCCGGACTCCGCCTCGTACGCGCTGTCGTAGGTTTGAACGTAGCGCTGCCAGTCGTAGGAGATGCGGCCGTTGGAGACATTGGTCCGAGGGATGCCGTATCCAAGGTTGTCCGGCCGGAGGTAATTGTTCGGGTCGCCGTCGAAGCTGCCAACGATGTCCCTGTAATAGAACTGCCGCTCCTGGAAGGAGCGCTCGGAAAGGCTGTCGAAGACACCCAGCTTGAACCGGCCCTCCTCGTAAGCCCATTGGCGAAAAGGGATGGTCAAGTCGATTTTCAGATTGCGATTCTGTTCCTCAAGATTGCGGAAATAGCGGGTGGGATCCGCTGGATCAGGCAGGCCGGAGGCGCTGGTGGCGGCCGCGCCACCGTCCGACTTAAAGTTGAAAAAGCGCACGTCCGGCTCGTCCTGTGAAGTGTCGGAGAGGACGGCCAGCCAGTCGAGTTGGGTATCGCCGAGGGTCGGAAAACGGTCGGTGCCGCGAAGTTGGTACGTGCTCAGGGTGCGCTCGGTGAACTGGAGGCGGTTCTGGAAAATGGTTGCTCCGGGCTCGGATTCCTGAGTGCCGACCTGGGTGCGGACATAGTCCGAGCCGTTCTGGTTTTGCAGGAAGTTGAAAGACACATCGTGGTTGTCCAGGAGGTGATAGGCCAGGGTGGCCATGCCCGACCAGTTCACGGTATCGGTAGCGAGGGCGTCCACGTTGTCCTTGCTGATCGCGAACTCCCCGCCACTTTGCGGCTTGTAACGGCGCGAGACGCCGTCGTTGTAGAAGCTGAAATCCCGCTTGTAGTTCAAGCTGCCGAAAATACCCAGCGGGCGGCCAGCCAGGTAAGTGGTGTCTCCCATGGCCAGGGCGAAATTGTGGTTTAGCGGCGGCGTCTCCCGGTCGGGAGCGAACTGGGTGGGGCCCAGGATTTGGGTCAATTCATTCAGCAACTCGGCCTGCTGGATTCTCGCCGCGTAATCCGGGCCGGTGCGCGCGCCCGTGGTTAAGATGATAGGCGGAGGCCGGACGCTCAGGTCATTGAGCCGTTCCGGCAAGGCGCGCGAGCCGTCGTCCGTCCCCGCCCAATCCAGGCCACCGCCTCGATACGTGAGAAACTGGTCGTTGCCGGTCGCCTTCGTGTTGTAGGCCCCGCCCAGCGACAACGAGAAAAACGGGCGGTCAGGAAACGATTTGCTGGAGATGTCGATGCCGCCACCGGTGAAAGCGCCCTGTTGGTCGGGCGTGAACGTTTTGGCCACGACCACCTTGTCAATCACCTGCGCCGGGAACAAATCGAGCGAGGCGGAGCGGCGGTAAGGATCGGCGGAGGGAATCTCGGCGCCGTTGAAGGTCGTGGTCACGTAGCGGTCGCTCAATCCGCGAATGACGGCGAACTTGCCTTCCACGATCGAGGCGCCCGCGACCTTGTTGACGATGGCCCCGGCATCGGACACGCCCCTGCGGGAAATCTGTTCAGCCCCAAATGATTCCGTGGACGCCGCCGCTTTGGCGCGCTCCACCAGCAATTGTTTTATCGTGCTGGGCGCCGAGGGCGTGAGCAAGGGGCGAAGCGGCACTGGCCGCGGCGCCACCACGACTTTTGCCGGCGGACCGCCCGCGGCGGCTCCTGTCGCTGGAGCGGCAGTTCCTGTGCCTGGCCAGCGCGTGTCCTGGAAAAAAGTTTCGCCGACAGCCGCCGGCGCGTCGGCCGCCACCGCGCGCCGGGTGCCACTGCTGGTTGGCTGAGACAAGCCTTGGTTGATGGGTGGCAGCTTGGGCGGCTGGGCCTTTTGTTGGATAGGTTTGGACGGCTCTTTTTGTTCCTGCTTTTTCTCGGTCTTGACCCACTCCAGCACTCTGCGCCCCATTTGCTCCAGCTTCCCGGTCTTCCAGGCCCAGATGGCGACCGCCCCAATGACAATGGCATGAATCACGAGGGAGATGACAATGCTGGTGCGGTCTTTCTTCTCTGTGGTTCTTCGGGCCATGTTACCGGAGTGGTTGAAAGACTTGGATGAAAACGCATGGCCCGTTCACTGCGGATACTGCCCCCCAACCGCAGCCGCCGACGTGAGGAGGCGAATGGTGGGATTCCATCGAAATCCGCCTTCTTCCGTCGGCAGCTTCGACCAGGTTCACGGAAAGGGAACGCGGGCACAGGAGTTGGCCCGGCCTCCCCGTGTTTCTCAAGCAAGTCACCGAATCGCGCCGGTTATTGGGCAACAGCGGCTTCCGTGGCCAGCCCCACCTTGGTGACGTTGGCCGAAACGAGCACGTCGAGAACACCGATGATCTTTTGGTACTGGATGCGGCTGTCGCCGCGGACCACCACATTCAAGTCGGGGTCCTCCTTGCGGAACTCGACCAGTGTTTTGAGAAGTTGATCCTCGTCCATCGGCACGGCATTCAGGTAAATCTTCCCAGCGTTATCGACCGTCACATAATTGGCCTTGGAGGGCCGCTCTTTGGGACGGCTGGAGGCGGACGGAAGCGAAATGTCGAGATCATTGACCGGCGGCGCCGTGGTAATAATGAAGATGACCAGCAACACGAACGCCAGATCAAGCAGTGGCGTAATGTTCAACTCCGTGAGGGTGTGATGTTTGGTAGCCGAGTATTTTTTCATGGCGGGCAGCTCGCGGGCAGTTTGCGCTCAGTCCTTCCCTCAGGCGAGTTGGGGCTCCGGGTCGCTCTCGCTCTGCAGTTTCTTCAGCGCGTCGGCGATCTCCTCGGACACGGGCCGATTGTCCACATAGAGGTGTTCCATGGCGGTCGCATATTCAGTGGTAAAGTTGTCCAACTCCTGTGTGATCGAGCGAATCGTCGTGATCATGTAATTGTAAGCGAACATGGCAGGGATGGCCACGAACAACCCGACGACGGTGGCGATGAGCGCACCGGCGACACCGGGCGCCATGGCAATGAGGCTGGCAGCCTGGACTTTGGCAATGCCGGAAAACGTCTCCATGACCCCCCACACGGTGCCGAGCAACCCGATGAACGGGCCGCCGGCCACGGCGGTGGAGAGGATGATCATGCCCTTTTCCAGCGAGAGCGCCTGGGCGCTGACGGCGCGTTCCAAGGCCACCTTCACGGAATCGAAAGAGGCGGTGCTGATGCGTGTCCTCCCTTTGATCATGACGGGATTGTGCTTCAGATGGTAACACAGCTCCTCGGCGCCTGTATGATAGACATCGTAAGCGGGCGCGCCCGGATATTCATCGGTTTTTTTGAAAATCTCCAGCGGGTCGCGCGTCGCGCGGTAGGCGGCGAAAAATTTCCTGGCCATTGTCCAAGCCCGGTAAAGCTGGCGCGCTTTGGTGATAATGACCGTCCAACTGAAAAGCGAGACGATGATGAGCAGCAGGATGGTGAGCTTGCCTTCGGTGGTGGCTTTCTCGAAAGCAAAGCTGAGGGCGTTGGCAAAAAATGGAGTCACGATCAAAGAATTCATGAGCTTCGATTGGCTGGTTCGAGGTTGGCGGACATCATTGGGCTGCTTCGTTTAATCTGCTTGTCACGGCTTCAATTTCTCCCGGAGTCTGGACCTTGCGCATGACGAACAGATGGCGGCTGCGTTACTTTCCTGTCACGAAAAGGTCCGGCGGTTTTCAGCCTGCTTGGCCGGGCAGCAACACCGTCTATCGTGTTGGAAGTCTGTTACGCCTGTATGTCAGCCGCGCAAGAACGACGTGACAGTTAAAGGCAAGCACCCTCAGCGCCTCAAGCAGCGCCCGCGCGCGACTTCTTTCCCATGTTTTAAATGTCACCTAAACGTCACCAGCCTCTCACAGAGCCGTCATTTTAAAGGAGGAAACTGTCCGCCACATGTTACCGTATGAAGCCGAAAATTCTCGTTGTCGATGACGAACCGGATGTTCTGAAACTCATTCGCGTCAATCTAACCACGGCTGGCTTTGGGGTGGTGACGGCCGACGACGGGGAAGCCGCGTTGAAAAAAGCCCGCGCTGGCCAGCCGAGCCTGATCATTCTCGATCTGATGCTGCCGGAGATCAACGGCTTGGAAGTCTGCAAGATTCTCCGGCGCGATCCGGCCACGCAAGCGATCCCGATCATCATGGTCACCGCCAAAGCCGACGAGATCGACCGCGTGCTCGGCTTTGAACTGGGCGCAGACGATTACGTCACCAAGCCATTCAGTCCGCGGGAACTGGTCTTGCGCGTCAAGAACCTGCTCCGCCGCGCGGAGTCCCCGGAAGAGGTGTCCGATCAAATCCATGTGGGAACGCTGCAAGTGGACATTTCCCGGCACATCGTTCGCGTCCAAAACGAGCTGGTGGACCTGACGGCCACCGAATTCAGGTTGTTGACCATGCTGGCCCAGCGGCGCGGGTGGGTTCTGACCCGCGAGCAACTTCTTCGCGAGGTGTGGGAGTACGAAACGGCCATTGACAGCCGCACGGTGGACACCCATATACGGCGCCTGCGCGAAAAACTGGGTCTGGCCGCCAGATACCTGGATACGGTTCGGGGCGTGGGGTATCGCTTCCTTGAGGAGTGAACGAGTCAGCGAGCTTCGGCAGGTAGGTGTTTAGCGCGCGCGATTCCCTGTCTGTAACGAGGGTCTCCAACCCGCCGGTGCGCTGGCGGTTCGAGGCGCGCGGAGTTGGGGAGGTTCTGCCGATTAGAAATCGGCGATACAGCAGGTTGGAAACCTGCGCTACGGCGCTTCGCGCTAAAAACATACGGCGGCTCCGTCCCATTGTGACAAATCCATGCGCGTTGGTTACATTTAGGTTACGACGGGCTTGCCAACGGCATCGTTTCTGTTACGAAGAACTTCTCTATGTTCTCTTTACAGCGGTTGTTTGGCAAAGAAGACAAATTCTTTGACCTGTTGGAAGCCAGCGCCCAGGAGGCCCGAACCAGCGTGCAGGCTCTCATTCGTTTTAGCCAGGTTCCAGACCAACCGGGCTCCCTCGAGGCCTTTATTCAATCGCGACGCAAAGGCAAGCAGATCACCGCCGAGATCAGCGAAGCGCTCTGCACCACCTTTGTCACCGCCCTGGAACGCGAAGACATCGAAGCGCTCTCCAATTCGCTCTACAAAATCCCGAAGACGGCGGAAAAGGTCGGGGAACGCATGCTGCTTTGCCCGCAACACCTGCGCGGCGTCGATCTGTCCCGGCACGTGGAGATGCTGGAGCAGGCGACCGACGCGATTTTGGCCATGATCAAGGACTTGCGGAAAGGCTCAAACCTGGAGCGGATGAAAGCGCAAAACGACCGCTTGCAGCACATCGAAGGCGAAGCCGACAAACATATCCTGGAGTTGTACAAGGACCTCTACAGCGGCCGGCACGACCCGCTGAAAGTGATTTTTCTGAAGGACCTTTTTGAGCTGCTCGAAAAAGTCATCGACCGCTGCCGCGACGCCGGCAACGTCATCAACCAAATCGTCCTGAAAAACTCCTAAACCGCACAGATGCAGGCCGAATTGTCACCCGCCCCGGCCCGCTCCCATTTAGGTTAACGCCGCAAGAATAATGACGCTCCTTCTCCTGGTCATCCTGGTCGCGATGGTGTTTGAATTCATCAATGGATTTCACGACACCGCCAATTCGATCGCCACGGTGGTTGGCACCAAAGTTCTCACGCCCCGGCAAGCCATTCTGCTGGCGGCCTCGACGAATCTCTTCGGCGCGTTGATGGGAACGGCGGTGGCGACCACGATAGGCAAGGGACTGGTGGACGCCCACTTTGTCACCACCACGACCATCGTCTGCGCCTTGATCGGCGGCATTGTCTGGAACCTTCTGACGTGGTGGCTCGGGTTGCCGTCCAGTTCCACACACGCGCTGGTCGGCGGTTTGTGCGGCGCCACGCTGGCGGCGGCGCACAATGATTGGAGCGTCATTCTTTGGTCCGTCCCGGCGGCAGGCAAACCGTGGTATGGCTGGGGCGGTTTGCTCTACAAGGTGATCATTCCCATGTTCAGCTCGCCCGCGCTGGGCTTTATCGCCGGCTTCCTTTTTATGGCGTTGCTCTACTTGTTGGTGGCCCGGCTTAAACCCCGCCTCGTCAACGCCGTGTTTGGCAAGGCCCAACTCCTCAGCTCGGCTTATATGGGTTTCAGTCACGGCAGCAACGACGCGCAAAAGACGATGGGGATCATCGCCCTGGCGCTGTTCTCCGCCACCAAGGCGGGGCAGTTGGACCACTTACCGGGCTGGTTGAGCTTCCTGAAGACGTCCACGTTTGAAGTGGCTGTGTGGGTGAAAGTTCTTTGCGCCCTCACCATGGCCGCAGGCACCGCCGCGGGGGGCTGGCGCATCATCAGAACGCTCGGAACTAAAATGGTGCGGCTCCATCCCATTCACGGCTTTGCCGCCGAGACAACGGCAGCCACGGTCCTGATGACCGCCGCTCATTTTGGAATGCCTGTCTCCACCACCCACGCCATTTCCACTTCCATCATGGGCGTCGGCATGGCCAAAAGCTTCAAGGCCCTTCGGTGGGAACTGGTCGAGCGGATCATTTGGACCTGGTTCATGACGCTGCCGGCCACGGCGGGCATTGCCTATCTTTGCGTCAAGCTCACCCAAGTCTGGAGCGGGTAGAATGCGCGTCGTTCACAATTATAGCAGTTCAAATCCGCTCGAAGTACCGGCTGCGCTCCCAATCGGTCACGGCGTTGTTGAAGGCCTGAATCTCCAGCCGGGCAGTGTGGACGTAAAAGTCGATCACCGGATCACTCAACTGGCGCCGGGCCAAACTGCTGCCCTCGAGCAGGCCCGCGGCTTCCTGCAACGTCTTGGGCAAGCCGGGCAATTTCGCATCCACGTAGGCGTTCCCTTCGTAAATCTCCCCGCAATCAAGCCGCTCTTCCACCCCGGCCATGCCCGCGGCCATCGTCGCGGCAAAAGCCAGGTAAGGATTCGCATCGGCGCCCGGCATCCGGTTCTCGATGCGAAAGGAATCGCCCGCTCCCACCACACGAAAGCCGACCGTCCGATTGTCCTGCGCCCAAGCCATTTTGGTCGGTGCCCAACTGCCGGCCTGGTATCGCTTGTAAGCGTTGATGGTCGGCGCAAAAAAGCAGCACAACTCGGGCGAGTATTTGAGCAGCCCGCCCAAGAATTGCCGGAAGAACTTCGATCCCCCCTGCCCTTTCTTGTCCCAGAAAAGGTTGCGGCCCTGCCGCCAGACGCTGACGTGAATGTGACAACTGTTGCCGGCTTCCGTGGCTGAGAACTTCGGCATGAACGTGATGCTTTTACCCTGTTGGTCGGCGATCTCCTTGGTTCCCTGCTTGAAGAGCACGTGCATGTCCGCCATGGGCAGCGGCTGGCTGTAAATGAAGTTGATTTCGTGCTGGCCCCGTCCCCATTCCCCTTTGCTTGATTCCACCGGCACTCTGGCCGCGCCCATCAGATTGCGCAGCGCTCGAAACAACGTTTCATCGCGCGCCGGTTGCATCGTGTGGTAATCGATCCGGTAATCGCTCGACGGAACCAGATTCCCATAATGCGCCGCAAAGGCCTCATGATAGGTGTTGTTGAACAAGAAAAACTCGAGCTCGCTGGCGATGTTGCAGATAAAGCCGCTCCGGGCCAAAGCCTCCACCTGCCGGCGCAAAATCGACCGGGGCGCTTCCTCCACAATTTTCCCGTTAGGATGATGGAAATCGCACAGGACCATGGCCGCGCCGCTCTGCCACGGAAGCAAGCGAATGGTGGACAGATCGGGGCGCAATTCAAAATCGCCGAAACCTTTCTCCCAGTTGGCCAGATCAAACCCGTCCATGGGGTCCATCTCCAGGTTCACCGTCAGCAAGTAATTGCAGCAATGCGTGCCGGAGCGGAGCACGTGGTCGATGAAAAACTGGCCGGTGAACCGCTTGCCCACCAACCGGCCGAAGACGTCCGGAAACACCACGACCACCGTGTCAATCTCGCCGCTTTTGATTTTTTGTTTCAGCGCTTGTAAGTTCATGGTTGGAACCCAGTGGGACGACACGCAAATCTCGTGAGGTTGTGATGCTCTGGTCCCACTCGAGACAGGCAGGTAGGGCGCGTCACTCCGTGCGCGCCGTTCGGGGGGCGCGGTGGGGGAAATCAAAAACATGGGCGCCGCCCCGGTTGTGACGCGCCCTACCCAACAGGTATCGAAACTTCTTTGTCACAGTACTAGCAATCCGCCACATACACGTTCTTCAGCTCGGTGTAGCCTTCCATGGCGGACATGCCGAGGTCGCGCCCCAGACCGCTTTGTTTGAAGCCGCCAAACGGCGCTTCCACGTGTACACTGCTGTTGGAGTTGATGCTCAGCACGCCGCTCTCAACGCGGCGGGCCACACGGATGGCTCGCTTCAAATCGTTGGTCCAGAGCGAACCGCTCAGCCCGTAAGGCGAATCGTTGACCTCCCGCAGCATCGCCGCTTCATCGTCAAAAGGACGAAGGCACGCCACCGGCCCAAAAATCTCCTCGCGCCAAACGCGGTCGGTCACTTCAGTGTTGAGAATAACGGTCGGATTCAGGTAGCAGCCTTTGGCCAAAGGCCGGTCGCCGCCTATGGCTATGGTGCGGTTGGCCTGGCGTGCGCTCCCAATATAATCCTCGACCGATTGCCGCTGGCCGGCTGAAACCAAAGGGCCAATCTGGGTCGTCTCTTGCGCGGGATCGCCGACGCTTAATCTCCTGGTGGCTGCCACAAAGAGCTCGACGAATCGGTCAAAGATGCTTCGCTCGACGAAGACGCGGCTGCGGGCGCAGCAATCCTGGCCGGTGTTGGCAAAAACGCTCATCGGCGATTCGCCGGCTGCCCGCTCCAAATCGGCGTCGGCAAAAACGATGTTGGGTGACTTGCCGCCCAGTTCGAGTGAGACCCGTTTCAAATCGCGCGCCGCCAGCTCCATGATCCGGGAACCGACCACCGTGGAACCGGTGAAAGAGATTTTTCGCACCAGAGGGTGAGTGACCAGCGCATCGCCGATCTCCTGGCCGGAGCCGGGCAGAACCTGCAAGACGCCCGCCGGCAAACCGGCCTCATGCGCCAGTTGGCCGAGCAACAGCGCGGTCAACGGCGATTGCGTGGCCGGCTTGAGAACGACACAATTCCCGGCTGCCAACGCCGGCGCCGCTTTCCAGCAGGCAATCGGAAAGGGAAAGTTCCAGGGCACAATGGCCGCGATCACCCCCATCGATTGGCGCAACGTAAAATCAAAGCCGCCCCGCGCCACCGGGATCGTTTGGCCGTAAAACTTGGTCACAGCCCCGGCATAATACTCAAAGACCCGCGCCCCTAGGCCGGCTTCATCGCGCGCATCGGAAATCGGCTTGCCGATATTCTGGCATTCCAGGCGCGCAATCAGCTCGACATTTTCGCCCAGCCGGCGGGCGACCTTGAACAGAATCTCCGTGCGCTTGCCAGGCGGCAGGTCACGCCAAGTTTGAACGTAAGCTTCATGGGCGTCCTCCACAGCCTGATTCAGGTCTCCCACACTGGCCGCAGCCACCTCGGTCAAGGCCTCCTCCGAGGCCGGATTGACCAAGGTCGTCTTTTTTCCGCTCGAGGAATCGCGGAAGGCGCCGTTGACGAACAACTGGGTGGGGAATGAACTCATAATGCTTGCGCGTATAATTCTCTTAAATCCGCGGCGGTCACCGGGACAGGATTCGTCTGATGACAGGAATCCTCGAAGGCTTGGCCGGCCAAAGAGTCCACCTGCGATTCTTTGACTCCGTAAGCCCGGAGACCCGGCTTCAGGCCCAGATCAAGGAAAAACTTGGAGACAAAATCGATGGCGATCCGGTCTGCTTCCTGGTCGCTCTTTTGCAGGACATCCAGACCGCAAGCCACGCCGATCCGCCGATAGAGGCCCGGTTTGCGGCCGGCATTGAATCTCATGACGAACGGCAGGCACAAGGCATTGGCCAAACCGTGGTGCATCCCGCAGAGGCTCGAGAGCGGATGGGCCAGAGCATGAGTTGCGCCCAGGTCCTTTTGAAACGCCACGGCGCCCATGACCGCCGCGACCAGCATCTTGCCCCGGGCGTCGATGTCTCCGCCATCACGAAAGGCGCGCGGCAAGGCGTCCACGATCAGATGGATGCCTTCCAAGGCCACGCCGTCACAGAGCGGATGAAAACTGGGCGAGGTGAACGATTCCAGGCAATGAGTGAAGGCGTCGGCCCCAGTGGCAGCGGTGAGCTTGGCCGGCAGGGCCCGGGTCAGTTCCGGATCGAGAATGACCAATTTGGCCAAAAGCGCCGGATGAAACAGCACGGCTTTTCGCTGGGTGCTTTCCAGGATAATGACCGAACTGCGGCCCACCTCGCTGCCGGTTCCGGCCGTGGTCGGAATGCACACACAAGGCACCAGACCGCTCCAATCATCTCGGTAATCGAACTCCGCCAATTTGAAGCCCGGCCGCTTGAGCAGCAGACGGATGGCTTTGCCGACGTCCAGCGCGCTGCCGCCCCCAAAAGCGATCACCGCATCGCACCGGCCGGCCTGGAAGGCTTGCGCTCCCAGGATGACATCCTGCTCGGTTGGATTGGGGTGTACTTCCGAGAAAACGAGCCAATCTTTTCCCTTCCTCGCCGGGTCCAGCGCTTGTTCGAGCAGAGCGTAGGCCTCGGTTCCCAACAATCCCCCATCAGTCACCACCAAGGGCCGGCGCAAGCCAAGCTCCCGCAGGCGGCCCGGCAATTCCGCAATCGTGCCGGGTCCAAATAAAGTCGTCGTTGGAAAGGAAAATGTGGCCACGGATGCACTCATTCTGTAAAAGCGTCGTTAAAAACCGTCGTTGAATTGTTAAATCGTTAACTGGGTTAAATGGTTAAATGGTCATTTCGAGCCTGGCGAGCAAGAACTTCAAGATTTTGGCCAGCTTTAGCCTGGATATTTCATACCCCGCTTGAAAGGCTGACACCCGGCCGCGTGAGGGCACGCGGCCTACAGTCTTCAAAGCCCTGTTCCTGTAGGCCGGGTCCCCTGACCCGGCGTTCAGCGTGTGAAATATGCGGGTTAGGACGCGTCTTTTCATTTTGGCAAGCGCCAGGAAACGGGGGATTTGGCGAAGACCAAGGCGCGGAGGCATTCAGGGCCGCTGTCGCGGTGACCGAAACGTTGCTGAAAGCGCCGCACACTCCAGCGCGCTTTGGGCGTGCGCACCTTCTCCAGCCACGCTTGCGCCACGCTCACCACCAACCGCCGGAACATCCCCACCACCAGCGCCGCATTGACGTGGCGCACCCGGCTGCGGTCCTCATCCAGCGACCCATCCAACGCATGATGCAGCCGACTCTCAATCACAATCACCCAGTAGCCGCGCTTGAGTTGAATCCATTGGGCGGCATCCAAAATTCGGCATCCAAAATTCGTCTTGACACTTTGGGGAGAAAGGTTCGTTGTCATGCAGAATCAAAGA
>CAYIIH010000118.1:0-21458 GCA_964363225.1 uncultured Verrucomicrobiota bacterium | reverse complement strand
GGCCCAGAGGGATTTGAACCCCCGACCAAGCGATTATGAGTCGCCTGCTCTAACCACTGAGCTATGGGCCCTGGCACTCGGACACGGCCCCGGGGACACTCTCGCGGCCAAACGGACCGTTCCATTTCGACCATGGCCGAAATCTCGCCGCTGGCTGCGCGATGGGCAAGCCAATTCTCCCAATCCAAACAGGACCTTTTTCATGAGAAATTGGATTTTCGCGAGCATTCTCCTCAGTCTTTTCCATTTGATTGCTAATGAATAAGCCGGTAAGCAACTCCGTCAAGCAAACCATAAATACGACAACCAACATGCTACGTCCAAGCCTCCTCAGCACTTCACTCTTCTTCACCGTCACTTCATTGATCAGCACCGCAGCGGGCGATTGGCCGCAATGGCAGGGACCCCATCGCGATAGCGTGTCCACCGAGACCGGCCTGCTCCAGCAATGGCCGGCGGGCGGCCCACCCCTCATCTGGAAAGCGACGGCCCTGGGCGGCGGCTACAGCACACCTTCGATTGCAGCCGGGCGCATTTATGGCATGAGCTACCGCGGCGAGGATGAAATGGTGTGGGCGCTGGACGACGCTGCGGGCAGGCAAATCTGGGTGAGCCGCACAGGGCCTGCCGAGCGTGGCGTCGGGTATCCGGAAGGTCCGCGGGCCACGCCGACGCTCGATGGAGATTTGCTCTACACACTGGGCGCAGGCGGGAACCTGGCCTGCCTTGAAACGGCGTCCGGCAAGTTGCGCTGGCAGAAGAGTTTCAAGCAGGACTTCGGCGGACGAATGATGTCGGGCTGGGGCTATTCCGAGTCGCCGCTTGTAGATGGCGACAAGCTGGTCTGCACGCCCGGCGCCTTGAAAGGCACGATTATCGCCCTGAACAAGAAGACCGGCGATCTGATCTGGCAAAGCAAAGGGTTCACCGATAAATCGGCCTATTCATCACTGATCATCGCCGAGATCGGCGGGGTGCGGCAGTACATCCAATTGACCGATGCAAGCGTGGCAGGAGTGGCGGCGGACGATGGCCGGCTGCTCTGGCGCGCGCCGCGGAAAGGCGAGACGGCCGTCATTCCCACGCCCATTTTTTACGACAATCACGTTTATGTGACCTCCGGTTACAGAGTCGGCTGCAACTTGTTTAAGATCACTTTTGCCGGCGGCGCCTTTAAGGCCGAAGAGGTTTACGCCAGCAAAGATATGCAGAACCATCATGGCGGAGTCGTGCGGATCGGCGAGTACCTCTACGGCCACTCGGATAGCAAAGGCTGGATTTGCCAGGAATTCAAAACCGGCAAGGTCGTGTGGCAGAACCCTGGAGTCGGCAAGGGGTCCGTGGGCTACGCTGATGGCCATTTGTACCTCCGCAGCGAGGGAAGCAAAGGCACCATTGCTTTGGTGGCCGCAACACCGGAAGGGTACAAAGAGCAAGGGCGGTTTGATCAGCCCGACCGAAGCCGGCAGAACAGTTGGCCGCATCCGGTGATCGCGAATGGGAAGCTTTACCTGCGCGATCAGGATCTTCTGTTGTGCTACGACGTGAAAAAGAAGTAACGAAGGCTCTGACGTTCCTCTGGGTCATCTTGAATCCTGGTCACCCATCATCTGCCTCAAGCTTGAACGGGCGTATTTAACAAAACTCAAAGCTTGCATTCGCGGCCGGCTGAGGTAATTTCCCGCTTCCGTTTTCCGGCCAGCGGCTCGGAACGGCAGGAAAGATCACTTAAATCAGCTAAATATGGCATCAGCAAATGACATTCGACGAGGGATGGCGATCAATTACAATGGCGACATTGCCGTTGTTCTCGAAACGCAGCATCGCACTCCCGGGAACCTTCGCGCCTTCGTGCAGGCCAGCATCCGCAGCATTCGATCCGGCAAATCATCCGATGTGCGCTTCAGCTCCACGGAACGAATCGAGGTGGTGCCGATGGTGGCGCGCAAGATGGATTTCAGTTACAAAGACGCCGAGGACTACGTTTTTTCCGATCCGGAAACCTACGAAACGGTCACTCTCACCCCCGAAATTGTCGGCGACGCCAAGAATTACCTGGTGGAGAATGGCCATGTGACAGTGACCTTTGTGGAAGATAGAGCGGTTTCAATCGAACTGCCCGCCAGCGTGGCTCTGACGGTGGCCGACGCGCCCGACGGCGTTCGTGGAGATTCAGCCAACAACGTGCAGAAGACAGTCACGATGGAAACCGGTATCGCCGTGCAGGTTCCGCTGTTTATTAAGACGGGTGAAAAGCTGAAAATCGACACGCGGACCGGAAAGTACATGGAACGCGCTTGAGCCGGATGTCTTGCTTCGTTGTACCCCAACTACTTGCATGGCTATTTGCGGGGTGACCGGGCGGGACAGCTCGTCCCCGCTTCCTTTCGGCGACCTCCCGCTTTTCCAGGGTGTCCGGCTCTTTACATGGTTCGCATGGAGGCAGCCAAATGGCGCCGAATGGCTTCCCGATTGGCTGCGTCGTAGAAATCCACCGGATTGAAATCATCCGTCAGCACGATGCCGTGTTGCGGGTCGCTTTGCGTGAGGCCGTCAAAAGCAGCTTCCACCTGGTAGCGGCAGGAAGGATGCACTTGTTCCAGGTTGGGCTGGTTTAAGACTTTGAGATCGGATTGATCCGAAGCGACGAAGAAGACGTTGCCATTGCCGGCGTGGTGAACCCGCACGCTGCGAAACACGGTGCGCAAGGTCTTTTCCAGCGAGGCCGTAAAGAAATCACGCCCGGTTCTGAATTCCCCGAAAGAGTTGATGACCAACACTCCCTCCGGCCGCAAGATGTGTTGCATGGCGGCGAAGGCTTCTTTGGTCATGAGATGGGAAGGCGAGGATTCGCCCAGAAAAGCGTCCAAGACAATCGCGTGGTACTTCTTTGATGACCGGTTGATGAAATAGCGGCCGTCGCCAATGACCAGGTTAAACCGTCCCGAGGGCAGATCAAAATACTTCTCGGCCAGCGGCACCACGGCCGGATTGATTTCCACGACGTCCACCGAGGCGCCTTCTGCGGCGAATTGCCGCGGCACGATTCCCACCCCCATGCCAATGCAGAGCACCTCTTTGAGGGCGGGAGTGTAGGCGCGCGCCAGGTCGTGGAGCATGTAAGTGAACATGGAGAGGCTTTGCTTTGACTCGGGATCGTACGTGTTCTGGACAAGAAAATCGTTCAGGTAAAACCGGCGGTTGCTCCCCTTGGCTTGCATGACCTGGAGCAGGCCAAAGTTGGAATTGGCCCGGTAGAGTTCCTCCCCGGTTGCCCATCTCTTCACTTGCTCTCTGCGGACGCCGCCAAGCCCACCGATCAAGCCCGCCAGGATCAAGACATAGATGCCAGCCTGTTGCCGTGATTTCTTTCCCCAAATTACGTAATAGCCAAAAACCAAGGCCATCAACAGGCCCGCCGTCAGATACATGGTCACCGAGTTGCGTAGAAAAGGAATCAGCACGTATCCGATCAAAACTGTTCCGGCCACGCTGCCGAGCGTGCTCACGGCCGAGATGCGGCCGGTTTGTCCGCCCACCATCGCCAGGGAAGGGACCAGAATGCGCACCAAAAAGGGGCCGACCATGGCCAGCAGCGTCAAGGGGACAAAAAACAGCAGCGCCGAGGTCAGCAGGGCGCCGAGCGCAAGATTGAAGCGAAGACACCGGTAAGCAATCGGTTCGCAAAGCAGGATGGTGAGCGAGAGATAAACCGCCGCCCACAAGATGCAATTGTAAAGCCGGCTCAAGCGGGGGGACTTGTCCACCAACCGCCCGCCCAAGTAGTAGCCCGCCGCCAGAGCGATCAACGTGGTGGCAATCTGCGCGGTCCAGACAAAATGCGAGGTGCCGACATAAGGCGAAAGCATTTTGGCGCCGAGAATCTCCACAATCAGGATGGCTGCGCCGGTCAAGGCGGCGGTCAAGTACAAGTAACGGCGCAAGCCCTGTGGAAAATTGGGGTCGGCAGCCGTGAGCGGTGGTTTTTTCACGCCCCTCTTTTACTGTCTGACGGGGCTGGAGGCAATAGGCGATGTTCCAGGAGTTGATCGGCTTTGGCAGATTGGGCGGCTCTATTCCCGAAGGCTCACGACGCGGCGCAGCCGCAACAAAACGGTGGACCGAATGACGAGGAGCGCGGTCACGTCGCCGCGCCAGGTCGGGTGTCCTTGGCGCTCCTCGGCATCGGTCCGCTTTGCGTTCGGCGGTGCAGGGGACATCGGGTGAATAAGCGGATGGTCCGGCAGCTTTTCAACCGCAGATGGATCCTGATTTGGTCGTGACATCCACGTCATCGCTGGTTATTATCGGGTATATTGATCAGGTGCTGCACGGAGTGGGCCGGTCGCCGTGCGGTGCGGACGAGATGCGGGATCGGATTGACACACGAACACCATGAGATCGCCGAACCAATCACTCCAGCCAACCGCCGCCCCGCGGCTCAGTCAAGCGCTGGGCGGCCAATCTGACCGCACCGGTTGTCGACGTTCGCGCGCTGTCGGCGGCGGTGGCTGAGTTCGGGCGTTCGCCAAGAAATCGCAGGGCATAACCATGAAGGACCGGGCTCTTCAAAAGATCCAACACCCGATAAAGAAGGCAAAGTGAACCAAGCGACCGGGTTGCTCAACAAACATGTCGTGCCCGCGCTGACGGTATTGAGCGAGAACACCTACTTGTCCGCCATCCGCGCCGGGATGGTGTCAGTCGTGCCGCTGACGATCATCGGCGGTCTCTTCATGATTGTGTCTTACCTGCCGGTCGCCGGCTGGGAGGCCCGGATCGCGCCCTATCTCCAGCTTTTGCAGGTCCCGGTGACCGCCACCTTCGGCCTGCTCGGCGTCTTTGCGTGCTTCGCGATTGGCTATGACCTTGGGAAACAGTTGAAGCAGGAAGCCGTCGTGAGCGCTTCGATGGCCACCGTGGTGTTCCTGATGATCCAGCTTCGGTTGGAGGACCAGACCTTCTCGATGGACAACCTCGGTTCCAAAGGGCTGTTTACCGCCATCATCATCGCGTTGGTCTCCGTCCGCGTTCAGAAGTTTTTCACCGACAAAAACATCGTCATCAAGCTGCCGAGTAATGTGCCGCCCATTGTTTATGAGTCGTTTCTCTCTCTCAGCCCTCTGTTCTTCCTCGTGTTGGTCTTCTGGCTCATCCGTTTCGTCTTGGGAGTGGATATCGACCACATCGTGCAAACCGTTTTCAAGCCTTTGGTCTTCGCCCTCAACACGCTGCCCGGCATTCTGGTGTATGCCTTCCTGGTCACCCTGCTGTGGTCTGTCGGAATCAATGGCGATAACGCTCTGGATGCCATCGTGGCGCCCATCTTTCTCCAATACTTGACCGCGAACGTGGAAGCGACGACGCAAGGGCTACCCTTGCCCTACGTTACCGCCTATGGGTTCTTTACCGCCTTCGTCAACGTCGGCGGGACGGGGGCCACCATCGCTCTCGCGCTCATCATGTTGAACTCCAAGGAACCCGGCTTCCGCAAAGTCAGCCGCATCTCGCTGCCGACCCAGATTTTCCAAATCAACGAACCGATTTTCTTTGGCTTCCCCATCGTGCTGAATCCCATCTTTATGATTCCGTATATTCTCAACGCCTTGATTCTGACGGCCGGCAGCTATCTGCTCATGCACTGGAACGTGATTCACAAACCGTTCGTCAACGTGCCCTGGACCACGCCGCCGATCATCGGACATTATCTGGTTTCCGGCGGAGACTGGAAAGCCGCCGTCTGGGGGGCCATCTCCATCGTGATCGCCATGTTGGTCTATTTCCCTTTTGCCAAGGCCGCCGAACGGCAGCGTTTGAAAGCCGAAGCGGCGGGTCTGGCCCACGAATAGTGCCTCGCAGAATCATTGTGGCAGCGCATGAATTTGTTCCGCAGGAAGGCGGTCAAACATTTAAGTTACGAACACTTGAATATCAAAACAGTATGCAACGGATTTCAAATCCTATTATGCAATTGGCGGTGTGCCTTTTCTTTGCGCTGGGCATCCTGACCGGGGCTGAGGACAAGAAGGTCGATCCCACCGGCGCCTGGAAGTGGAGCGTCACCACCCCGACTGGCCAGGTCCGTGAGAATATTCTCAAGCTGAAGCTCGAAGGCGACAAGCTGACGGGGACCATTTCCGGACAAGCTGGAGAAACGGCCATCGAGGGAGCCAAACTCAAAGGCGAAGAGATCACCTTTCAGGTGGGCCGAGACTTGAGCGGAAACAAGTTTACCACCAAGTACACCGGCAAAATCAGCGGCGACACGATCAAGGGCAAGATGGAAATGCAGCGGGACGGCCAAGTGCAATCCCGCGAGTGGGAAGCCAAACGCGAGAAGGCCAAGGCAAAGGACTCCGCCGCCCAGTGAGCGGCCGTTCTTTTTCGCGCGGACTTTGTTGCTCATGCCTCGCAGCGCGGCAACGCCGCAACCAAAGGCAGAAGCCAAGCAGACCGCAGAGATGCGATGAACGCAGCGCGGCAAAGCCGCAGCCGAATCGTTGAATCGTTAAATCGTTGAATCGAAGCAACAAGCGCGTGTAGAACTTGATCGCAGCCTGCGAACAATGTGGACTATTGCAGTGCAGAGGGGGATTCTCGGTTTCCTTGCTCCGCTTCTATCGCGCCTCTGCGGTTCCCTGCACGCCGGGAGAATTCGCGCGGCTCGCGACGATTTGGCCAGATACGGATACAGAGTTCTGCCAGCCATGCCCATCGTTCGCGCCTCGTCCGCGCGCAAAGCCTCTGGCGGCGCACTTCACGATCATTCGTCATCACCGCACCGGCTAGCTGCTTTGCTAACGCCTCCCGGCTGACCTTGTGCCCGCCAAGGCATCTCTCGCCTTCCAAGCCGCGCTCGGCAACACTTCGAGTTGGCCGCCGCTTCGTTCCACGACGAATTGGGCGGCGAGGTTGAGGCGGTCGGCCAGCGGCAGTCCGGTTTCGACGCCCAACACGTTCAAGGCCGCCGCCCAGGCGTCGGCGTGGGCGCAATCGGCATGGCGCACGCTCACGGAAACGGTGCCGTGGGTGATGGGACGCCCCGTGCGCGGGTCAATCAGGTGCGAATACTGTCGCCCGCCGGACTGAAAGTTCCGCCGATAGGTGCCGGACGTGCCGATGGACTCGTTGGTCAGCGTGCAGGCGCGGGTGGGATGTTCGATGGCGATGGTCCAGCGGCCGCGGGCGCGGAGTTCGCCGCCGGCTGCAACGAGAAAATTGGTGTAGCCGCGGCGTTCGAGGAGTTGGGCCACCTGGTCGATGGCCCAGCCCACAGCGATGCTGGAAAAGTCCACTTCGATCGCGGGATGCTGTTTGCGAAGCATGCCGTCAAGGACCTCAAGCTTTTGCCAGCCGACTGCGGGACGGACCTCGGCAATCTCGCTGTCACTCGGAGGTTCGCTGCGACGCGGCCCGGGACCGAAGCCCCAAAGGCGCACGAGGGAGCCGACGGTGATGTCATAGGCCCCATCCGTAGCGCGGCTGATCTCGGCCGACCAGCGGGCCAGAGTCAAGACCGGCCATGGCACCGGCATGGCATCAGTCGTGGCGGTGCGGTTGAACTGCGAGAGATCAGTGTTGGTGCGCCAGTGCGAAGTCATGAACTCGGCCGCATCGAACTCGCCCGCGATGGCTTTCTCAATGGCGGCATGGGCGGCAATTTCGTCGTGGATTTTGACCGACCAGGTTGTGCCCATGGTGCGGCCGTGCCACGCCAGCGGTTCCGGCGCCGGCTCGGTGCGCGGCCAGGCGCGGATGCCGATAGTGGCAATCAACGCCGCCGCGAGGAAGCCCAGCCCCGCCCAGTCGCGGCGTCCCCAGTGATCGGCGGAACCCGTCGAGCGAACGAAGCTGAGCAGCGCGCCTGTCGGACAGCCGAAGTGGCAATAGGCTTGGGGAATGAACAACGAGGCCGCGAGGCCGGCAGCCGCGATCACCAGAGTGGCGACACCTGCGGTGCGCCAGACCCAGGCATCGAACGGTTCGAGGTTGGCCAGGTTGACTGGCCACCCGAGCAGCAGCGTGAGCAGCCCGAAACCAAGAAGCATGGCAGGCACAAGTTCCAGGAGGTGGGTCACTCTGGCCGGCGGCATCCATCGGCGGGGGAGAAATCGCGTACGAGGTGAGGGCGAGCGTTCCACCGATCTCGATTGGCCCACTCCAGAGAACCAAGTGCCTATTTTGCCGAGGAGTTGCTGCGCTGCGCCGTGCGGGCAGATTTGATGGCAATAAAGTTGCCGACGCGTGGTCCACGGCACGAGCAACGCCGCTGCCGCCAGCAACACGAGACCCGGCGCGGCTTTGAGCGCGAGGCCGTGGGCCGCCCAGCCGCCGAAAAGCGCCAGGGAAAGCAAATCGTGGTTGACCAGGCCGACATAGCCCACAAGGAGAAGCTGCCACGCCACGCGGACCCAGCGATGGCCGCGCAGCGACGTGAACGCCATGACGAGCGCTCCGACCACCACGCCGGCCAGCATCCAATCACGAGGCTTGGGCCGCCAGCGTGGGGCTTGCGCCTGCACTTTCAGCTCGGCGGCGAAGCGTCGCTTCAGGCCCTCAGCCACCGCCCAGCTTGTCTGCGTGGCCCCGCTGACGCCTTCGATGTTTTCCTTGGCGTAGTCGAGCGCGGCCAGTTCCTCGATGCTGCGGCCGCCAAACAGTTTCAGGTAGTAATTGTCTCTGCGAATCTGATCCACGTAGGAATCGGTGTCGTAACTCTTGCGGACGCGCACGCCGGTGACGGTGCGGCCATCAACAGCCAGAGCGACGAGGCATTCGGTCGGGCCGCGGTAGCCGGAGACATTATCGGCCTGCGGCGAGGTGCGCGCGGCAAAGCCAAGCAGACGGCCGGACGCGTCGAGCGCGCGCCAGCGCGCCTGGTGGGGCACGAGGCGGGCGGCGTTGGTGAAGAGCGTCTGCACCTCGAGGAGGGTGACCGGCTCGGGAAAGCGGAGCGACGGCGCGGCACCGGCCAGCCGCCGCCCGATGCTCTCGGCGATGGCGAGGCTGGTCAACGTGGCGCCGCTGACGCCCTCAATAACTGGCGGAGGCGCTTCGCTTGGTTTCCAACCGATGAACGCACGGAGGAAACGGCGGTCGCGCTTGACCTTCTCGACGTGTTCCTCGGTGTCTCCCGAGCGCAGGAGTTCGAGTCCGGTGATGGCGCCGCGGTTGTCGAGTGCGATGAGGAGGTTGTTCGGACCGGAATAACCGATGATGTTGTCGGTGTGCGGCGAGGTGGTGAGCAGGCAGCCGATGGTGTTGCCGCGGGCGTCCGTCACGTAATATAAGCCGCGCTCGGCATCGCGCAGTTGGACCCGGTTGGCCGCGGGGAAGAACTGGCGCGCCTGCCGCAGCGAGAGGGGTGCGCCGCGCTGTGCCTCGAGCCAGCGCGATTGCTGGTGAACGAGGCCCACAATGACGAGCAGCACTCCGGCGCGGCAGAGGCGCAGCAGCAGCGGCCAGTTGAGTAAGCGGGTCATCAAACGCACCCGTCTAGCTCAGCCGGATGACTGCTGCTCGGCAAGCGCGAATTCACCGTGCGAACTCACATCGCTTTACACGGGCATCATGATTGCGACGTGGTGCAGACGCCGATTTTGCGTTGCGGCAGGTGGAGCCGGTTCAGCCTCGATCCTTGGGCGGCTTGCCTGGCGGCAGGCGGCGTTCGAGGCGAAGCAAGGCATTCTCAAACTGCAAAACCAGCTTCTCCCGTTCGAGCTTCTCCCGGTCGCTGATGTGACGAACCTCAAACGAAAGCCGCTCCACCATGCTGGTCAGGTCGTCCATCTCCCGTCGAAGCTGGAAAAGTGTCTCCTTGTTTTCGCGAGTGTCGCGAGCCAGAAACAACAGGCTGGTGATGAACTCAGCGAGCTGCATGAACATATCGGAGGTTTTCCCGGATGCGGTTGAGTTTTTTGCGCGTGGATGCCTGGAGTCTGCGAATCTCGAGGTCGGTCGCTTTGTTCGCCTTGTGAATGACCGCCAGTTCTTTCAGGCCCTCCTTGATGAGGGCAGAGTAGCCAGAGGCGTCTGCTTCTGCTTCCTGAGCGACTATCGTCTTCATGGGGCCAGTCTAACCGGAGCGAAGCGCGAATTCAACGTGGCATTTCCTGGTCTCCGTGGGGTGGCAATCTCCGTAACGTTTATCGCGTCTGAAGCGTCTGTAGCGTCGGCAGTTGCTTTCGGCATGCCGCTGTGATAGGCAACCACCCGACCAGCCCACAGATGGGCAACGGTCGCGTGCAGTTCGAATTGGCTGAGAAACATTGAGAAAGTTTTATTATGCGACGTATCCTTCTTGCTCTGACGGTTTGTGCTGGCTGCCATTTCCTGGCCGGCCCGTCTGTCAACTCCTTTGCCCAGACGGCCAAACCCGCCGCTGAGGCCGCCCCCGCTCCAAAGCGGGAGCCCGACGTGGTTTTTGTGCCGACGCCGCAGGCGGTGGTGGACAAGCTGCTGGAGATGGCGGAAGTCAAGAAGGGAGACGTGGTCTATGACCTGGGCTGTGGCGATGGCCGCATTGTCGTGACCGCAGCCAAGAAATATGGAGTGAAAGCGATCGGTTTTGACATCAATCCGGAGCGCGTCAAGGAATCGCTGGCCAATGTCAAATCAAACAAGGTGGAGCAACTGGTCACGATCAAAGAGGCGGATATTTTCACCCTGGACCTTCGCGAAGCCACGGTGGTGACCCTGTACCTCTTGCCGGACCTGAACGTCCGGCTGATGCCGCAACTTGAAAAACTTAAACCCGGCTCGCGCATCGTGTCCCATGACTTCGACATGCGCGGCGCCAAGCCGGTGAAGGTCCACTCCATGACCGCAGAAAATGAGTTGGAGGAGGGATCGCAAGAGGCCGAGCACACCATCTACAAATGGATCGTCCCGTGGGAAAAGGAACCTGCCGCGTCGGACAAGTAGGTTCCCTCGACGGCGGACCGCTGATCGGCCGGCTCTTTTCGTGATTCAAAGGAACATTCCGAAAAAGGACGTAACCGAAGTGCCGGCTGGTGCGTCTCTGCACAAGGATACCCCGTCTCAAGGCGTGAAGGCTCACGGGAACGGGTGTGGCGAATTCCAGACAAAAAAAGAACACTCGACTCAGAAATATGAAAATGACAGCCCATGACTTTGTCCGTGGTGCCGTGACGGCGCCGCACGAGCACCGCCCAAGGATGCCGTGCCCACAGACTACCGTTCCGGACGCCTCGAGCCGTGGCTGTCTGCCGGCTCGCTTGCTCTTGCCGGCGCTGCTGGTTTCAGTCCAGTGGCTGGGCGTTTGGAGTGTGCCGGCGGCTTCGTCTTCAGCCGAGCAGAACTGGCCGCAATGGCGGGGGCCGCTGGGCACAGGCGTCGCGCCCACCGCCAATCCGCCGGTCACCTGGAGTGAGACAAGCAACATCAAATGGAAGGTGAAGATTCCCGGTAGCGGTTCAGCTACACCCATCATCTGGGGCGACCAGGTCTTTATCCAAACAGCGATTCCCACCGGCAAAAAGGTCGAACCACCGCCCGCCGCGAAGCCCGAGTCGCCGCCGGCGGCGGCCGAGGCGCCGGCGGAAAATCAGGCCGGACGTCGCCGCGGTGGCTTTGGCGGTGGAGAAAAGCCCACCGAAGTCCACCAATTTGTGATGCTCTGCCTCGACCGTCAGACCGGCAAAGTGCTTTGGCAACAGACCGCCCGCGAGGAAGTCCCCCACGAAGGCCATCGGCAAAACGATGGCACCTTTGCCTCGTCATCGCCCATGACCGACGGCAAACATGTCTTCGCTTACTTCGGCTCGCGCGGTTTGTATTGCTATGACATGAGCGGCAAGCTTCAGTGGAGCCAGGATTTTGGCGACATGCGCGTCGCCAACGGCTTCGGCGAGGGCAGTTCGCCGGCGCTGTTCAGCAAGACGATGGTGGTGAATTGGGACCACGAGGGAGAGGACTTCATTGTGGCGCTGGACAAGGAGACTGGCAAAGAGCTGTGGCGGCAGCCGCGCGACGAGCGCACCTCCTGGGCCACGCCTCTGATCGTCGAACACAATGGCCAATCGCAGATCGTCACCGGCGCCACCGGCAAAATCCGCAGCTACGAACTGGCGACAGGCAAGCTGCTTTGGGAATGCGCGGGACTGACGGCCAACGTGATTCCATCGCCGGTGGTTGGCAATGGGATGGTGTATTGCATGAGCGGCTTCCGGGGAAACGCTTTGAAAGCTATTCGGCTGGGCAAATCCGGCGACCTGACGGACAGCGATGCCATTGTTTGGACCCATAACAAAGCCACCCCGTATGTCCCATCGCCGTTGCTTTACGAGGGCAAGCTCTATTTCTTCTCCAACAACAACGGCCTTTTGTCCTGCTTCGATGCGGCGGCTGGAAAGCCGTTTTACGCGGAGGAGCGGTTGCAGGATATTCCAGGCGTCTATGCTTCTCCGGTCGGCGCGGCGGGAAAAGTCTATCTGGCGGGCCGCAACGGCGCGACGATCGTCATCAAGCAATCCGACAAGCTGGAAGTGCTGGCAACCAACCGGCTCGACGAGAAATTCGATGCCTCGCTGGCTGTGGTCGGCAAAGAACTGTTCCTGCGCGGCCGCGAGTATCTGTATTGCGTGGCGGAGCAGTAGCCGGTTGATGCGATTCGGCTTTATTTGTATCGGTAGCAGCAGTAATGAACCTGAAGCAGCAGAAATCAAAACAAACTCAAACCTAAAGTACCATGAAAAGAAACGTTCTGATCGGCACAATGGCCTTGCTGGCGGGATCGCTGTTCGCAGCGGATTCCAGCCCCAAGGATGACGTCACGAGCGCAGCCAAGAAGCTCGCGGAAAAAAACAACTATAGCTGGAAAACAACGGTCGAAACCGGCGGCGGCGGCGGACGATTTGGCGGTCCCACTGAAGGCAAAACCGAGAAAGACGGTTGCACCTTCCTGTCGATGACCCGGGGCGAAAACACCATCGAGGCGGTGTTGAAAGGCGGCAAAGGCGCCGTCAAGACTCCCGATGGCTGGAAGACGCTTGCGGAAGCGGCCGAGGGGGGCGGTGATCAGCCAAATCCAGGCCGGTTCCTCGCGCGCATGTTGCAGAACTTCAAAGCCCCGGCTGCGCAAGCCGAAGACCTGATCGCCAAAGCGAAAGAGGTCAAGAAAGACGGCGACGCGTATGCCAGCGACCTGACGGAAGCAGGCGTAAAAGAGTTGCTCTCCTTCGGACCGCCGCGTGGTGGTGGCGATGCTCCCGCCGTCAGCAACGCCAAAGGCTCCGTGAAGTTCTGGCTCAAAGACGGCCTCGTCTCGAAGATGCAGATCAAAGTGCAAGGCACGGTCAGCTTTGGCGGCAACGACCGGGACGTTGACCGCACGACAACTGTCGAAGTCAAGGATATCGGCACGACCAAGATCGAAGTGCCGGACGAAGCGAAGAAGAAATTGTCTTGAGCGCTTGCTCGTCATTCCTGATTGCCTTCATTGTAAGGTGATCATCTCTCATCCTATCCTCTCCCCATCCGATGGGGAGAGGGTGTCTGCAGGCAGTTGAGGGGATTTCAAAGCGCCGGCACCGCGCCTTACCATCTCGCCAAGGTTCTCAGTAAATCAACCACTGTGGGCGGTGGATGGGGTGAGGTAACTCTCTATTGTAGGCTGGCGTAAACCATGAAAATCCAACTTTCGTAGTGAATTGAGTCTCTGGAGGTTATAGAGTAGTTCCTTAGATATGGGCGCGTTCAACAAGACCGCTTGTGCCTGGACCAAAGGCCCTGTGAAAAGATACGTCCTGTTCGGCACAATGGCGGCGCTGGCGGGATCGCTCCTTGCGACCTGTTCTGGCCCCAAGAATGACATCACGAGTGCAATCAAGATGTTGGCAGAGAAAGACAATTATGGTTGGACAGCAACTGTTGAAGGCACCGATGGCAGTGGCGGACGATTTCGTCACGGTCTCACTGAAGGCAAAACCGAAAAACATGGCTTCACGGTCCTATTCACGACCGCACGCACCAATACCTTTGAGGTGGTCCTGAAAGGTGGCCAAGGCGTCATCAAGACCCCCGACGGTTGGAAGACGCTTGCGGAAGCAAGCGCGGGCGATGGCGGACAGCGGAATCCGTACAGGTCCGTCACCCGAATATTCCAAAACTTCAAGGTCCCGGCTGCGCAAGCCGAAGACCTGGTGGCCAAGGCGAAGAGACTCAAGAAATCAGACGATGCTTACACGGGCAATCTGACCGAGGAAGCTGTGAAAGAACTGCTCGCGCTTGGAGCGCGTCCTGGCGGCGAAGTCCTGAATGAACTGCTTGCACTTGGAGCGCGTGTTGTCGGCCGTGCCGCTTCAGCACGTGGCAACGCTAAAGGCTCGGTCAAGTTCTGGATCAAAGACGGTCTGCTGGTGAAGTATGAAGTCAAAGTGCAAGGCACGATCAACCCCAACGGCAAGGACGTGTATTTCGACCGCACAAGGACGGTTGAAGTCAAGGACATCGGCACCACCAAAGTCGAAGTGCCGGATGAAGCTAAGAACAAGTTATTTTGAGTCTTCATTCGTTATTCCACGGCGCGATCAAGAACTTAAAGCGAATGTCCATCCAACGGCTTGAGGGAAATGTTCACTGCTCACGCAACTCGTTGATTGGCAGCGGCACAATCGCAGGGATTCATGGGAAGAACCCCCTCACCGAGCCAGGGAATTGAGCCGTTGAACCGTTTCTATAAGAATTTGTCGTTGCAACAATTAGAATGTGCTCTAGTTTAACCGGCATTCAGCCTTGTATGAAGAAGTGGCCTTTGAACGCACCGATGTGATCGAGAGTCCGCACTTCTCCATGGAAAAGGCAATGTGAAACGCCCTCAGAACAATTTAATGTGTAACCTAAACCCGTCCGAAGAGTCTCACCACACGTCTATGAAAACTGACCTCATGATCCGCCGTGCTGTCGCGTCGCCAGACCGCCGCAGCTTTCTGCTGCGACTCGGCCTCGGCACCGTGTTTTTCGCGGTTCCCGGCGTCTTGGCCGAGGAACTCCTCCGCACGCCGCCGCAGACCGAGGGGCCGTTCTATCCCGACAAGCTGCCGCTCGACACCGACAACGACCTGCTGGTCATCAACGACGGCATCACGCCCGCCGTGGGCGAAATCACCTGGCTGAGCGGGCGTGTGCTCGACGCGCGCGGCGGGCCGATCCGCAATGCGCTGGTCGAAATCTGGCAATGCGACCACCACGGAGCCTACCTCCATACCCGGAGCGGCAACCGCGAGAAACGCGATGCCAATTTCCAGGGCTTCGGACGCTTCCTCACCGGCTCGACCGGCGAGTATCTCTTCCGCACCATCAAGCCGGTGCCTTATCCGGGACGCACCCCGCACATTCATTACGCGATCAAGATGGAAGGCCGCAAGGAGCTGATTACGCAGTGTTACATCGAGGGCCAGCCCGGCAACGAGCGTGATGGTGTTTATCAAAGCATCAAGGATGAGAAGGCGCGGAAGTCGGTCACCATCCCTTTCGTCCCGCTCCAGAGTTCCCGCATTGGCGAACTCGCGGCGCGCTTCGACATCGTGCTGGGCCTCACGCCGGAGGCGTAACGTGGAATGAAAGTATGAGAAAACGCGTCCAAATCGTCGCGCTGGCTGTGGCGGTCGTCAGCTTGTTGGCCTGGGCTTTGCTTGGGTTGAACCTGGGCTGGACGAAGACATCGGTCACCCGGTGGCAGAAAGACCCGGTGACGGACCTCGAGGGGCCGGTCATCGAACAACGGTTTATTCCCGGAATCGATTTGCTCGGCGCTGCTCTCCTGGGCGCGATCGTGCTCTTTGGCATTTCCTTCCTTCTGCCCGCAAAGAAACTCCCAACTGCTAAGTATTCATAACCACTATGTTCGCCCATCCAATGAAACAGAGAATCATCACCAGTTCGTTCCTGGCCTGCGCCGCCGTCATGTCGTGGGCCGCTCCGATTGAGTTCGATTTCAAAGACCCCAAAGGCGTCAACAATATCGTGTTCCGCACCGACGCGCCGCTGGAATCCATCAATGGAACCGGCACCGGCATTTCCGGCACGGTCACGTTCGACCCGGAGCATCCCGGCGCGGTGAAAGGAAAAATTGTTCTGGCCGTGGCCTCGTTAAATGTGCCGAACCCGAAAATGAAAGAGCATCTGCACGGCCCTGATTGGATGAATGCCGCCCAGCACCCGGAAATCAATTTTGAACTGGCCGGAACCAAAAACGTCAAGACCGAGGGCGACAACAGCAGCGTGGAGGCCATGGGCAAACTGACCATCAGAGGCGTCACCAAGGAACTTGTGGTCCCGGTGAAGATGACCTACCTGAAAGACAAACTGAAGGCACGCCAGGGCAGGGAAGGGGATCTGCTGGTCATCCGGGCGAATTTCAGCATCAAGCGCAGCGACTTCGGCATCAACGCCGCGAAGTTCGAAGAAAAGGTCTCCGATATCATTGACCTGAGCCTGAGCCTGGCCGGCTCGGCGCCACGGAATTAGAACCACCCACTCAACCATCAACCATCAACCATCAACCCCAACGACAAAAAACATCATGAACCGATTAGTGATTCTCACGGCCGGCCTTGCTCTGGCGGCCATCACCGCCCCGGCGCAAGATTGGGCCAAGGCCCGGCTCGACAAATCCCCCCGCCACTTGGAATGGGTGAAAGTGAAGCAAGGCAGCCGCGAAGTGCAGTCATTCCTTGCCTTTCCCGAAGTGAAAGACAAAGCCACCGCCGTGGTGGTCATTCACGAAATCTTTGGCCTCACGGATTGGGTGCGCGGTGTCGCCGACCAACTGGCTGAGGCCGGCTACGTCGCCATTACGCCCGACCTGCTCTCGGGCACGGCGCCCAATGGCGGGGGCACGAGCGAACTCGGCAGCGGCGACGCGGTGCGCAAAGCCATCTCATCCCTGCCGCCGGATCAGATCACCGCTGACCTGAATGCCGTCGTGGAATACGTCTCAAAGCTTCCCGCCTGCAACGGCAAGGTGGTCGTGGCGGGCTTTTGCTGGGGGGGCAGCCAGACGTTCCGCCTGGCGACGAATAACAAAAGCATCAAAGCGGCCTTTCCCTTTTACGGGTCCGGACCGGACAAGGAAGAAGACATTGCCCGCATCACCTGCCCCGTGTATGGCTTTTACGGCGGGAACGACGCGCGCGTGAACGCCACCATTCCCAAGTCGGCCGAACTGATGAAGAAAGCCGGGAAAACGTATGAGCCGGTGACCTACGAAGGCGCCGGCCACGGCTTCATGCGCGCCGGCGAAGCCCCCGACGCCTCCGAAGCCAACAAGAAAGGGCGCGACGAAGGGTGGAAACGCTGGAAGGAATTGCTGAAGAAGATCTGAACGCTTTGGTCGGCCGACACGCGCACGTCCCTTGCCCTCAGATCATCGCCACCGCGCGTGCCTTTGGAAAGCATGAACGAAGCTGCTACCTTCTAAACTCTGCTACCTGGCCCCATTCCAAATCCTCAATTCGATGCCGGGCCTCGGTAAAGCCTGGTAAATGAATACTATACCGTATCTGCTGGTTGCCAACCACAAAACCAGAATGGCCCATCTCGGAGCCGTGCAAAATCTTCGCCGCTCCACCAAGGCACCGCGAAAGATCCTCAATCAACTCTTCGGGCCGGTCGTCCCGAGGCGCGTCGTCCACCAGCGTGCCCAACGTCAGTGTGATCAACGAACCGAACAAGTCGAAGTCCGCTCCGTGCCGCTCCGCAATACGGCTCACGTGACTAATGTTCGTCTCGCCTTGAGCGTCGTCCCGGAGTCGAACAAGGACGAAATCGATTCGACTCTTCTTCAGTTTCGGCTGTGCGGCGCGGTGGACGCGGAGGAGGCTGTGCTCCTGAAGGCTCCGGCTTTGGTTCGTGTTCGTTCATTATGCAACGTGCGAAGTGGCCTAAAATTCTGGCATCAGGCATGGACGCCGGTCCCTGCATTGCTTTTAGAGCCAACGCTTAAAGAGGTACACGATTGCACCTGCATTGCGACCCATCTCACTCCCACGCGTCTTCTTCCACGCCTCGAACTCAGCGCTGTCCCAAAAGGTCGCACCTTCCCATACCGGCGCGTTGGTGCTAACCCAAAGATAGCATGCATGAACCCAACCTGTTTCACCAGCGTGTGGCCCCTCAACTACTTCAACTTTGACAAAAGGGACAGGCACCCTGACGTCTACCTTCCCTTCCAGGTGGCGGGGCACGGTGATACTCACAGGTATCACAGGACTGCTGATGATCTGCTGGATTCGCACTTTGGTCTTTGGGGCGACTTTCACAAGTGCTGATTCATCGGGATCGGCTGTAAACGGCGGAACGTAGTTGCGACCGTGCCGGCCTGAGGCGAACCTCTTAATATCTGCCAAGAACAGATTCTCAAGGTCTTTCCACACTTCATCACCCGCGTAGTTCGAGCATCTCACATATGCTGTTTGCCCAACCGATATAGTAAGGGGCGGCTCTGGTGGATGCCTGATGCTCCAAACGAGGTAGATGATGAAGAGCACCCCAAGGGGTCCAAGAACAACGCGTTGTTTCCCAGCTTTCATTGGTTTGGCCTCCCCATTGTTGCCGATAGTGAGCCATGCAACGCAACGGCCTGCGTCACGTCGCCCTGGAACTTCAGGAGCTTCCGGTTCAGCGCCAGCGTGTCGTCAACTTGTTTCTGCATTCGCGCTAATTCAACACGAGATTCTTCCAGTATAGTTACTATTGTCATAAACGTGTCCTATGCGATCTAACAATAAAGTTCAGCGGCGCGCCGCCAAGAGCCACCGACATGGAACGGGGACGTAACCGGCGCGTCCGCTGCAACGACTGGTTCTCCGGTCACGGGCCCCTGGCTCCCGATAACGTTGTAATCAGTTTTTCCATGGATCAACCTTCGCCAATTCCAAAACCGTGCCACCGGCGTTGGCCTGATTATGATGTCAACGGGGCATTTTGTAAATCCAAACATTACCACAGTAAACCACCGTGATCCGGGGAACAATTGATTAACAAGCTGTCGTGACCTGATAATAGGATAATAACCTGGTTTCCGGGCATTTTTGCCCGAGTTCAATATCAGGTCAAAGTCACGCTGAAGAACGCTAAAGGGCCGCTCTGGAGAGTCAAGAGCCATGTCCGAGGTTGTCGCATGGCAGAATTCGCTTGCGAGAAATGAAAGGAACAGGCAACAAGCAGCTTCATTCGCAAACACAAAAACAAAGCACTGTCATGAAAGTAATGAAAACACTCGCCGGAATCGTCCCGCTCATCCTCTTGCTCGGCTGCTCGAATCCGGCCGACAACGTCCCCGCCGCCACCGTCAAATCCGCCACCAACGCCACGGGGAAGGTGTCCGACTCTGGCGGCCGTTATTTCGTTTTCGGACCAGACTCTGCCACTATTGAGTTCATCGGTTCCAAGATCACCGGCAGCCACCACGGCGGATTTCGCAACTTCGCCGGCGAATTCAGGGTCGTGAACGGCCAACTGGCCGACTCCGGCAACAAGATCGTCATTGAGATGAGTTCGATTTGGGCGGATAACGATCGAGTGACAGGGCACTTGAAAAGCCCAGACTTCTTCAACGTCCCGCAACTTCCGACGGCGACGTTCGTCTCGACCGCGGTCGCGCAGAAGACCGGTGACTCGACGGTGACGGGCAACCTGACGCTTCATGGAGTGACGAAACAAATTTCCTTCCCCGCCCGGATTCAGGCCGGCGCAGACGCCGTCGATGTGACCGCCGAGTTTGTGCTCAACCGTTTCGATTTCGACATCAAGTATCCGGGCAAAGCCAATGACCTGATCCGGAAGGAAGTTGTGCTCAAGCTGAAGGTCAAAGCGGCTCCGGGAAGAGCGAAGTTTGCGTCCGTGGAGCAACCGGAGCAGACAGCGGTCGCCTCTGCTCAGACGGCCGGCGCGCCCGGCGGCAAGCAACGGGGCGGGATGACCCGCTGACACGCGCGCTCGGTCAGTGACCACAATGCCAACACCCGAAAAAATTTCCTCGCCATTCACGCTTCGGCCCATTTTGATGGCTCACTGAAAAACAAAACAGTTTCCCCAAAAAACTACTATGAACAAATCAGCCAACACATCCCGGGTGTCCGCGCTGCTGCGAATTGTCATCAGCCTCTGTTTCGTCCCATCACCGCTTCAAGCTGCTGACTGGCCGCAATGGCGCGGGCCGCAACGGAACGGGGTCTCGCCGGAAACGGGCCTCCTCGAGGAATGGCCCAAAGACGGGCCGAAGCTGCTGTGGCAGGTGGCAGACATCGGCTCCGGCTACTCGACGCCCGCGGTGGTCATCGAGCGCCTCTATGTCCTGGGCAATGAAGGGCTGGACAATGAGTTCGTGCAAGCCCTCGCCGCCCAGGACGGAAAGCGGGTCTGGTCCACCCGCCTCGGCAAAGTAGGGAACCCGAACCAAAAGCCGAGTTTCCCCGCTGCCCGCTCCACCCCGACGGTGGAGGGCGAATTCCTCTACGCGCTGGGCTCGGATGGTGATCTGGCCTGCCTGGAGACCGGCACGGGCAAAGTGTGCTGGCAGAAGAATCTCCGCACCGACTTCGGCGGCCAGCCCGGAACCTGGGCCTACTCCGAGTCTCCGCTGATCGACGGCGATGTCCTCCTCTGCACCCCCGGCGGCAGTAACGCCACGATCGTGGCTTTGAATAAGAAAACCGGCGACGTCATCTGGAAAACGCCCGTGCCGGGCGGCGACCCGGCCGCCTACGCCTCGGCCATCGTGGTCGAGACTGGCGGCGTGAAACAGTATGTTCAACTCCTGCAAAACGGACTGGTGGGCGTGGAGGCGAAGACGGGCAAATTTCTATGGCGATACGCCAAAGCGGTCAGCCGCTACGGCGCCAACATCCCCACGCCGGTCGCCAGTGACGATTACATTTACGTCAGCTCGGCGGGGACGGGGGGAGGGGCGGTGAAACTGAAGGCCAAAGAAGGCAGCGTCGAGCCGGAGCAGATGTATTTCGAATCGAAGTTGCCCACGTCCATCGGCGGCGCGGTCAAGGTTGGGGAGTTTCTCTACGGCACAACCGCGCAGGCGCTGCTGTGCATCGAGTTTGCCGCCGGCCAGGTGAAGTGGGAAGACCGCGCGCTGGGCGCGGCCTCGCTTTGCCATGCTGAGGGCCGCCTTTACCTCCACGGCGAGAACGGTGACGTGGCGCTGGCGGAGGCTACTCCGGATGGCTACCGCGAGAAGGGCCGTTTCACGCCGCCGGACCTGCCCAAGCGCTCCAACCAGATGGAGAAGGCCTGGGCCTACCCGGTCGTCGCCAACGGCCGGCTCTACATCCGCGACCTCGGCATGCTCTGGTGCTACGACATCAAGTCTGCCCGATAACCGGCCTTCTCGCCATCTTCTCCTGAACCGGGTAGGGCGGAGCTGCCGCTCCGCCCTGATATTTGTTCGGCGCAGCCAACCCCCCCCCCCAACCAAAACCGCA